>NZ_JBNXVP010000003.1:0-374781 GCF_050565645.1 Leptolyngbya sp. AN10
GAAGCCCACTAAACTGGGCTAAGAACTCCGTATTGCTCTCTTAGCCCGCTTCAGCGGGGTTTCTTCCATTAGCCCGGAAATGAATCTCCGGGCGGACTGGCAACGCAGCAAAGCCGCTTTTTATACTTTTCAAACACCCTCTTAGAAGTGCCCAACTTGATTTAGATGCAATTAACAAACTTTTCCGAACATCTGCGGATTCGATTTTCCATTCGGCTCACTCTGTCGAACCGACCTTATGGCTTGAACAATTTCCAGATCTCTTTTTCTGATAGGTAAAGCCTAAAACCAGAGCCAACGCAGAGCGCAATACTCCCATCCCAATCTAGTATCTTTTGTAGATCTTCATTAAAAAGAGCTTTCTGCAAAACTTTGGCAAATACAATCAGACCACCATTTGCCAAAGCAAGAACGACAAATTTTTCAGACTTCAACAAAGGGAGTTGATGGTTCTTTCTCCAAACTAGAACTGCTCCAGTCAATACAATAGTCAAGATAAACCAAACAAGCAGTTCCGTCCGCATCTAGAGATTCGATTTTATTTTGCCGAAGCCAATATACCACCCATAGATTGCAGCCAAGACCGCACCGCCGATCGCGCCGACTGCGACGAATGCGTTTCCAGCGAGCAGGTGAGCGATCGCGCCTCCAAGAAATGCGCCGCCTGCGGTCATCACGGCAATACGATCGCTTCTGTCCCAGAAGGTTTCTCTAGAATTGCTGGGCTGTGAATTAGGGTGCTGAAGCGTTTGGCGAGCGGCTGAGACTGGATCATCTGCTGTAACAATTTGGATAAATCTATCCCACGGGTCGGCTTCTCTTGGAAACACGATGTCAAGACTTTTTGCTCTTTCCTGTTGCTGATAATGCGTTTCAAGCTCGTTGTAGGCATCCTCGTAAAGCTTTTTCAGGTGAGAGTTCTGCTCGACAAGCTGACGGATTTCGTCGTTAATCCATGGACTGTTGTTTCTCAGAGTCGTCATCAGTTGATGAACTGCTTCCTGTAGAGATTGTGACAACGGTTGATCAAGCCTTGACAGTGCCAGGATGAAAGCTTTGGCAGGAGTGGGATCAGCATTTGTCATCATACGAGTGTACCTGTATGGATAAACCCTGCCCAGTGATAAGGGTGGTGTAGGGTTGTGTGTTTATTTTACTGAGTCTTTCTGAATAATCCGAATTTCGCTTTCGAGGTTGGCATAGATGTCTTCAGTTAAATACATTCAAGCATCGTTACGAACAGGAGAGCGCTCAATCCTTGAACCCGATCGCTTAATTCATCGGCAAACCCTATTGATCGAGCGGCAGACCGTACCTCATCCCGCTTCCGCTTATCGGCAACTACCCCTTACCCAGTAGGGTTTGCCCCAATGCGATCGCGCTCTATTCTTCTTAAAGTAGAAACATCAAGAGCGGACAAAACAAACCGCTAATCACTCCTCTCTCTTAAACACTGATTATGTTGACTTCTCCTCGTTTGACTCCTTGGCAAGAAATGGAATTAGCGCGTCGTCAGTTTAATCAACTCTTCAATGAACTGATGCCGACCCGTGAAGCACTGTGGACACCTGCGATCGAGTTCCACACCACCGAAGACGGTTTTACCGTTCGCGTTCAACTCCCTGGCATCAAAGCCGAAGACGTTGACGTGCAAGTTGGAAGAGATGCGATCGCAATCACTGGCGAACGTCAGTTTGATCAAACCGATGCCAAAGGATTTCGCTCTGAGTTCCGATATGGCAAGTTTAGCCGCGTGATTTCGCTGCCCGCTGCCATTCAGAACGATCAAGTCAAAGCTGAATTCCTAGACGGTATCTTGACGCTCACGCTACCCCGTTTGCAAGCGGTGAAGCCTGCGATCGTCAAATTGAACCTCACTGGAACGGATATGCCTGCGGTCGCTGCTCAAGAAGCGCCTCAGACCGAAGCTGCTCCTGAAGCAGACACCGCTGATCTCTGGAATAGCTAGAGATAAGAGTGGGGAGTAGGGGGTGGGGATTGCGATTTCAGTTCCTTTACGCGAACGATACCGCTTATCCTACTCCCCACTCCCCACTCCCAACCGTCCCCCAATCGGTTCGGTAGGTACGGTAAACACCCCTTCATGGAACGCATGAAGCCGAACAGTATATTAGGTAGGGGATTGAAGGATGCTTTGGTGGCACTGAGCAAGCTTACCCGTTTGAGTCCCGCCGCCCCGAACCGATTCTGGCACTGATGCCAGTCCCCTACCCTGAACAAAGCATTTGATAGTGATGGAGCCGAAGCACCAATATGGCAAAAGTTGTTGGAATTGACCTAGGAACGACAAACTCGTGTGTCGCTGTGATGGAAGGTGGGAAGCCCACTGTAATTGCGAATGCAGAAGGGTTTCGGACGACTCCTTCCGTGGTTGGATACGCGAAAAATGGCGATCGCTTAGTCGGTCAAATCGCGAAGCGCCAAGCCGTGATGAACCCAGAGAATACCTTTTACTCTGTGAAGCGGTTTATCGGTCGTCGATTTGATGAAATCACGCATGAAGCGACCGAAGTGGCGTACAAAGTCCTAAATGCGGGCGGTAATGTGAAACTTGACTGTACCGCACAAGGCAAACAGTTTGCACCGGAAGAGATTTCTGCTCAAGTCCTCCGCAAGCTGAAAGAAGATGCTAGTAAGTATCTGGGCGAAGATGTCACTCAAGCGGTGATCACAGTTCCCGCTTACTTTAATGACTCTCAGCGCCAAGCGACCAAGGACGCAGGTAAGATTGCAGGTCTCGAAGTGCTCCGAATTATCAACGAGCCGACTGCTGCATCGCTGGCTTACGGTTTGGATAAGAAGAGCAACGAAACGATCCTTGTCTTTGACTTGGGTGGTGGTACGTTCGATGTCTCGATCCTAGAAGTGGGCGACGGAGTGTTTGAAGTTCTTGCTACCTCTGGTGACACTCACTTGGGTGGTGACGACTTCGACAAGAAGATCGTAGACTTCCTTGCTGATGGTTTTGCTCGTGCAGAAGGCATTGACCTTCGCAAAGATAAGCAAGCCCTTCAGCGTTTAACCGAAGCTGCTGAGAAAGCGAAGATCGAGCTTTCCAACGTGACGCAAGCGGATATTAACTTACCGTTTATCACTGCAACCCAAGACGGTCCGAAGCACCTAGATACGACTCTGACCCGTCAGAAGTTTGAGGAATTGTGTGCAGATTTAATCGATCGATGCCGCATTCCCGTAGAATCCGCACTGCGTGACTCGAAACTCGACAAGAGCAAGATCGATGAAGTCGTCCTCGTCGGTGGTTCGACTCGGATTCCGGCAGTTAAGGAAGTTGTGAAGCGCGTTCTCGGCAAAGACCCGAACCAGACTGTGAACCCGGATGAAGTGGTTGCGGTCGGTGCTGCGATTCAAGCAGGTGTCTTGGCTGGAGAAGTGAAAGACATTCTCTTGCTCGACGTGACTCCGCTCTCCCTCGGTGTTGAAACCTTGGGTGGCGTGATGACCAAGATCATTCCTCGCAACACTACGATTCCGACCAAGAAGTCTGAAGTGTTCTCGACTGCGGTAGATGGACAAAGCAATGTAGAAATCCATGTGCTGCAAGGTGAGCGCGAAATGTCGAACGACAACAAGAGCCTCGGAACCTTCCGCTTGGATGGTATTCCTCCCGCTCCCCGTGGTGTTCCTCAAATCGAAGTGACCTTTGACATCGACGCGAATGGTATCTTGACCGTTTCTGCAAAAGATAAAGGGACTGGTAAGGAACAATCGATTAGCATCACAGGTGCTTCGACCTTGCCGAAGGATGATGTCGAGCGCATGGTTCGTGATGCGGAAGTGAATGCGACCGCAGACAAAGAACGCCGTGAGCGGATTGATCTGAAGAACCAAGCGGATTCGCTGGCATACCAAGCTGAGAAGCAAATCGGCGAATTGGGCGATAAAGTGCCTGAAGCTGACAAGACCAAGGTGGAAGGATTGGTTAAGGATTTGAGAGACGCGATCGCACAAGAAGACTTCGATCGGATCAAGACCTTACAAACCGATCTGCAACAATCGCTGTACGGCATTAGCCAAAACCTTTATCAGCAAGCGGGTGGCGGTGAAGCTCCGGGCGCTGATCCAGGTGCAAGTGCAGGTGGCGGTTCGACAGGTTCGACGGGTGGTGATGATGTGATTGACGCTGACTTCACTGAGTCGAAGTAAGTTCTAGTGGATTGAATGATTAGGCTGGTAGATTCCTTTGCTGGGTCTACCAGCTTTTTTGTTGAGTGAACCTTGTATAATTCAGAAGTAGCAACTGACTAAGCGTATGCAAGATTCTTCTCGTCGAATAGTGCCAGTTGTTAGCAAGATTAGTATGAGAGCGCCGAATCGAGATGTCGCTTATTGGCGCTCTCAATCCTGTCAAGCGAGAATCGATGCTCTAGAAGAGATCCGGCGTGAGTATCATCTTTGGAAATACGGTGAAGCTGAACCAAGACTTCAGAAAGTTTGTACGATCGTTAAACTGTCAAGTTGATACGGCAGTAATCGTGATTCATCACTTTCACCATTTGTCGAATTCATGATAATGCCGCAGGAATTTGAATCACGAATTGAGTTCCCTCTCGTTCGACGGAAAGACAGTCCAACGTGCCACAGTGTCTCTCAGTAATAATTTGATAGCTAATAGACAATCCCAGCCCAGTTCCCTTACCCACAGGTTTAGTGGTGAAGAATGGATCGAAAATTTTTTGTTTCACGGATTCAGAGATGCCAGAACCATTGTCAGCGATGACGATTTTCACTTGAGCTTGGTTATTGATATCGGTAGAAATCCGAATTTGACCCGGTTTGATTGCTGATTTTTGCTGCATCTCATCGATCGCCTCGATCGCATTGCTGAGCAGATTCATAAATACCTGATTCAAAGGCGCTGGATAGCACTCGATCGCTGGTAACTGACCATAGTTTTTGATGACCTCGATCGCAGGACGATCGGGCGTTGCTTTCAGGCGATGTTGCAACAGCATTAAAGTATTATCAATGCCTTCATGCAGATCGACCGCTTTAGCACCATCCTCGTCTAAGCGAGAAAAATTTCGTAAGGCTAGAACAAGATCTCGAATACGATCAGAACCAACTTGCATCGACTGAAGCACACGAGACAGATCTGCTGCCAGAAAATCAAGTTCTGCTTGTTCAAGTTCCTGTTGAAGTTCTTGCGGCGCGTGGGGGTAGTGCGATTGATAGGCTGCAATAATATTGAGTAGTTGTTGAGTGTATTCATCGACGTATTGCAAATTGCCGTGAATAAAATTCACCGGGTTATTGATTTCATGGGCAATTCCGGCAATCATTTGACCCAAACTCGCCATCTTCTCAGCCTGCACTTGCTGTATCTGGGTTTTGTTGAGTTCTTCAAGGGCACTTTCTAATTGTTGAGACTTTTGACGTGCCACCTGCTCAGAGTCTCGCAGTGAAGCTTCTGTCTGCTGTTGGAGTTGATACTGTTTTTGGATAATGGTGTCAGCCCGTTTGACAATCAAAAACAAAACCAGATACACGCCTCCCCAAATTGCGCCACTGATGAGAAAAACGAATTTTTGCGTCTTCTCCACTTCGGCAACGAGCGGCGTGACATCACTGTATAGCTCAAACACACCTTCGATCTGAGTCGTGCCATCTGCGGCTTTCAATTCTAAAGGAACATAACTCGAAATTAATTGACGATCAACGATTGTTCCAGTGATTGCATTCAACCTATTCCGGTGATCAAGTTTAGTAGCAACTTCTCCTGCAAGCCCTTGGCGAAAACCAGGACGATCCGAGTAGTCTTGTCCGATGTTGTCCTTCTCGGTGGAAAAGATTGTGCGCCCTTTCAAATCAAAAATTTTGATCTTAACAACGGATAAATTTTGGGTTTGATTCCGAACCGCATCATGGAGCCGTTGCGTTTCTGAATGGTGTTTGAGTTGCTCGTCGCTCAGGTTACTCGCAGAAAGCAAAAACGGTTTGAATTCTGACCACAAAGAGTTTGCAAAGCTGCGAGTGAGCATAATATTTTCATGTTCGCCAAACTTAATCAGATCGTCGGTTGCGTGCTGCCGATACATCATGCCGGATAATCCTGAGGCAGTACCAAGGGCAATCAAACTGGTGATTGAAAAGTAACGAAGGAGCTTGAACATCGACCCGCGATTTTTTATTACGACTATGCTTGTTAGATTTCCCCCATTTAGGGAAAAATCGTTGTCTAACGTAAGACTTCATCGCTAACCCCCTTATTTTTTTGCTTCGATCGTGTATCCGATCGCATGAATCACGCCTATAATCCAGCCAATTCTCTTGCTGCTTATAGTCTCTTCACTATGCTGAACGCTCATAAACTCGAATTGACTGCTGCGATCGCTCTCCCAACAAAATGCTAAATTGAGCGTACCGTTTCACCGCTTGTTCTATAAAAGCGTTCGGGCGGTAGGACAGCGCTTACCGAACCGTCTAGCGCGTTGAGCAAGATACCGTGTGAAGCATTCTGCTCGTCAAAAAATAATTTCACAGTTTGAACTCGTGGAGAACCGGGAGGGTCTCTTACGTTCAGATTTGCCTAAGCGACGGGAACTTCGCCACCTTTGGGTTGTAATTTGCGATCGCGGATGAAGTTGCTGTGAACTCCCAGAGTGCATTCGTGAACTCCTAGAGACAATCCGTCAACTCCCAAGGTCAGTCCGAGACTTCATGGAGCGCATTTATAAACTCCCTGAGTGCATTTGTAAACTCCCAAGGTCAATCCGTAACCTGCCAGAGTCAATCTGCAAACTCCTGAAGCAAATTTCTAAACTCCTGGAGAGAATCTGAGATCTCCCGAAGCGTATTTGTAAACTCCCGAAGCGATCGCAGAGGGAGAAATGCCGAAGAGGAGGAGAGATCGAGTTCAGTGCTTTTTCAAACAATCCAGGTTCTAAATGCGTATGTCCCTTGTGAACAG
Source organism: Leptolyngbya sp. AN10 (assembly GCF_050565645.1). Lineage (NCBI taxonomy): Bacteria > Bacillati > Cyanobacteriota > Cyanophyceae > Leptolyngbyales > Leptolyngbyaceae > Leptolyngbya > Leptolyngbya sp. AN10. The sequence continues at coordinate 6,950 of NZ_JBNXVP010000003.1, forward strand.
AGCGAATTGCTAAAGCCAGTTCATCTAGCTCTGTGTCTTTGAGCAAATAGGCTTTCGCATCCAAACGCATCTTTCGGCTTCTCCGATTACCTGCATAGCAGAATTCGACTCCAGCATACTTTTGAGTCCTTGACGAATAATAGGGTGGAGTTCTTTACGCGAGTCAACCGAAACGAAATTGCGCTACGAAGAAGATCGATCGTTCGCGGAGTCGTATAAACTTTCTGACATTGCCTTTGGATAGATGAGCAGGAAAAAACCCATCCAAGTTAGCACTGGAATTGAAACTACGATCGAGATCCAAATCGAGTGCAACAATACCCAACTGCCACTGATCAATCCTACGCCTGTAAGTAGAATCGACCAGGGCTGACACCACCAAGGTTTATACTCCCAAATGTTTGTCGAGTGTTTCATACTTGCAGCATTTCAGGATATTCCAACAACATCTCATCGTAGGTCAAACTATCGCTTTCTACTTGCGGTGTCCATTGCAGTTCAAACCGCATTAGATAATCAGGATTGAGACTGGAAAGTTGATAAAGCACATCTTTCAAAGCTTCAGTTGTGCGGATTTCAGAGAACAATGGCTTGTCGTCTGCGGTTCCAACTAGCAAAGTAACCACAATGTAAGAAGCGGGATCTTTGTCTGGATCAAGATCGAACTCTTTGTGTACGAGCTTACCGTTTGCATTCGTGAGTGTTTCTGTGGTGTATTTTGTGCGTTCCGCGATCGACAATTGACCAAACAATTTTTCCGCTTCATCGCGCGTTTTCACCGTCTTGGAACTTGCCTGAACATGACTCCAGTTTTCCGGCATTCTCAACAGGGCTAACGCTGCCTCTTGCAATTCTGCGTGAAGTCCTTCGAGTGTTTCTGTATCTGCTTCTTGAACGATCTCAGCGAGTTGAGGTTGAATGGCGCGACCTTCCGCTAATAATCCCACCTGAACTTTGGTCACAGTCACCGTATCATTCTCAAGTTCGCCGCCTTTCTTCTTACCACTCTTGAGCAGATACCAAACAAAGAAACCCGCTCCCCCAATCAGAATCAGTGCCACGATGAGCAAGACAATGCTGCCACCACCGTAGTAAGAGCCGCCATATCCACCGTAGTAAACTCCACCGCCAGACGATCGAGGCGCGACTGACCCACCCGAATCTGATCCACCGCTGCGACGAGAGCCACTCGAAGGACGACTAAATGACCCACCTCCGCTGCGTCCTCCACTGCGTCTCGCATACGCCGCAGAATCGAGCAGCATCTCAGACGATCGGAACGGCATCGGAATCTGGAGCGAGTTTAATAGAGCAGTACTCGCAAGGGTGGCACACAGAAGAGAGAACTTTTTCATGGTTGGGGATTAATCTCATCTTGATTATTTTGCCCGGTTTGCTTTAGCCAGCATTGGTACAAATCCGGACGGCGGAGACGGGTTCGCTCAATTTGTTGTCGAGTGCGCCATTGATCGATCGCGGCGTGATTGCCCGATCGTAGAACGGCTGGAACCTCTAATCCTCTAAACACAGGCGGACGAGTATATTGCGGATAATCGAGCAAACCCGCTTCAAAACTCTCGAATTTCAGCGAATCCTCTTTCCCGATCGCACCCGGCAACAGGCGAATCGTTCCATTTAATAATGCTAACGCTGGAATTTCTCCACAGGTCAGAACAAAATCCCCCAGCGAAACTTCCCGCGTGACCAAACTCATCACTCGCTCGTCGATTCCTTCGTAATGTCCGCAAATGATGACAATCTGATCGAAATTTGTCGAAAATTCTTTCAGCATCGATTGTTGCATCGGCTCCCCTTGCGGAGTTACAAAAATCACTTCGCGCCTGGGCAAGACGGGTAAAGATTCCACCGCAGCAAAAATCGGCTCTGGCTTGATCAACATGCCAACCCCGCCCCCGTAAGGCTCATCGTCTACGCGGCGATGTTTATCCACTGCAAAATCACGTGGATTCGTTAAGTGAACCTCAGCAATTTGTTTCGCCAACGCTTTCCCTAGCAGCCCAGATTTTAGGGGCGACTCAAAGAAATCGGGAAATAACGTCACAATATCGAAGCGCATGTTGATAAGAAAAAACAGAATAGCGTTAACAAAGAATTAATAATTTGGCATGATTGAAAGTCATAGAAAAGACGATCGCACAATTTCAATATCTGATGCCAACCTCACCCACTTGATCCTAAACTGAATTCTCGATCGTCAATCGCCCTCCGTTCTTATATTCTTCATCCTTCATGCTAGAGTCAGTCTTGCAATCGTTGAAACCGCAGATGCCTCAGTCCCTCAAGACCGCCATTATGGTGATTGGCGGCGCAGAAGATAAACTCCACGGTCGAGAAATTCTCCGTGACTTCTTTTGGCGTTGCGGAGGGAGTGATGCCCGAATCGCCATTATTCCATCCGCTTCGCGTGAACCCGTCGTGATTGGTGAACGTTACCAAACGATTTTTACGGAGATGGGCGCACAAGAAGTCAAGGTGCTGAATATTCTCGATCGCGCTCAGGGCGATTTGCCAGAACTGCAAGGCTATGTGAGTGAGTGTACGGGTGTATTTTTGACGGGAGGCGACCAGTTGCGGCTTTGTGGCTTGCTTTCGGATACGCCCGTGATGGATATTGTGCGATCGCGTGCCCAATCAGGAGAAATTACGCTTGCCGGAACCAGTGCGGGCGCGGCTGTCATGGGATATCACATGATTGCAGGCGGCGGGAGTGGAGAATCGCCCAATCATTCTCTCGTTGATATGACGCTAGGGTTGGGGATCATTCCAGATATTCTTGTGGATCAGCATTTTCACAATCGGAACCGGATGGCGCGGCTTATGAGCGCGATCGTGGCACATCCGACGCTGTTGGGAATTGGCATTGATGAGGATACCTGTGCGCTGTTTGAAGGCGATGGGATTCTTCAAGTGCTTGGAAAAGGAGCCGTGACAATTCTTGATCCAGGCGAAATGACCTACACGAATCAGGCAGAGATCGAAAAAACTGATCCGCTGTGTATGGGAAATTTGCGGCTGCATGTTTTAAGTGCGGGTTGTCGATTTGACTTACGAAAGCGATCGATGCTGATTCGGAATTCTCGGAAGTCACCCTTCTGGGATCGTGCATAGATAGATGTTTTGAAAGCAAGTCGATCGACAAGTCTAGTATCGTGCGGTTAGAAACCGTTTCGCATTGGTGTAATTTGACCTAAAATTGCGACCTTTGGAGGCAACAGTTCTTTACACAAACTGTTTACCATGAACAAATCCCCGCTCAGATTGCCGCTGAAACTAGGAAGTTGGTCTTGAGGCTAATTTCCTGATTTCGATTTTCGTGTTCTCATTCCCAGCCAGTATCCCCGAATTGAAGCTTTATGAAGATACTCAAAGTTCAAACGTTACGCGGTCCCAATTACTGGAGCATTCGTCGCCACAAAGTTGTTTTAATGCGCCTGGATTTGGAGGAACTAGCTGAGTCACCTTCTAATTTGATTCCTGGGTTCTATGAAGGCTTGGTCGAATTGTTGCCTTCTCTAGTCGATCATTTTTGCTCTCCGGGCTATCGAGGCGGATTCCTGGAGCGGATGCGGGAAGGCACGATGATGGGGCATATCATCGAACACGTGGCTTTAGAGCTACAAGAACTGTCAGGAATGCCTGTCGGGTTTGGTCGGACTCGTGAAACGGCTGAACCAGGGATTTACCAAGTCGCGATCGAATATATTCACGAAAAGGCTGGACGGTATGCTGCCAGAGCCGCTGTGAGAATTTGCCAAACGATCGTTGAAACCGGACATTATCCGAAAAATGAACTAGAGCAAGATTTGAAAGATCTGCTCGATATTGCAGCAGAATGTTCGTTAGGTCCAAGTACAGAAACGTTGGTGAAAGAAGCCGAATCGCGGAATATTCCCTGGATGGAACTGGGAGCGCGATCGATGATCCAACTCGGCTTTGGTGTGCATCAAAAGCGGATTCAAGCCACTTTGAGCAATCACACTGGAATTCTCGGAGTTGAGCTTGCTTCGGATAAAGAAGGCACAAAACAAATGCTGCGATCGGCGGGTGTGCCTGTTCCTCGTGGAACTGTTGTGAACTATCTGGATGAGTTGGAAGATGCGATCGAGGAAGTCGGCGGCTATCCGATCGTGATCAAACCGCTGAATGGCAATCATGGTCGCGGAATTACGATCAATATTACGAGTTGGCAGCAAGCAGAAGCAGCTTACGACGCAGCAAAAGAAGTTTCTCGATCGGTGATTATCGAGCGGTTCTATCAAGGACGCGATCACCGAGTTTTAGTGGTCAATGGAAAAGTCGTTGCGGTGGCTGAACGAGTTCCGGCTCATGTTGTTGGGAATGGTCGATCGACGATTCAAGAGTTGATCGATGAAACGAATGGTGATCCGCGTCGAGGAACAGGACACGATAATGTTTTGACGAAGATTGAACTCGATCGAACTTCTTGGGAGTTGTTAGAGCAGAAAGGATATGACTTAGAAACGGTGTTGCCTGAAGGTGAAATCTGTTATCTCAGAGCCACAGCGAACTTAAGTACGGGGGGAATTGCTATCGATCGAACTGATGTGATTCACCCTGAAAATATTTGGTTAGCTCAACGAGTTGTAAAAATCATTGGTTTAGACATTGCTGGAATTGATGTCGTGACGGATGACATCTCTAAGCCCTTACGCGAAATGGATGGCGTAATTGTTGAAGTGAATGCTGCTCCTGGCTTCCGAATGCACGTTTCACCGAGTGAAGGAATTCCTCGCAATGTTGCAGAACCTGTGATTGATATGTTGTTTCCACAGCGGAGCAATGGACGAATCCCGATCATTGCAATTACTGGAACGAATGGAAAAACAACCACGACTCGTTTAATTGCTCATTTGTTCAAGCAAACGAATCAAGTCGTCGGCTACACCACTACAGACGGAACTTACATTGGTGACTATCTAGTAGAACCAGGAGATAATACTGGACCTCAGAGCGCACAATTGATTCTGCAAGATCCCACCGTTGAAGTCGCAGTGCTGGAAAGTGCGAGAGGTGGAATTCTACGATCGGGTTTAGCGTTCAATGCTTGTGATGTCGGTGTCGTTCTGAACGTTGCAGCAGATCACTTAGGACTGGGCGATATTAATACGATCGATGAAATGGCGCGAGTCAAAAGCGTTGTGGCTGAATCTGCACTACCCAAAGGCTATGTGGTTCTGAATGCTGATGATCCGTTAGTGTCTGCAATGGCAAGTCGAGCGACCGCGCAGATTGCTTATTTCTCGATGAATCCAGAGAATGAATTGATTCGATCGCATACTCAGCGCGGTGGATTAGCAGCCGTTTACGAAAATGGCTATCTCTCGATTCTCAAAGGGGACTGGACGCTGAGAATTGAGCAAGCAATCCATGTTCCACTTACATTAGGTGGACGCGCTCCGTTTATGATTGCAAATGCCCTCGCAGCAAGTTTAGCGGCATTTGCTCAAGGAGTTCGGATCGAAGATATTCGCGCCGCATTGATGACTTTCCAAGCATCGAGCAAACAAACACCGGGACGAATGAATCTATTCAGCCTTGGACATTTCCACGTGCTGATCGATTACGCCCATAATCCGCATAGCTATCAAGCACTCGGTGGATTCGTCCAGAACTGGAAAGAAGGAGAGCGCATTGGTGTCATTGGTGCACCAGGCGATCGACGAGATGAAGATTTTGTGCTGTTGGGACAACTCTCATCTGAATTGTTCGATCGCATCATTATCAAAGAGGATGACGACAACCGAGGACGCGATCGCGGTAATACTGCAACATTCATCGAGCAAGGACTTCAGGCAACGAAACCAGAGGCTCGATATGAAACGATTCTGGATGAAACTACTGCAATTCAGACCGCATTAGATAGTGCAACTCCAGGAAGTTTAGTTGTGATCTTGCCGGAAAGTGTGACGAGAGCGATCAAGATCATTGAGGAGCGTAACGCAGTTCAGGTCATGACTCCGGTAGCAACGGTGAGCGGTATGAATCATACACGATCGCAGTTTGTTACTTCCCGCGAGGCAATTCCAACTCCATAAACGCATTCATTTGTAGAGACGCGATTGGCACAATTGCACGATCGCGTCTTCGCCCTCAGATTGTTAAATAAAAATTTTATTCATTTGACAAAGACAAAAGCAGCGGTATACTACCTCCGTACATAGAAAAAGTCGATCGACCCTTTCTTCACCGTCGATCGAATCAACCGAGGCTTATAAGCTCTAGGAGAGACGAGCATGAATATTCTTGCATGGGCTGTACTTGGAATTGTCGCAGGTGCGATCGCAAAACTGATCTATCCTGGACGGCAAGGCGGTGGCATCCTCAGCACGATGATCTTAGGCATCATCGGTTCATTCTTGGGAGGTAGCTTATTCACTCTGCTGACTCAGGGGACGATCAGTTTATCTGCTGCTGGATTTAACTTGCCTGGATTAGTCGTCGCTGTGATCGGAGCCATGATCGCAATCTTCTTGTGGGGACTCGTGACCCGTAGCGCTGCTTAAATTTCACTGAAAGACTTCTTCATTGTGTGTGCGGGATCGCCTAAACGGTTACTGTCATCAGGCAGAGACACGCTAGGCGATCCCTTCTTTTTAGTAGAGGTCAAGCCGTATGCACAGCGCGTATTCTGTAATTCATTAAGACGCGGAGTTAGAGAGAAGCAGCTATGACATACCTTGGACAGCATGTAGAAATTACAGAACAAGATGCAGGCTGGATTGGCATCTGGTGGCATGAAGGTGGAATGATTCAGCTTGGCTTTTTCTCGAATGCACCGGATGCTTGGCAAGCCGTCACTGAATTGATTCAGCGCGATTTAGCAGTTCGTTGCTTGCTTGGTGTGATTGATGAATGGCGCGATCGCGAAAAGATTGATGATGTCGAATATGCTTTGGGCGTGAACTCTCTAGTCGAATTCGTTCTAGCATAAAAGATTGATTTGGTATTAAATCAGATTAGCTCCAGTCGATTTCGCGATTCGATTGATCCGATCGCAGTTGTTCAAACGGATGCTGCAATTCGTCTTGCGCTTCTTCGATAAAAATCATCACTTGCACCGGACCATATCGATCGCGAATTGCACCTTCAATTTGCTCTACGATCCAATCACTCGCACCCAAAAATTCTGGATGCACCATCACGCGCATTTCGACAAAGACTTGCCGCCCTACAATTCCCCGCGATCGCACTTCATAACACTGTGTGACTCCTTGAACTTGCCGTACAATTTGCCAGATCGATTCAGGCGCGATCGCGACTTGTCGCACCATTAACGGAAGCTGCCAATTCAACACACGCCAGCAGCTTAATCCAGCAGTCAGCACCATTGCGATCGTCAAAAATGGATCGAACCACGCATAACCCGCCCAAATTCCAAACAATCCAAGCAATAGAAATCCGGTAAGCCAAGCATCTTGGAGAATGTGACGGGCGTTTAATTTCAGGACTGAATTATCGAGCGATCGCGAAACTTTTCGCTCAAATAATGCCAGTCCTAAACTAGCAGCAAACACGACTCCTAATAATCCAATGACAGACAATCGCATCCGAACTGCGGGAAGCGTCTGAAGTGTTGGATCGATCGCCAGTTGTCCGACTGCGACACTCAATAAACTCAATCCTGCAAATCCCAGTAATGCGACTAATAACAGTGCGAGTCCTGTTTCTAATCGTCCATGTCCCCAAACTTCCCGTCCTGATTGGCGATTGGGAGCCGAGATTGCAATCAAGCTCAAAACTGTACTAAAGCCATCGATCACCGTGTGCAGCGATTCCGCCACGATCGACAAAGATCTCGTTGCCCAAGCTGCACCTACTTTCACTACCAACATCAGCAGCGTTAGCCAAAGTGTCATCAGCAAAATCTGACGACTTACAGCTTTTTGATTTTTGACTTCAGCCATGACGCGCTCTTGAGGTAGAACGATGAAGAGGAATCATCGTAAAAAATTTATGCAACACTCTGAAATTCGATTATTGGTTCTGGACATTGACGGAACGATCGCAGGCAAATCTAATCATATCCGCGAACCTGTCTTAGCAGCGATCGCCAAAGCACAGAACCAAGGGATTCAAATCGCGATCGCGACCGGGCGTATGTATCGCTCTGCACTTCGATTTCATCAGGCAGTCCGCTCGACTTTGCCGCTCATTGCCTATCAAGGCGCATGGATTCAAGATCCGACGACTGGGGAAGTTCTACGTCGTTGGTCGGTTCCCAAAGCTCAGGTATCAGAACTGCTCGATTATTTTGAGCAACCGAAACTCCGTGAATTATTGTCAATTCATTTCTATATCAATGATGAGTTGTATGTTCGATCGATGACTCCAGACACGACCGCATACGCGCAACGGACTGGAATTGTCCCGATCGAGGTGGGGGATTTGCGATCGACTTTTCACATGGAAACGACGAAAGTTCTAGCGCTCAGCGATGATACAGAGTTGATCAATTCGATGCTGGGCACATTGCAGAAACAGTACACGCCTGCCGAATTGTATTTAACGAAATCAGTCGCGACTTTTTTTGAGGCGACCAATCCTGCTGCAAACAAAGGAACCGCTGTGAAATATCTAACAGAGGAATTATTGAATCTGAAACCAGAGAACGTGATGGCGATCGGGGATAACTTCAACGATTTGGAGATGATTCAGTATGCGGGAATTGGAATTGCAATGGGGAATGCGCCCCCAAGAGTTCAGGAAGTGGCTCAATGGGTGGCTCCTTCGGTTGAAGTAGACGGAGCGGCAACCGCGATCGAAAAGTTCTTATTCTGATCTACCGCAATTTCTCGGAGGGATCGAATCGGATTCCGGTGTAAAAGAAGGGGGTTGATTTCCCCGTGTCGATCGATATGGCTCAGGTTCTGAATCGTCCGTCTTCTGTCCCTACCCGTGATGATGCTCAATCTCAGTCTGTGGGGGCGCTAATTCAACTCCGTCAGGTCAGTAAAACTTATCCGAACGGGAGTTCCGCCCTCACAGGTGTTTCGCTCGATATCAATGGCGGCGATTTTTTGTTTATTACAGGACCTTCTGGCTCTGGGAAATCAACCCTTCTTAAATTGCTGTATGGTGCGGAACTGCCGTCAGAAGGAGAAATTTTAGTCGATCGACAAAATCCCGCTCGACTCAAAGGAAACCAACTCGCATTCCTGCGTCGTCGAATCGGTGTGGTTTTCCAGGATTACAAATTGATTCCGCGTCGAACGGTGGCAGAGAATGTCTCGTTTGTGTTGTGGGCGCAAGGGTATTCTCGTGCTGAGATTCAACGGCGTTTACAGCCAGCGCTCAAGATGGTGGGATTGGTTCACAAAGCGGAATCCTTTCCAGAAGAGCTTTCAGGGGGAGAACAGCAGCGAGTGAGTATTGCAAGAGCGATCGTCGCAACACCTCCGATTCTTCTAGCAGATGAGCCGACTGGAAATCTTGATCCTGATAATTCTTGGCAGGTGATAAAAATTCTGAAAAAGCTGAACCAGATTGGAATCACGGTTCTAGTAACGACACACGATGAGAATCTGATTCGGTTAGCTAATCATCCGGTTGTACAGATTCGGAATGGTCGGCTCTATCAAAGTCAATGACTGGGCACTGTCCCGGAGATAGACTTAGGCTTGTTCTAACCAATCGAAGATTTGATCCAGTTGGTTCAGCGTGACTAAGCCATATTGCCAAAGCACCATTGGAAGCGGAGCGAGTTCAGGCTGACTGTGCTTTACAGCGAGATCGATCGCAGAAGTTGGAAGCGCCAGTTCTTCCCGCAGGAATTGAATAAATTTCGATCGCTTTTTCGCTTCCATGTCGTCGCCCTGCGTTTATGAGAATCAATTTAACTTATGTAAACAAATTCCAGCAATCTCGTAATCATCCAAAAGTTTAAGATTTTTCTCTAGGACATGTGGCTTCTCTCTATCCTCAATAACACGGATGCGCTTTTTAAGAGCTTCATCAGTTGCCCCAAAATTACGCAACCGCTTCATCTTGCCCACTGGCTAACCTGAGTGAATGAAAGTTTCGCAAAGAGATTAAAACCTCTTGAAACTGATTGTTCATTTTTCCAAGGAGACCGCAAGATGACCTCACGATCGCAACTGATAATTTGGCGAAAACAAGCCGCCGATCGCCTTCAGACAATCATTCTGAGCGCGACAACGAATGATTTTCAGCCGAATGATGCTCACGCGGACACGTTATTGCGGCAGTTAAGTAATCTTCCTGCTCGTCCGGGCGATCGCGCTCCTTACCAAGGCAGTTTCCCGAATGAACCTGTGAGCGTGGCAAGACTCAAAACGGCAAATCGGCTCAGACAGTTGATTTTGAATATTCGAGCAGGAGAATACCAATCTCAGGATTACGCGATCGATACAGCGATCCGATCGATGTCCGCCTTGCCTGAGAGAACGACTCAAAATCCTTATGCTTCACTGTTTCGCCCAACAACGCTGCCAGATCTTACTGTCGATCGATTGTTAGAAATTGCGCCTCATGCCAGTCGTGCTCAAGTGACTTCTCTTTTGCCGCACCTCTTGCTGACGATGGGACTGTACGAGATCACGACTCCGATCCGTCAGGCTCATTTTCTGTCTCAACTGATTCACGAATCGGGTTCATTCAACTATCTCGAAGAGATTGATCCGGGTGATTATCTTGAAGGCAGAACTGATTTGGGCAATACCGAACCGGGTGACGGTCGCCGTTTCAAAGGTCGGGGATTGATTCAAATTACAGGTCGATCGAACTATCAAGCCTGTGGGGAAGCACTCGGAATTGATTTGATCGCGGCTCCGACGCGATTAGCAGAACATGACTTGGCGTGTTTTAGTGCGGGTTGGTTCTGGTCGAAAAATCAGCTCAATCCCCATGCCGATCGAGATAATGTTGAGCGAGTCACTCGAATTATCAATGGGGGTTTGAACGGATTTGACGATCGGAAATACTATCTTGCCGCTGCTAAAGGCGTTCTGAATGTCTAAGCTTGCGATCTGAACTGTTTTGGAGTCATTCCCACGGTTTTACGAAACTGAGCAGTGAAATGGCTCTGATTAGAAAATCCAACTTGATAAGCGATTTCTGCGGCGGAGAGTTTTGTCACCGAAAGAAGCATCTTAGCTCGATCGATTCGACGCTGTGTGATGTATCGGTGCGGTGGCTCTCCGATCGCACCTTTAAACGCTCGTGCAAAATGAAATTGACTCATTGGAATCAGAGCCGCAAGCGTCGCGATCGACAATTCATCCGCCAAATGTTCTTCGATGTAGTCTTTCAATTGGTTCAGCTTCAAGCCATCAAGAACTGTGACCTCGATCGGTTTAACTAAAACGCCTGTATGATTTCGGATCAGATGAACCGCTAAGAGATTTCGCAACGACTCCACATAGAGATTTCCAGCAATTCCGCCATTCAGAGCTTCCGCCTTTAACAGTTGTGCAATGTGCAGAATCGTCGGGTCTTGAAAGATCACTTTATGTTCTAGCTCAGAAGACAAATCGTGATCTTTGGCAATTTTTTCTAACAAATCGTGATCGAGATTGAGATTGACATATTCGCTTGGTTTTTTACGTCGATGCCAAACGAATTCTCGATCGCCATAAACAAAAACACTTCCAGCAGGTAGTCCAGTTGTTTGAGTTCTACCATCGACCGACCAAACCACCTCTTCATGCGGCAAAAATGCAACACTCAAGCCGTTTTTAGGCATCGCAAAATCAAAATCACCAACAGAATCTAGCCGCCCATATTCCACGGTTAATCCTTCCCAGTCTTGAGTCGAAATCGCTGCGGTCTGATTGGATTGAACAGGCTGCATAAATTCTTTCTTGAAATCAGATTAGGTGCTTCTATGCTACTTGAGAAAATTTGGATTCTTGGATTGTTTTGATACAAACAAAGATTGAAAAAACTGATGGTAACAGTAGGCTCGATCGACATTGCAATCCCACTAATCCGGTATGATCTTGACCGCTCCTGATTTTGCGTTTCTCTATGTTGTCGCTTCTTTCCAGTTTGATTTTGTCACAAGCTACCCCAACGCCTACACCTACACCAACTCCGACTCCTCAACCTCAAACGATCGTAGAACCTCAAGAAATGCGATCGCTTCCAGGTGAGTTAGATTCGGTCTTCGTCTTTAACAGCAACAGTCCTGAAGTCGTACAGAAGGAAGGAGTTCTACTCTCAACGTTTCCGCCTGCTGGTAAACAATTTCCTACCGCGCATCTCGATCAAGCCTTTTCAGGACGTTTTGACATTTTCGCGCATCATATCGCCAGAGCATTGACTCCAGAGGATTTGAGAACCCTGTATCTGGGAGTGATTGCCAATAATCCAGGTAAAGAGCCGATTACGATCGACATTCTTCAGGGAGCAAGCTATCTCAGCCAACCGGATGCCCCGTTTATTACACTGCCTTCTTCGGCTGGAAATGATGACGGGCAGACGTTTTCAGGTCCTGGAAGTCGTGCAGTCGGCGATGTCTTGCGCGGACTCAGACAAGACATTTTCCCGGCTCAGATTGTGATTCCACCCGGTGAAAGTCGAATGTTGATGAACTTACCGATTCCAGTGAAGACCTTAACGCCGCCTTTGAATGGTCGATCGACGTTAATGAGACTCCGCAGCACTGGAAAAGTTTATCTTGCCAGCTTGGGAATGTTCGCAAAGCAAAATCCTGATGGAACTGAGCGTGAACCGAATTTGCAAGAATGGGAAACATTGCTTGAAACGGCTGATGTTTCAGGTCCGAGAGACAAAACTCCAACGCCGATCGAGCAAACTCAAGGCAATTTCATTTACAGTCGTGTGGCGGGAGTTGCGGTTGGTTCTCAATGGAATGGACGCATTGTGGATCAAGGTCGCGATTTTCTCACGGTTCCTGAAGCTGGAAAAGGCTTCTCGTATGGATTAGCAACTTTGCATCGCGGCACATTAGGCACAGATCAAAATCAAAGTGCAAAACTGATTCGTCGCTATCCAGATACGGCTTATCAAGCTCATGGGAACTATGCGATTCAGTACAGTCTCACGATGCCGTTGGAGAATACTAGCAATCAGGATCGAACTGTTGTTGTCACTGTTGAAACACCATTGAAGCGGGAAGATACGGATCAAGGACTGCGATTTTTGCAACCACCGGGACCGCAGATGAACTTTCGAGGAACAGTGAGACTTAGATATAACGACGATCGAGGTTTACCTCAAACGAGTTATGTTCACTTGGTTCAACGGCGAGGACAACAAGGCGATCCATTGATCACGTTACAAATGAAACCTCAAGAACGGCGGCTTGTGCAGTTTGATTTTCTCTATCCACCTGATGCAACACCCCCGCAAGTCCTGACGGTGAAAACCTTGCAACAACCCGCACAGCCTTAACTTCTCAGGATTGGGGAAAAAGCTCGATCGAGGGTTTTTGCCCTTGAAGAGATGCTGAAGTTTCCCCAATTTCCATTGACAAGGCGTATTATGAATGAACTGTCAGCCTAGCCTGCGCTTATGCAAGACTTATTCTTATTTGCGTCAATCGGACTGATGACGGCTCTCGTATACGTCGTGAGGCAGTTTCGACAAGAGAAGAGCCAGCATACGATCGTGCAGCAGCGATTGAAAGAGGCGAGGGAAGCTGAACAGCTATCCGAGGAAATGATTCGGCAATTGGAGAGGGAGATTCACCAACTGAATCAGGATAAAGAGCTTCTGAAACAACAGTCTGAAAAACTCTACAAGGAAATTGAAGTAGAAATTGAAGTAGAGACTAAAGAATTGCGAGAGCAAGTCAGGCGATTAGAAGAAAGAATTCAGCAATTAGAACAAACGAATTGTCAATTAACTCAAGAGAATCAAGATTTAACGCTGAGTAAGCTTTCAGGAACAAAATCATCAGCAGTTTCAGAGCCAGATGGAGCGATCGTTTTAACTGCGACTGAGCGCGATTTATACCCAAATGAAAGGGGTGAAATTTTAGTAGAAGTTCTGAAAGATTCGCTGAGAAACGTGCGGGAGAATAGTCGAAGGCAGCACATTATCGCTGATATTGTCGCAAATAATTCGTTTGATTCTAATCGCGAAAAAATGAAGGCAGAACTTCAAGAGCTATTTCGAGATTACCGAGATATGAGTCGGGGAACCCGTAGAGCGCTTGAACGGATGGGATTTGAGATTGTTTCTGAGAGTAATCACTATAAGTTAATTTTTCAGAAAGATAATCGTTATATGGTGGCTTTTGCTAAGACAACTAGCGATTGGCGGGCGGGAAGAAATATTGTGGGTCATATTTCTAATTTGTTGCTTTAGGAAAAAATGCCCTCTTAGATAGTTCATCAAAGGGCATGACGAACTATCTAAGAGGTGTTTGAAAAGCAATCGTTCATCGCATTCACCCGCCCGGAAATGAATCTCCGGGCTAATCAGGGGAAGCCCACTGAACTGGGCTAAGGAGATTTATCGAAAACAAATTACCCGCTGTCTTCGGCTTCGCTCAGTCAGCTAGAGATCGCGCCCTGAGCGAAGCCGAAGGGCAGTCTTTCAAGCGGTAAGCTCTTTCGTAGAAATCTCCTAAGAACTTCGTGTTTTACTCCTAGTCCGCTTCAGCGGAGTTTCCTCCATTAGCCCGGAGATTCATTTCCGGGCGGATTCGCAACGCAGCAAAGCCGCTTTTTATCCTTCTTAAACATCCTCTAAGCTTCTACTGGCACTTTCGTTTCTGAAAGCTTCATTTCTCGATCGAGTGCCGCTTGGACAAATCCTCTAAACAAGGGATGCGGACTGCTCGGACGAGACTGAAACTCCGGATGAAACTGCGTTGCAATAAAGAATGGATGCCCCGGAAGTTCGATAATTTCCACCAATCGACCATCTGGAGAGGTTCCACTCACCACATAGCCCGATTCTAGAAACAGATTGCGGTAGGCATTGTTAAATTCATACCGATGCCGATGCCGCTCGTAAATCACCTCTTTGCCATACAGCGATAGGGTTAATGTGTTTGGAGTCAGACGGCAAGGATACAATCCTAAGCGCATCGTTCCACCCAAATCGACGACATCTTGCTGCTCTGGTAGAAGATTGATCACTGCATTCTTCGCTTCAGGAACGAACTCAGCACTGTGAGCACCTTCTAGATGTGCCACATTTCGCGCCCACTCAATCACTGAGCATTGCATTCCCAAACATAGTCCTAAGAAAGGAATATTGTGAGTTCGGGCATATTCGATCGCATTAATTTTTCCATCCACGCCCCGAATTCCAAATCCGCCTGGAACAACGATTCCATCTACATTCGCTAAGTAGTGTTCGGCTCCCTTTTCTTCGATTTCCTCAGAGTTGATCCAGCGAAGATTAAGAGCGCTTCCGGTTGCGATCGCAGCATGTTTCAAGGCTTCGACAACGGAAAGATACGCATCAGATAAACGGACGTATTTTCCAACGATCGCGATTTCAAGCTCTTGGGACGGTTGATACAATCGCTCGACTAACGTTTGCCATTGAGCCAAATTCGGTTCGCGTTGTTCGAGTTGTAAAAGGTCGATCGCTTGAGTTGCGAGTCCTTCTTTTTCCAGTCGTAGCGGCACTTCATAGATACTTGCAGCATCTTGGCAAGTGATCACACATTCTGCCGGAACATCACAGAACTCGGACATTTTCTCTTTCATGCCAGAGGGTAAAGCTCGATCGCTGCGACAGACGAGAATATCCGGTTGAATTCCAATCGATCGGAGTTCTTTCACCGAGTGTTGAGTTGGCTTGGTCTTCATTTCGCCCGCTGCTGGAATCCAAGGAATCAGCGTCACGTGCATATATAAAACATTCTGCCGTCCAACTTCTTTACGAAACTGGCGAATTGCTTCTAAGAATGGCAGCGATTCGATATCCCCAACTGTTCCACCAATTTCAGTGATCACAACATCTGGATTGGTATTTTGAGCAACCCGCAAGATTCGCTCTTTGATCTCGTTCGTAATATGTGGAATGACTTGAACCGTTCCGCCGTTGTAATCGCCTCGACGCTCTTTATTGATCACCGCTTGATAGATCGATCCAGTCGTGACACTATTCAAGCGCGACATCGAAGTATCAGTAAACCTTTCATAGTGTCCCAAATCGAGATCGGTTTCGGCTCCATCTTCGGTTACGAACACTTCACCATGTTGAAACGGACTCATCGTACCCGGATCAACATTGATGTAAGGATCAAGTTTGAGAATCGACACTGAGTAATCTCGTGACTTCAGCAATCGTCCGAGACTCGCGGCTACAATCCCTTTCCCAATGCTAGAAACAACGCCACCCGTAACGAACACAAATTTAGTCATATCCCCCGTGCCGACCTCATGCCAAAACTTTATCCGGTCTATTCTGCCACAGTAGCGCAAAGGTGAGGGGAGAATGTCCGGAGTTTCTCAAGGAATTAAAGGCAACTGTTGAAACATTTCTCGCGTCAATGCGAACGGGATGTGGTACGGTATCTTGTTATTTCAAGGGCGACGATGAAGCGATTCCTGAGCGCGTTAATTCTGGCGGTGTTGACAATGGGGCTGATTGTTACGGCAGCCTGGTCAAAACCTTCTTTGGGCGTGGTGTATCCGCCTCCTGATCACGAGACGATCGCAAAACAAATTTTCTTTATTGGTTCTGCTCCGCCGACAGGTCAAGTGACGATCAATGGCAAGCCGATTCCACGCAGCACAGGCGGGCATTTTGCTCCAAGTTTCCCGCTGCAATTGGGAGAAAATTTGTTCTCAATTCGCTATCAGGATCAAGAAGTCAAACTGAAAGTGACTCGGAATTCCGCTGAACCGCCCGCACCGACTGGAACGAATTTTGGTAAGGATTCGCTGACTCCTGCGAGTGATTTGGCTCGGTTGCCAGGAGAGCCGATTTGTTTAAGCGCGATCGCGGCTCCGAATCAGATGGTGAGTGCGAGAATTGCAGGTCAGGTTTTACCGCTCATGCCACAAACCGCGATCGCGAATCTGCCTGCAAACTCAGGGGTTTTAACCGGACTGGTTCAACCAACGAAGCCTGAATCGACTCAGTACGCGACTTGTATTCAGCCGCAATCGATCGGGAATTTGGGAAAAGTGACGTATCTTTTAGGCAGTAATAGCCAAGAGGCTCCTGGAAAACTTGTGATTCTCGATCCGGCTCGATTAGAAGTGGCTGAAGTCACCGCAGAACAAGGAACCGCTAGAACCGGAGCGAGTACAGATTTTTCGCGTCTGACTCCGTTGCCAAGAGGAACTAGGGCAACAATTACGGCTCGTGAAGGCGATTGGGTGCGGCTCGATTATGGTGGATGGATTCGATCGAGCGAAGTCAAAATCGTTCCTGGGGCAACTCCAGTTCGATCGATGATCCGTGGAATTACATCTCGACGATCGAAAGATTGGACGGAAGTATTATTCCCATTACAAACACCAGTGCCAATCACCGTACAACAGGATCAAAATCGATTTATTCTCACGCTTCACAATACAACCGCGCAAACCGATACGATTCGATTAAGTGATGATCCGGTGATTTCTAGATTGGATTGGGAACAAGTTGAACCTGGAAAGATCGAATATCGGTTTAATCTGAAATCGAATCAACAGTGGGGATATAAGCTCAGATACGAAGGAACAACACTTATTTTATCGCTAAAACATCCACCTAAAACAAAAACGAAATCACTGTCGGGAATCAAAATCTTGATTGATCCGGGACATGGTGGACCTGAAGATCTTGGTGCAAGGGGCGGAACGGGATATCCAGAGAAAGAAGTCGCGCTCATTACCAGCAAAAATCTGCGCGATGAACTGGTAAAACGAGGTGCAACGGTTGTGATGACTCGTGAAGCGGATATCGATTTAGGTCTCGCTGAACGAGTTAAGAAAATCAACGAGACGGAGCCAGCGATCGCACTTTCGGTTCACTACAATGCACTTCCGGATGATGGCGATGCAATCAATACAAAAGGCATTGCAATGTTTTGGTATCAAACTCAGGCGCATGATCTGGCGCTATTTCTGCATAACTATTTAGTAGAGAAGCTCGATCGACCTTCGTATGGCGTGTACTGGAATAATCTCGCGCTGACTCGTCCAACTACCGCTCCCTCTGTCTTGTTAGAGTTGGGATTCATAATCAATCCAACTGAGTTCGAGTGGATTACCAACCCGCAGGAACAAAAGAGACTTGCAGCAACTTTGGCGGATGGGGTCGCTGAGTGGCTTTCCCAGGCTCGATAAAGCTTTTGTAAATCTTATCAAAAGCGGCTTATTGGAGAATTTTCGGATGCTAACTTATAGGGGAATGTGTTAGATGCAACAGAGGTGGGATTGGATCGTGAGTAAACGGATGAGTCTCGTGTTAGCTGTTTTAATCTGTTTGCCTTTGGGATTACTCGTTGCTAAAAAGCTTCAAGCTCGGACTCCTGGAGTCGTTTCAGCTTGTCCTGATCAAGTCCTAGAACAGATTGCGAATCCGGCAAACGTGATTTATCCAGAGAAGGTTGTCGTTGAACCTTGGCAAGGTAGACACAATGTATTTGCAACCTTCAAAGTTCCGGACGGGTATAAAGCGAGCGATGTTGTTGTTGTGACAGTCAAAGGCTCACATCCTTACTGTGGGATTGTGATGCCTTATTCGCCTTCTGGAGTGTCGATCGATCAACGAGTGTTTGGCTGGTTTAGAACTCGCACTGCACTCTGGTTGTTTACCAAAGGGCAACTCAGCCAGTTAGAACAACCCGCAAATTGGAAGTTAGTCGTCGTCAAAAATTCTTGAGAGTATGTTTGGAAAGGGATCGTTCATCGCATCAATCGCCCCTCGAATGGAATTCGGGGCTATCGGAACAAAGTCTGTTGAAACAGGCTGAGGAGCACACTAAAAGCGCCTTTCAGTCCCCTTTAATGGACTTTGATCCGATAGACCGTGATTTTTAATCACGGGCGGAATGCAATCGTAACGAACAATTCTTCTATAATTCTCAAACATCCTCTGAGACTATTTCAATCGATCGATTAAATGATCTCCCACCCGTAACGCATTTGCAATCACCGTGAGTGCTGGACTAACACTGGCACTCGATGGGAAGAAGCTACTATCGACCACATAAAGGTTATCAACTTCATGAGCGCGACAGTTCAGATCGAGTACTGAAATTTGTGGATCTTCTCCAAATCGACAGGTTCCACATTGATGCGCCACGACTTGAATCGGCATGTTACTACGCGGATGTGCGATCCGATTGAACATTCCTGGCTGTAGCGACTCAACTTGCTTAAGCACATCAAACCAGCGATACACTAATCGATCGTGTGCTTCTGCATTACTCACGGTGTAGTCAATGTGCAATTTATCGCCCACAAATCGAATGCGATTCTCTGGATTCGGTAAGTCTTCAGTTTGCAGCCACCAACCGAGCGATCGAGTGGCTAATTGTCGAATTCCCACACCGGGTAGCAATCGTGAAATCGGCGAAAAGACAGGAGGCGCTTCGGTGAAAATGACATCTCGCAGAATGCCACCAGAGTTTTGCACGTGTCCCATCGGATAGTCATAGTCCTTGTCACCCCAGTAGAAATCATTCACGCTGACACTTCGTTGGAACAGTGCAGAGTTTGGATCGGCAGTCAGTTGAATCACAACGGATAGCTGCTGTTTCATCAAGTTGCGACCGACGAGATCAGAACTGTTTGCAATGCCTTTCGGATGCTTCTCGTTCTGCGATCGTATTAATAAAGCGGCTGAGTTAATTGCTCCACAAGAGAGAACAACAATGTTCCCTAAAAATAGATAAGACTGTTCACCAATTTTTGCTTGTACGGCTTTAATCGAGTTGCCTGAAGGATTAGTGTGCAAGCAAACAACCTGGGCAGAAGTTTTTAAGGTGACATTCTCGTATTTGATTGCAGGACTAATCCCAGTATCTTCTGCATCAGTTCGACCTTGCTCGTTTATCCCGATCGGTAAATAAGCAGGATGTAAGTCTTGCTTGGAGAGTCCATCTACAACAGTTTGAATGTGCGACTCATGTTCCACCGGAGCAAAGGGATAGTCTTCGCTGTGAGTGGGTTCGGTGGGGTCATCTCCAAGCTTGCCGTGAACTTGATAGAGCTTTTCGGCTTCGGTGTAGTACGGCTCGAAATCAGAATACTTTAAGCCCCACGCAGGAGAAACGCCGTTTTGGTGCTGAACCGTTTCAAAATCGCGATCGCGCAGTCGCATCAAAACGCCGCTATAAATTTTCGTATTGCCGCCAACACAATAGCTAGTCTGTGGATTAAATGGCTCCCCGTCCCGGTCGTACCATTGTTCTGGAGCATGAAACGTTTCTTTCTTAAAGAGTTCTGTTCCCTGAGCTTCCGAGCTTTCTCGAAGCGGGAAAACGCCTCGTTCTAAAACTAGAATCTTCTTCCCAGTAGGAGCCAGCTTACGCGCCAGAGTACCGCCACCCGCGCCCGTTCCAACAATAATCACGTCATAGTACTGATCATCGACAATCATTGCATTGCTCCTACTGCCAAACGTAGATTAGAACGTACAAGATAATCCAGATAACATCGACAAAGTGCCAAAACAATGATGTCGCTTCAACCCCGAAGTAACCACTATCATAGTTACCCGGAATAAACGATCGACCAAACATCACAGCTTGCAGCAAGATCCCAGTGAGAACATGCAAGCCGTGAAATCCGGTTAATAGATAAAACAGTCCACCAAATACACCAGAAGTAAATCCAAAACTGAGATTGCTCCATTCGATCGCTTGACCCACCAGGAAGTAGCCGCCCATTGCCATTGTTGCTAGGAGAAATGCTCGAAAGCCCCAGAGCTTTTTATCGTGCAAGTAGCATTCAGCCACATAGATCACAAAGCTACTAGATACCAGCACGAGTGTGTTGATCAATGGATCTTTAGTCTCTAGCTGTGTGACTCCAGGCGGATACCAATCGGTTGGATTGTTGGTTTTGAAAACGCTGTAACCCACAAAGAAACTGAGGAAAATCACACTCTCAGATAGCAGGAACACAATAAAGCCGAACTTACTATTTTCAGCGGCTTCATGTGCCTGTTCTTCACGGATGTTGGCTTCAACGGATTCAGAGATCGAACGTTCTGCGGTCATGTTGTAACTCCATCAGCGGGGACAATTTCAGACTGATTCTCGATTAACGGTTGATTCTTGCCGTACTGATAAGGCGGAGAGATGACCACCGGAATTTTTTCAAAGTTCTCAACCGGAGGGGGCGAAGTCGTGAACCATTCAAGCCCGATCGCTCTCCAAGGATTGTTCGGTGCTTTTTCGCCTTGAATCCAGGAACTGACTACATTGAGAATAAACGGTAGCACTGAAATGCCGAGCAGAAAGCCACCCAGACTTGCTAACACATTCCAAACTGCGAACTCTGGATCATACGATGCAACTCGTCGCGGCATTCCCATCAGTCCCGAAAAGTGCATCGGGAGAAAACAAAGTGTTGTACCAATAAAAGTCAGTGCAAAGTGAAGTTTTCCAAGTCCTTCGTAGTACATACGACCCGTCATTTTCGGGAACCAATGATAGAGTGCTGCATAGATGCCAAACACGATCGTGCCGTAAATCACATAATGAAAGTGCGCGACAACGAAATAAGTATTGTTCACGTGAATATCGATCGGGACTGATCCCAACATTACGCCCGTGATTCCAGCAAAGACGAAATTCGTAATTCCAGTCAGCGCGAACAACATTGATGTGGTTAATCTCAGCTTTCCGCCCCAAATCGTTGCAACCCAGCCAAAGATTTTAATTCCAGTCGGAACAGACACGAGCAGCGTCGTAAACATGAATAGAATCCGCATCCAGCCAGGTGTTCCGCTGGCATACATGTGATGCACCCAGACCACTCCACTGATAAACGTAATCAGAAGCGATGAAGTTGCGACGACTCGATAGCCAAATAATGGTTTTCTCGCATACACAGGCAGCACTTCTGAGAACACACCAAAGACCGGAAGCACCATCACATAAACAGCAGGATGCGAATAGAACCAAAAGAAGTGTTGATACAGAACTGGATTTCCGCCGCGCTCTGGGGCAAAGAAGCTTGTTCCTACCGTTAAATCGAACAATAACATCACGGCTCCAGCAGTCAAAGCAGGCAATCCGTAAAGCTGAATCAGTTGGGCAGCGAAGACTGACCAGACAAATGCAGGAGTTCGATACCAGGTCATTCCAGGAGCACGCATTCTTACGATCGTAGTCACAAAGTTCACGCCCCCCAAAATCGAGGACACCCCCGAAATTGCCACCGCTAGAATCCATAACACCTGACCATTGATCAGATTCCCGGTCGGATTCTGTAAGCTCACAGGCGGATATGCCCACCAGCCCGATTGCGAAGGACCACCCGGAACAAAAAAGCTGGCAATCATCAAAATTCCAACGATCGGGATCATCCAAAATGACACTGCATTCAGTCGTGGAAATGCCATATCTCGCGCCCCGATCATCAATGGCACAAGATAGTTGCTTAATCCGACTAGCACCGGAAACGTCCACATGAACAACATGATCGACCCGTGCATCGTGAACAATGCGTTATAGACTGTTCGATCGACCACATCTGCTTCTGGAGTAATCAATTCACCGCGCATTACCATCGATAGCAATCCACCGATCAAAAAGAAAACATACGCGGTCACAATGTACTGAATTCCAATGACCTTGTGATCAGTGCTAAAGCTAAAAAATCGTTTCCAGTTGT
This sequence comes from Leptolyngbya sp. AN10, assembly GCF_050565645.1. Lineage (NCBI taxonomy): Bacteria > Bacillati > Cyanobacteriota > Cyanophyceae > Leptolyngbyales > Leptolyngbyaceae > Leptolyngbya > Leptolyngbya sp. AN10. Next base: position 29,722 of record NZ_JBNXVP010000003.1, read on the forward strand.
CGGGTGCGCCTGGGTAAGGTTGGCGACGTGCCACCTCGATCGCTTCAATCGGAACATTCGTCATAGTCAGTAATCCTAAGTGATTTCTTCTAAGTCGGAGAGCTAGTGGGTTCTTGTTTCGGCGCAAAATTCACTACAGGGGGCGGCGCAGGTTCAACCGTTTTCCAACCGTGTACAACGTTTCTTTGAGCAATCCGAGCATGTTCAACAGCAGCAGGATTGTACGCTTCGGTTGGGGTTTGATTTGCAGCAGTCGCGAGCCATCGATCGTAATCTTCTCTCGATTCAACGACGACATCTGCTTGATTTGATGCGAAGTACGTCCCGCTGTAAATCGAATCGCGCAGTCGATACTTTCCGGTCTGAATTGGCGTGAATTCAAAGTCGATCGTTTTAGTCGGGATCACATCTTGCTTGAGTCGAAAAGCAGGCACATAAAAGCCATGTAGCACATCTTCGGAATGCAAGCTCAGATGAATTCGATGATCGACTGGCAAATGCAGTTCGGTACTGGTGACTTGCTGATCCGGATAGCGGAAAATCCAAGCCCATTGTTTTGCTGTGACATCAATGGTTTCAGTTGGAAGTTGCGGCTTAACATCATCAAGCGGAACCGCGTAAGCTGATTGCATTTCCATTGGATTGTGCAAATGAACGAGTTCCATCGGACCCCGAATCGCCATTGCATCATAGATTTGATAGCTATAAGTTGCAATCCAGAGGACTAACAACAATGGAGCCGCTGTCCAAATAATCTCGATCGTAGTATTCCCTTCAATATGTGGACCGTCCGTAAAGTCATACTTTCCAGCCCGTTGAAACACCATAGAATACAGCACCACCAAGGAAATCCCTAGCAAAATAAACGTGCCGATCCCCGTCAAAATGCTAAACAGTTCATCATACAGCTTGGATTCTGCCGAAGCTTGAGGAGGAAACCAAGAATAAGCCTGTTTTGCCATCCAAAAACTTGCGATCGACAAAAACGCAACAAAAGCACTAATCGATAAAATCGGGCGCAGTTTCATAAGCTCTATAGTCTCAAATCGGGATTTTCGCCTGCTTTAATCAACTGATCTGCGGTGATATGAATGCCAAACTCGCCCCCTAAATGCGCTCCTAAAGTTCCCTGTAGAAACATCAACAGAAAGATGACCAGTCCCGCAGCAATGTAGCTCCACTGCACCTGTCGCGCCATATCTTTTCGCCAAACATAGCGTTGGAATCCCCGCCACACGGTCATCCCAACAATCAATGTTAGGAGCAATACACCGCCAATCCCATGCCAAACCATCGTTGGAAGTGCCTGCAATCCCCAAATGCTCTTAATCTCAGGAATCGGATCAGCCAGCAGCATTTCATAAAAGCCAGAAGCAACCGTGAAAAAGGTAATCACACCCGCCCCAAGCAGATTGTACCAACCGACATCAAACAATCCCGATCGCGTGACTGGAATCGCCAAATACTTGAACAATGCTTTATCTACTGGAAATAGCACCCCGACGATATCAAATGAGATCGCGACGATGAACAATCCCAGTGTTAAATGGACGAGATTTGGATGAATCGGAATAATGTAGGGCAAATGATTTGCGCCCAACTGATCCGCCATTTGATCCAACAGTTCAGTTTTAGTCGTCATAGTTCCCCTCCTCTGGTCGCTTCAACGACTGGAATGCTATGCAAGCCGTACACCCACACCAGCAAGTCACCAAAATAAGTCTGAACGAGTACAAGTCCCACGAGCACGACACTTGCAACCAAATAAGGAACCGGAAGCGGTTTATTCTGCGATCGAATCACATATCGCCATCCCGTCACCGCCGCTAAAATTCCCGACAGTGACCAACCTAGCAGCGTATGAAAATTGAGGGCTGAAACCGCAGCGGCATAAGGTTCTGCTAAACCCGCCTCAATCTGTCCAAAAATCACCGCAATGAAGATAGAAACGGTCGCAAACACCAAATTCCACCAACTGACCTCAGCGAGTTTGGGATTGCGAGTGAAGTAGCTGATGATGTCGCACACGAACGCAAACAGCACCATTGCAATGACGAAATGTACCACGATCGGATGAATCGTATCGGGGTACGGGAGATTATGCTCATTGAGCGGGGGCAGGAGAGAGTCAAACACGGGTTCTCAAAGGTACAACGACGACATTCAACTATGACTAACTTAGAGGACGATCGAGGGTTCCAAGAGCGCTCTACAGTAATGTTTTAATCTTTGATGCTCGGTCAAACTGCCTCAGACATTACAATCACCCGGAGTATATCTTAAGGAATAGATAGAAAAATCCATCTAGAGAAGGGCATGAAAAATTCCTCTATAGCGATCCTATTTGAGTCGTAAACAAAAGAGTGGGGGGTAGGGAGTAGGGAGTCAGGCATCAAAACGGGAGCAACACCCCACTCCCCACTCCCCACTTCTTCACAACCCTCCCTACTTCACAACTCACTTAGGATTGCTATATATTTTCTCTCTCTCAAACTTTTCTTACAGATTGATGCTCGATCGCAATCCCAATGAGTATCATGAATTACTTTTATTAACTTTCCTGGAATCTCACATCTATTCTCTGTTGCATTCGTAGATTACCTATCCCCGATCAAAACGTTATGGTTCAATCAGGCTCCCCCATTCTTTTTGTCAATCCGAGTAGCGGCAATGATAGTGCGAATGGCACTCAAGCATCTCCCCTGAAAACGATTACTCGTGCGCTTCAACAAGCCCGATCTGGAGCAACGATTCAACTGGCTTCCGGAACTTACGACACGAATAGCGGCGAAGTCTTTCCGCTGACCGTTCCCACAGGTGTAGCAATTATCGGAAATGAAGCCAGCAAAGGTAGCGGTATTCTGATTCAAGGGGGCGGAAACTATCTCAGTCCGAGTTGGGCAGGACAAAATGTCACGTTCCGACTCGAAACCAATGCTCAATTACGCGGTGTGACGGTCACGAATCCAAATCAGCGAGGAACTGGAGCTTGGGCAGAATCGACCGCTCCCTCGATCGCGAATTGTACTTTCACAAACTGTAAGCGCGAAGGCTTCTTTGCGACTGGAACTGCGAATCCGATTATTGCAGATTGCGTTTTTGTTCAAAATGATGCAAACGGCGCGACTTTTTCCCGCAACTCAAAAGGTGAATTTCGGCGAAATGTCTGTCAAAACACTGGATTTGGAATTGCGATCGGCGATAATGCTGCACCGCTGCTCATTGAGAACCAAATTCGTCAAAACCGCTCTGGTATCGTTCTCAGTAATGCCTCTCGTCCGGTCTTACGCGGAAATACGATCGAGCGAAATACCGAAAGTGGTGTCGTCGTTTTAGCCTCTAGCGCTCCAAATTTTGGCAGCAGTCAAGATCCTGGAAATAATATCATTCGCGATAATGGCGAAGTCGATCTACAAAATGCGACCAATCCACAAATTTCGATCGTATCGGTTGGCAATCAGTTAAATGCGTCGAGAGTTCAAGGTGCGGTCGATTTTATCGTCAGTCAAGTTCCGACTCCAACACCCACGCCAGTTCCGGCTCCAAGTCCCACACCCACACCAATTCCGGCTCCAAGCCCCACACCGACTCCAATTCCGGCTCCAAGCCCCACACCAATTCCGGCTCCCACACCGACTCCAGTTCCGGCTCCCACTCCTACACCAACTCCTTTACCGCCACCCATTCCAGTTCCGCTGCCGACACCAGTTCCGGCTCCCACTCCTACACCGACACCAGTTCCCGCCCCAACTCCCACGCCAACTCCCGCTCCAACCGCAGGATTAACCGATATTCGTGGACATTGGGCACAACCGTTTATCCAAGCCTTAGTCAGTCGGGATCTAATTACTGGATTCCCGGATAATACTTTCAAACCAGAGAATTCTTTAACTCGCGCTCAGTTTGCAGCGATCGTGGCAAAAACGTTTAATCTTCCACTGAAACAAGCTGCGACGAGATTCTCCGATGTGCCGTCTAACTTCTGGGCAGCCGAAGCAATTACAAAAGCGAATCGGATGGGCTTTATCACCGGATTTCCAGATGGAACATTCCGTCCAGGATTGAATCTGACTCGGACTCAAGCGATCGTCGCTTTAGTAAACGGTCTCGGACTGACTGGAGGAACACAGCAACTATTGGGACTCTATAGCGATCGCGCTCAGATCCCCAGTTTTGCCACCGAAAAAGTTGCCACTGCAACTCAACGCCGCTTGATCGTGAACTATCCGAATGTGTCGCAACTTAGACCATTACAGGAATTAACTCGTGCTGAAGTAACAACGTTTATCTATCAATCTTTAGTTGCGTTAAATCAGGCACAAACGATCGCATCGGCTTACATTGTCAATCCCGATACTGCGAATACTGCTTTCGCGGATGTGACGAACCATTGGGCAAAAGATTTCATTCTGGGCTTATCCGGTCAGAACTTTATCCAAGGATTTGCGGATGGAACCTTCAAGCCAGATGCACCAATGACTCGTGCCCAATATGCGACGTTGCTTGCTCGTGCCTTTAATCCCTCTCCCAGACGATCTGGAATTAGTTTCCCAGATGTGCCTGGAGACTTCTGGGCGAGAAATGCGATCGACCAAGCGTATCGTGCGGGATTCATTTCGGGCTTCCCGGATGGCAGCTTTAAGCCAAATCAGAATGTCACACGATTGCAGTTGGTACTGTCGCTGGTGAGTGGATTTAATCTATCTCCTGCAAGTCCGAATCTACTGGCAGTGTTAGACGATCGTAGTTCGATTCCTCAATCGTTCCAGGATCGGGTTGCTGCGGCAGTTCAAGCAGACATCGTAGTGAACTATCCGAATCAGAAACAGTTCAGTCCCAATCGAGAAGCGACTCGTGCGGATGTCTCGGCAATGGTCTATCAAACCTTGGTGCGAGATGGACGAGTTGCAGCCCTTGATTCTCCGTACATTGTGACGGCATAGAGAGAAGATACGAGCGGCGATCGTTTTTTGGATTGTCGCTCGTATTCAAGCTTTCAGAGTCATATTATCCTCATATTTTTCTGTCCTAGCCTGAATGCAAACGAGACAGAGTTCGATGATTCGGAGATTCGTATCATGTCTACCAATCCTCTGCTATATCAGGTGAACACTCGCGTCTGGATACAACTGCTCTCGAAACAATTAAACCGCTCTGCGACCTTAGACGACATTCCAGATGCCGCCTTGGATGAGATGGTTAGCTTGGGATTTGATTGGGTTTATTTTCTGGGAGTCTGGCAGATGGGAGACGCAGGACGAGCCGTTTTTTTAAGTGGTTGATTACCTTTCCACCAATGCAAATATACTACGAAGCCGTGCTAGAAACACAGGGTTTTAGACCCATTCTTCTGATAAACGATTATTGGTTGATCTGAGCGATACTGATGCTCGATTTTGTGCCAAATCACATGGCTCCGGATCATCCGTGGGTTACAGTCTCATCCAGATTTCTTTGTGCATGGACACTGCAACAACTGGGATTTGATTACACTTACGATAAGCGATTGTACGATCGATTACTTGAGCAACACGCTGAACCTGTTCGGAAGCATTTTTGGGCAGATTTGAACTATCAGAATCGATCGGCTCGATTTTTAGAAAATCATGGTGAGCCTCGTGCTGCTGGTGCTTTTGTTGTCTTGCTTACAGTCGCCCATTTTACGAACAGGAACTTGGCAACTTCTGAACTGTAGTCCTGCCTGGGATAGCAATCCAACCTGGAATGACTTGATTAGCTTTGCTTGGAAAGATGCAGCACAACACCGAATGTTAGTAATCGTGAACTATGCGCCTCATGCAAGTCAAGGTTACGTGACAATGCTCGATCGTGATTTAGCAGGTAAGTTCTATTCCCTAAAAGACTTAATGAGTTCAACAGTCTATGAGCGCTCTGGTGATAGCTTAGTTTCAGGTCTTTATTTTGATCTGCCTGCATGGAGCTATCACGTTTTTGAACTACAACCCCAAACAACACTGTAATTCTATACGAACTACTTTGGGAACGTAAGACTCTGATCTAAAACAACCGAACCCGTACTAAAACGACCACCATCGGTGCGAGCTATAAGCTTGAATCGATGGCTTTGCGATGCTTACTACTTAATAAAAATCTAGTGTTATTGAGCAGAATGTATTAAGCTACTGATGGTTTTGATTAACACAATGCAAACAATAGAAATACAGGGAACAGTCCGCTTTATTAAAAACTATTTTCTGCGATCGCACTTTCATTTCGAGAATCAAGGTGCAATCGCACTTTAAAGTCCTGTATCTATACACTTTCGGACAGAGCAATGCTTATTCAAGGAAGTGCGTAATGAAAATTCTTTTGATTGAAGACGATTATGATACAAGTCAATTGCTTGCAGTCACGCTCACCGCTCAACGATATGCGGTAGACGCGATCGCAGATGGTTCCTCTGGATTAGAGTTAGCTGCGAATTGGAATTATGATCTGATTTTGTTAGATGTATTACTCCCGAAATTAAGTGGGATCGAAGTCTGTCGTCAGTTGCGTCGGCAAGGCTGTCAGACTCCGATTCTGATGCTCACTGTTAAAGATGCAGACGAAGATATTATTACTGGATTAGATGCAGGTGCAGATGACTATGTAGCAAAATCCTGTGCCCCTGCTCAACTTCTCGCCAGAGTTCGCGCTCTGCTTCGTCGAAATGAAAATTCTGCTTCATCGCCCGTTCTAAGTTGGGGCGAACTTTGCCTTGATCCCGCTTTAGTTCAAGTCACTTATGAGCAAAACATCATTCCCTTACGTGCTAAAGAATATAGTTTGCTAGAACTGTTTCTGCGTCATCCTCAACACATTCTAAGTCGCAGTAGCATCATCGATCATCTTTGGTCGATCGATGAAACACCCGTTGAGGGATCAGTCACAAATCTAATCAAAGACTTGCGACAACGATTAAAAGCTGCGGGAATAAAAGGCAATTTAATTGAAACGGTGTACGGATTGGGATATCGCTTAAAGCCAGCACCCCAGACTGAAATACCTCATAAGGTAGATGCAAAAGCAAACAACTTATCTGCGAATCGAATTGTACAAGGTAAAGCCGCGATCGAGAAAATCACCGAGCGATTTCGCGTTTCCCTCGAACAACGGATTGCCGTACTAGAAGCTGCACAGCGATCGCTCCAGACGGATGGATTAACAATACAGCAACGATTAACAGCGCAAACGGAAGCGCATAAATTAGCAGGTGGCTTAGGAACATTTGGCTGTACTGAAGCTTCAAAGACTGCCCACGAGATCGAACAGTTGTTGGATCAAGTGAGCAATCAGGAGCAATCTGTGAGACAGTTCACTCGACTGCTGGAAAAGTTAAAGCAAGATCTGGTTGAGCCGCATCAATCTGAAATTGCTTCGACGCGACACCGATGAGGAAACTGAGAGCAAGTCAAATTCGCATCCTTGACTTAACTCTTGATCTAAATCACTTTGGAATTAGAAAGCCTGTCATCGTCTGCGACTTTAATTTGTTCATGCGATCGACAATCAACATACATAGAAGAAGTGAAAAAATATGAAGTCGGCAGGAACAATTCCCATCAATGATGTTGATTTTGAGTGTGAACTTGGAAGGTTGGGGCAGCGTAATCATCCGGCAAATAGTCGCTTGGAATCGTGGAATGATTGCCATCTCGGAGCGAGGTAAAAGCTGGAGAGAGGATCTCGATATCTGCTTGATTACAATAGTCCTGAATGTTCTGGTGGAGTTCTGAATAGACTACAGGCATTAGCTCAGGATGATCTGTATACACATTCAGTTCATAGCTCACATTGAAATCATTTAAAGCAGTCTGTAAAACAAAGGGCTGCGGGTCTGAAACAATCCCGATCGTAGCTTCTGCCGCTTGGATCAGGACTTCATGAATCTTGCGCCACGAGACATCATAACCCAGTGTTACCGTAGTGTGAAGGAGTAGATAGCGCTTCGGTTGGTGAGGTGCTGCATTCAGACGGGAAACCGCACTGAAGTTAATCACATTGCTATTGAGAACCGAAGCATTTGGAATCGTGATCACCTGTTGTTTGAACGTAACCAAGCGAGTGACAAATAAAGATTTCTCAACAACTTCGCCGATCGTTTCACCAATTCCAATAATGTCCCCGATACGGAAAGCACGAGTGTAGATCAAAATAATTCCTGCGATCGCATTTGTCACTGCTGATGATGATCCAAGCGTGACTAATGCACCTAAAAACAGAGAAATCCCCTGGAACGCAGGTGAGTTAAATCCGGGAAAATAAGGCGTAGCAACAATACAACCAATTACTACCAGCAGAATGGTTGCTAGACGATTGGTAGGCTGAATCCATTCAGGATAGAACCAGGAATAAACATCATCTCGTCCTAGTTCGAGGATAACCAGTTTGACAAATTGAATCGCGTAATACGTAAAAATAGCAATTAGCGCAATGATCACCAAATTTGGTAAGTATTGCACAAAGGTTGCAACAGTTTGATTTAAGCGATCGATAGTACTTTTCAGAACAGATCTACCGATCGACCTTGTGGCTGGAAATTGACTGAGCACAAAGGGAATGTAGACATACAAGCTTGTTAATATAATGATCAGGCGAAACAGCCCTAGTAAATTCGTCAGTAAATAGCTTGTTGCACCTGCACCAAGAAGCTGGAGATTTTGAAATCTCAGACTGAGTGCATTGTCCCGTTGTGCCGATTCGATTTTGAACAGCAGTCGAGACACCGATCGCTGAAGGAGTGCGAGAACTCCAATGAGGACGATCGTGCTGAAAACGATGAGTCCAATTCCTTGAATCAGCTTGTTCGCACTTCGTTCTTGTCGATATTGGGCGATCGCGGATTGAATAATCTGAGCTTTCTGAGTTGCAGTATCGGATCGAGAAGCGTCGCCCATTCGATCGCTCTCTCGCACCGTAAATAGCACCTTATCTCCAGTAATAATCACAGAGCCGCTGTCTTGTTCTTCCACACGAATCGACTGAGACGAAATCGATTCATCTTCTGCAACTCGAATTAAGCGATCGTTGACGGTTCTGGCGCGTTCTTCAGCCGATGCAACACCCGGAATCCCTTGCTTGAGTCGAAATAGTTCATTCTGGTCAAGCACAATCGGATAGCCATCGATCGGATTCCCGGTTGGAATTTCTGATTGAGCGGGAGATTGAGGCGCGATCGCAAAAAACACCAGCGCAAAGCTCACCATCACCCAAACTTGTACGCGCCTCAAATAGCGGACTGGAGCATTACGATAGTTCTTCGGCATTTGACTTTTCATCCCTTAGCTCTTGCTGAATTGGATCGAGTAGACCAGGAAGTTCCTGATTTAACCGACCCGATCGCACAAAATCAGTGTAAGTCGCAAGCTCGATCGCGAACAAGTCCCGCTGAAGTTGTTGAGCACCGATTTCTAGTAATTCTGGATCTTGCTGACAAAGTTTACTGCTTTCGTCTTGCAGGACGGCTAACTGTTGGCGCACTTCGGTTTCTTTTGCCTGATGAATTGTAGGCTCGATTCCAGCTTTAGAAGCGGGCTGTTGTAAGTATTCCAGCACTCGACATAATGCTGCTTGTCTGGAAATTAATTCGAGATAGCGATCGCGCAATGGACTAATCTCAATTAGCTTTAGCGCTTCTAGAACAGGTTTAGCGGTTGCACCTTGGAGCAGCGTTGTAAGAAAGACGACACCAGAAACAGCAACCAATACCGCTCGTCGATCGGGTAGACTATCGGGGACACTCAAAGCAAGCGCGAGTGATACCCCTCCACGCAAACCACTCCACCACAGCATCGTTTGAGTCTGCCAATCAATGTCCGACTGAGTAAGCCAGTTATTGAGAAAGGTCAAACCGTAAATCACAACTACCCGTGTCAACAGAACGGCGACGAAGGCAAGACCGACTAAGGCGAGATCGGGACCCAGCAAATCTAAGCGAAACTGAGCACCAATCAGCAAAAATAAGATCGAATTTGCAAAAAAGGCGACAAACTCCCAGAACTCACTTACAGAGATACGAGTGCGGGGATTCATCCCAATGCGAGAACCAAAATTTCCTAAAATCAACCCTGTCGCAACGACAGCAATGACACCAGAACCGCCCAGTTTTTCGGCGACGAGATAGGCAGAATAGGCGCAAACCAACGTCAAAGACTGTTCAACTAAGGGAAGATCAAATCGCTGCGTAATGTAAGAGATTCCAAAGCCTAGAAGCAATCCCACCAGTAATCCCACACCGACTACAGTTAGAAAATTTACCAGCAAATTTTGGGGATCAAAGCGATCGATTCCCAGTGCGATCCCCAACATCAGACTAAAGGCAACGACCGCAGTTCCATCATTGAACATACTCTCACCTTCAACCAAGGCTTTGAGTCGCGGAGGTGCGCCCAATTCCTTCAGTAAAGCGCTTACCGAAACGGGATCAGTCGCAGCTAAACACGCTCCCATCAGCAACGCAACAGGCAACGAAAACCCGCCCCACTGTGATAGCGGCAAAGCGATCCCCAAAATCGTGATCGCAACCCCGATCGTGGCATAAAGCGCGATCGGGAGCAGATCCCGTCTCAAATCTTTCCAACTCAAATTCCAAGCTGCCTCGAACAGTAACGGGGGCAGGAAAATCCATAAGATTAGCTCCGGGGAAGGCGTGAAAAACTGAACATTCAACAGCGCTAGACCGATCCCTGCGACCACTAACATCAAGGTATAAGGGAACTGTCGAAGCCAGGGAATCATTTGGGATAGGGTAGCAACGACGAGCGCAGCGGAGATAATGAGCAAAAATTGCTGGAGGTTTTCTTCGATCGCGATCGAGTGGGTGAGAGTGAGCAGCATTGAATAAAGTGAAGGTAAACAACAGTTTTATTCACGTTAAACCACGATCGAAAGCCCTACAAGCATCAGAGGAAGCAAAAGAAATCCACCCATCATGTAAGCAAACGCAATGAAACTGTTTTCGCTCGCTGCTGCTGCAAGTCGTTCGGAGGCAATCATTGGAAGTGGACGCAGAACGGGAAGCCCAAAAATTACGAACACACTGAAGAGATTAAAAAATAAATACACCAGTGCAATTTCTAGCGCAGGTACAACTTGAGTTCCTCGAATTGCAGTTGCAGCAATCAAAGAAGTGACTGTCGCGCCGAGATTCGCTCCCAATGTAAAAGGATAAATGGCTTTTAGACTAAATACACCTGCACTTGCAAAAGGAACCATTAAACTCGTTGCCACAGAAGCAGATTGTACTAAAATCGTGACAAACATACCTGTGAGCAATGCCGCGATCGAGCCTCGACCAAGAGCCGAATAGATAGCCCTAATCCGTCCTATCATCAATCGCTGTAAGATCTTGCGAATGAAATACAGTGAGCTACAAATTAAGCTGATTCCAATCAGCAGGTGTAAAAAACCGTTGAATGGTTCTGGAAAAAGTGCGGTCATTGCTCTGATCAAAGAGCGAGCCGGATAGGTGAGCAAACCGACAATATCAAAGTGATCTACAGTAGGATTGGGATTTCTGAACAGAAATTGAGTCGTTGCAATACTCAAACGCTCAAACGGATGGAACAGGACTTCTAGGGGAAAAAAGAGCAGCACAGCAAACAGGTTAAACAAATCTAGAACGGTTGCGGCTGAGAAAGCATTCCTAAACCCCTGTTCGTCCGAGGGATAACTCAGACTCACCATACCAGCAGTCACAGAGGTTCCAATGTTCGCGCCCATGACGATCGGAACTGCGGAAGACACAGGAAATCCACCCGCAACCAATCCCACTACGATCGCAGTTGTAGTCGAGGAAGATTGAACCAGTGTGGTTGCTAGAATGCCGCTCGTCAGTCCTACCAGGGGATGGTTTGCAAAAGCAAAAAGTTGTTCAATTCCACCCTCGATCGCGGCTCTAAATCCTGAACTAATATCCCCAACTCCAACAATTAGCAAATACACCAAAGCAAGAACCGTCAACCAACTCAGAACCGCTTCTTTTCTTGCAAACGTATGAGACGACCTCATCAACGATGGACGCATGGCGAACTCCTGGTGATTCTCTTGATCGATCTGAATGCTCGTTCAATCGATGTCTGTGAGATGCTTTCCCAGTCCAGATTGCTTTAGCAGACCTAAGATTTGTCCAGACAGTGTGTGGGGATTGAAAGGTTTTGCGATCGCTCCCGCAAATCCCATCGCCCGAAGTTGCTCGAATGTGAACCAACTGGCTCTCGCAGTAATGAGCAAAATCGGAATCGATCGGATCATCGAATCCTGTTTAAGCTGCTCACTAAAGATCAGAGCATCCGTTTCCGCAGTAGAAGCATCGAGCAGAATCACATCGGGCTGAAAGATTCCACACTGTTCTATTCCCTGTTGAATTGAACTAGAAACTGCCACTCGCCAGCCTCCTAACTCCCGCAGGCAGATCTCCAGAACCTCACGAATACTCGCTTCAGGTTCGATGAGCAAAATAGTTTTATCGGACATGAGATCTCTCCCTTGCATGAGCAGAGGGAAACAGGATTTAGTGGGCTTGAAATGGGAGTGCAGCATATCTCGCTCAAGACTTGTCCTAATACCAAATCGATTTTTAAGTGCGGTAGATCTTGGAAGCCCCCTAAATCCCCCACGAGTGGGAGACTTTGAAGGGTAAATGATTCTTAGAACTTGAGGAATTCATCTGGCTCTTAGTCCCCCAGAATGGGGGATTTAGGGGGCGAAGGATCTGTAGCTTGAATAAATCGATTTGGCATAACCTAGTTAAATTCAGGACTAATTGATCGACCACGTTAAGGCAAAAAGATATGGAAAAAATATGAAAAGGGTAGAAATCGCAGTTCAAATCGCCCACCCCAAGATGTTCCCCACCTCTTGCCAAATCAACATCGGATCAAAGGGTTTCGTAATCACACCCACAATGCTCAGTTCTGCAAATCGTTGTCGATCGCTAGGTAAAACTTTCGCAGTTAAAAGAATGATAGGAATCGCCTGAGTTTGAGCGTCCTGTTTCAGCACTTCACACACCTGATAACCATCAAAATCAGGCATCGAAATATCAAGCAAAATCGCGTCAGGAACCTTCGATCGAGCCAGCGCTATCCCTTCAGTTCCAGATGAAGCAGCGATCGATTGCCATCCCCCAAACTCTTCGAGCGAAATTTGCACAACAGCCCGAATATCATCTTCATCATCAATCACTAAAATTCGCTTAGTGTCTTTCATAAGATTACTTAGTGAACGGCAATACAAAGTAAAAAGTGCTTCCTTCGCCCAGCCGACTTTCGACCCAAATCTCTCCTGTATGCTCTTGCACAATCTTTTTACAGATTGCAAGTCCTAATCCTGTACCGCCTTTTTGCCGGGAATCAGAGACATCCACCTGTTGAAATTGCTCAAAAATCATCTCAAGCTTATCTTCGGGAATACCACGACCTTGATCTTTCACCATAAAGCAAAAGTGCGACGGGTCTTCGTGCTGTTCTGCATGAATCCAGACAGTGCTGCCTGAGTCAGAAAATTTAATCGCATTGCTCAATAAATTCGTGAGTGTTTGCACGATCGCATCAGGAGCAGCGACGATCGTAGCGGGAACGGAGGTAACAGACAGAGTAATGCTAGATTGGTCTGCGAGTGCCCGAACACTGTCGATCGCTTGCTGAATCAAATCGCTCACCTGACACGATTCCTTGATCAGCGGAACTTTGCCACTTTGCAATCGCTCCAGCGTCAGAATGTCATTTACGAGACGAACTAATCGATCGCTATTGTTTAGCGCAATTTTGAGCATTTGATCGGCTTGTGCGGGTCGATCGTGGAATACGCCTGATGCTAAAATTCCTAGCGCTCCCCGAATCGAAGTTAACGGAGTCCGGAGTTCGTGACTAACCACAGAGATAAATTCGTCTTTCATTCGATCTACCTTGAGTCGATCGCGGATGTCCTGAATATGCGCCACAACATAGAGAACTTTCCCGGTCTCATCTCGCAGCGGTGCAGTACTGAGCAGAACTGGAACAGCCTCGCCTTGTTTGGTGATGTAGCGTTTTTGCATCTGGAAGGTAGAAATTTCGCCGTTCAACATCTGTTGAAATCCCTGCCAATCCTCTTCTTTGTCGGCTGGATGAGTCAGGTCGCGAAAGGTTCGAGTGAGGAGTTCTTCTTCGGTGTATCCCATTAGATCACAGTAGGTGCGGTTGACTCTGACAAAACGCCCTGTCAGCGAAACTAGAGACATCCCAATGGGAGCACCGTTAAAGGCACGTCGGAAGCGTTCTTCACTTTCGCGTAGCGCAGTTTCAATTCGTTTGAGTTCTGTAATGTCGATCGAGGTTCCAAGCAGCCGATAAACCTGTCCTTGCTCATCACACAGCGGCTCAACTCGACTATCCAGATAGCGAATCGAACCGTCTGAATGTAAAACGCGCAGAGTGAGCGAATAAGGCATTCCTTGAGCGATCGCGGCATTGTTGCGGATTTGTACAATGTTTCGATCGTCCGGGTGTACCATTTGTAGAACTTCGTCATAGCTCGGATTACCGAGTGCTGGATCGCGCCCCCACTGCTGATAGGTCAGTTCTGACCACGTTCGCTTCTGAGTTGCAATATCCCACTCCCAGATCCCGATTTGAGCGACACGTTGAGCGATCGATAAACGAGCTTCACTTTGCTGCAAAGCCGCTTCGGATTGTTTACGATCGGTGATATCTAACACGGTTCCATAGAGTTTGAGACGCTGCTCCTGTTCAGCAAAAATCGGCTGACCTTTGCTGATTACGGTGCGAACTGTTCCATCGGGGCGATGAAATTGATGTTCAATCTCATAGGGAATGTTCTGCTCAATTGCTCGATCGACCGCCGTTTCGAGTCGCTCTGTGTCTTCAGCGAAAAGATTCATGGCACTCAGTTCGGCGCGAGAGGGAGCGCCTTGACTCGGATCAAGACCTACAATCCGAAATAGTTCTTCCGACCAGATCAGTTTTCCGGTGACTGGATCAAGCTCCCAGCTTCCCAGGTGCGAAATTTGTTGAGCTTGGAGCAGTCTCGCTTCGCTCTTTCTCAGTGCTTCTTCAGTCTTCTTCAGTTCGGTGATATCCCGTCCCACCATCTGAAATTCTTTAACGTCGCCCTGCTCATCAAACAAGAGTCGATCGCTCCATTGCATCCAGCGCACTTGACCCTTTGCTACATTCCGATTTTCCATCACTAGCATTGGATTTGCGCGGCTCAAAGTACTAATCCGCTGCATTACTTCTGGTCGATCGGCTTCATAGATCATTTGATAAAAGCTTTTCCCTAGAACCTCTTCAGGCTGAACATCAAAATAGCGACAGAAAGCACCATTGACAAACGTAAGTGTGGTATCAGGCAGCGATCGAGCAATCAGATCAATTTGATCTTCAACAATGGCACGATAGCGAGCTTCACTCTGCTCTAAGGCAAGCTCGATCGCTTTACGATCGCTGATATCGCGCTGCATCATAATGACCCGATCTTGCCCTTCTAAAGTCAGCACTTCAGCCGAGAGCAAAACGGTTTTAATGCTGCCTGATTTGGTGAGCACTTGCACTTCTAGGTTGCGAACACTGCGATGCTGAGTTAGCAATGCTTTGTATTGTTCACGCTGGTCAGGATTATGCCAAAACTGTAGATCTAACGCTGTTTTATCAAGAACTTCATCAGATAAGTAGCCAAAAAATTGCAAGAGACTATCATTCACTTCCAAAATTCGTCCTTCTGCAAAACTCGCGATCGCGGCAGGTTCGGGGCTAGTACGAAAGATAATGGTGAACTTTTCCTGGGAGTCTGCTAAAGCATTTCTAATGCGATCGAAGGAATCTTGCAATTGATCTGCCATTTGATTGTAAGTTTCAGACAGATCGTTTAGCTCTTCAATTCGGGAGTCTAGTGGAAGTCGTCGATCGAGATCTCCCTGTGCAATACTGCGGCTGACTTGTCTTAATTGAGCAAAGCGCTGAGTTAGCAACCGACCTGCTAACAGTCCAAGCGCGATCGCAGTTCCCAACGTGAGCAAGCAGAGTGTAATTGTAGTGCGTGTGTTGTTCTGAATCGCTGCAAGAAAATAAGACTCAGGAATCACTGAAATGATTCGCAAGTTCAAACCATACTGATCTCGAAATGGTGTGATTTGAATGTAGTGCTGTTCTGAACGATGACGAAATTCTAAGAGTTGGGATTGATCAGCGGTTGCCAGTGCATTCGGATGAGTTTGCAAATATTCACCGAGCGATCGCGTTAATTCATTCTGACTTTGAGCAACTTTGAACTGATAAAACTGGTTTGGCGCTTTGAGTTTATCACCGAACGTGTAAGGTTCCTCATTGGTCGAGGTTGCAATCAGAGAGCCATTTTCATCAGTAATTAGAACTTGTCCCGCTTGAGCGATCGCTAAACTTCGGAGAAATTTGCTCAGATAGTCTAGTCGGAGATGCACAGCAAACACGCCCAATAGTTTTCGCGTGGTGCGATCGTACACGGGCTGAGAGGCATCTAACGTGAGTGCATTCGAGTTGCCGTAGCGTGTAATCGGACTCCATCCCGCTTGACCTGTGGTGACGGCTCTTTGATAAAATGGTCGATCGCGCCGGATATCAAAGTTTTTCACCTCATGGACAAGCTTTTGGGGTTTGCCCTGCTCATTTAGCTCATAGACCCGCAGAGAGTCAGTTTGAGGCGGGTCAGCAGAGACTAGAAAGTAATTGGGAAATCGTTCGATCGCTCTAAGTCTGCCCTCTGGACTGATAAATAACGAGGCGGATATCTGCTCGAACTGTCGCAAGCGATTAAACAAAGCCGTTTCCAAAGCTGGAAGATCCTGCGGATTGAGATAGCCTTGATCTACCAGAGCGATATTTAAGCGATTGACCAATAGCGGGGTTTGGAGATAGTTCTTGAGTTCCTGTGCAACTTGTACATTTGTTTGCTGGATTAGTTGTTGCCCTAAAGTTTCGACTGCGGTTTGACCACTCAAATAGGATAAATACCCAACTAGCCAAGTTGCTCCCACGATAAGCAGCACAAACGGAACCGTCAACGCCAAACGTAGCGGAACGGGGGTTAGATAGCGTCGCACTTTCCACTGTGAGATTATTGTTAGCATTATCGGCATGGGAAGGACTTGGAAGATATTTGAAAAGTATAGAAAGATTCTTCACTGCGATTGCGTTCCGCCCGTGATTAGAAATCACGGTCTATCGGAGAAAGTCCACTAAAGGGGACTGAAAGGCAGTCGTCATCTACTCTTCAGTCTGTTTCAACAGACTTTGTTCCGATAGCCCCGAATTCCATTCGAGGGGCGATTCAGGCGATGAACGACCACATTTAAAACATCCTCTAAGAGGGTGTTTGAGAAGGATAAAAAGCGGCTTTGCTACGTTGCGAGTCCGCCCGGAAAAAATCTCCGGGCTAATGGAGGAAACCCCGCTGAAGCGGGCTAAGGGCGTAATACGGAGTTCTTAGCCCAGTTTAGTGGGCTTCCCTGATTAGCCCGGAGATTTATTTCCGGGCGGATGAATGCGATGAACGATTACTTCTCAAACATCCTCTTAGAGAGTGCTTTAAATATGGTCATTTACTAGACTTCCTACCTGAATGCCCTGGCGAATAGAATTCGCGGCACTACATATCTGTCTGCCAAAGGCAGACTAAGAAAAAAGGCTGTTAGTGTGTGGACGCGCACTTTGTTTGTGTAGCCCCGAATTCTATTCGGCAGGCGTTTTATCTATCCCTCATAAAACACCCTCTCAAAGAACACTCATTTTTTCAAGTTTGCGCTCCTAGTTTTACAAGTCGTTGAAGTTGACGACCTTCAAGATCTAAGAATCGTCGGGCAAAATTAACATCGCGCTCTAACAAATCGTCGAGAGCATCGACCGGAATTGCCAGAATTCGAGTCCGATCGCTTTCTGCCAAAATCGTATTTTCTAACGTGCTATGAGTTAATGCTTCGAGTTCATCCAAGATTTGTCCGGGATGCAATCGATCGACTTTGGTAGTGGTATCTCCATCTGTGCTTTGAATACTAGCCGCCCCTTCGATTAGCAGCAGCAATTCTCGGCAAGTATCGCCTGCTTCAGTGATTACATTCCCTGTCGTGAAGGTTTTCATCTCTGCACGATCGCCTAATGCAATCAGAGTTTCGATCTGAACTCGATCGAAGAAATCACTATTCGATAGATGCACTAACTTTTCGAGCGCAGGAAACTCCGTCAAAGCGGGGGAAGCTGAGGAAGAGAGTAACCGTTCTGCGGTGTCGCGTAGCAAAGCGGAAGACGAGTCACCCTGGATCGTTTGAGCCAGAGTTTGAGCGCGTTTGGAATCGAGTTGAGCGATCGCAAATAGGGCTGTTGATTGCAGCACCGGATTGTAGTGTTCTAACAATGTTTCGAGATGGCTAACTGTATCTTGTGTGGATACACTGCCATTCGGAGATTCTAGCGCTTGAGGCTGAATCAGGATCTCTACAATGCTGCGGCTTAGATAGGCTTGCCAAGGTCTCCGACTGACCAATTCGCGTGTGAATTGTGGGGACAGTTGTTTGAGCGATCGAGCAAGGGTGATCGCGCTCGGATGGTCTTTCAGCGCAACGAGAAGTTCTAGAATCGATCGCACAATCAGTTCCTGCTTAGTTTGAACTCCTTGGTGCAAAAGCTTCGAGATAGCAGGATGAGATTGCAGACTCGAATGATCTAGAGCGCGATCGCATTGATTCCAATCATTCAATCGAGCTAGTAACGATTCTGCTTTTTGAGTGTTGCCTGCATCAGGCGCAAATCCGCTCAGTACCCATTCCTCTTCTTGAGGAGTGATCGAATAGTCACGCCGCAGAGCACGAATCGCTTCTGATTCTTCAGTCGATGGCGTGAACTCTGTCGAACTAATTTGCTGCTGCAATCGGAGAAATCGCTCTAAAGATTTCTGGTAGCCTGTGAGACGAATTTGATTTTCCAGCGATCGCTGATAGTTAGGATTGAGCAATTCTGGATCTTCTACACCCAATTCTTCTAAAACTTCTCGGTGCTCATCATCAGAAATGCCTAACTCATGACGCATCTGTTGGAGAACTTCAAGACTACTAGAGGTGCTGACATAGCCTTCTTCTAATGCTTCTCGAACTACACCTTTGTAAGCTTCGTGCCGTTTCTCCTGGCTGAACCCTGGAAGAACTTTTGCCAGCACATAGACTTCATTCGTGTTCAGATCATCGAGCGATCGACCATCGAGATACTGAGAGACATTAATCTGTAATTTCTGAAGCTGCTTACGAAATCGGCTGGCTAGATTTTCTCGTGAATAGAGATCAGCGCTCCGTCGCCAAGATTTTTGCAGCCATAGAGTACTGAGAAAAACAATGCTCAGATCAAAGGCGTATTGCACCCAAATCGGAGTGAGTTGAAGTAATGGGCGACCTGCGAACAAGAAAAAGAAATTGAAAGCGATAAAGGTGCAAATCACAAAGATCCGATGTCGAATGAGATCGGGATCGGAGTTCTTATGATGTTGTCGATCGTATTGTTTAACTTGCCGCTCGATCCAGGCTCCCAAAAAATACCCGATCGCGCTAAATCCGCCCAAGACGAGCGGCACAGCAAAGAGCTTCGGAATATTTATCGGCTGCCCAAACAAATACAATCCAGGACTCATCAATGAGGCAAGCTGGTTTGGATCGCGGTTCCACACTCCCGAAAAATAATAGTCCCAGTTCCCCGCATACAGATAGTAGTAAACGAAGTAGCCCACGACTAAACCAACATAGCCATATCGAATGACTGCTTCTTCAGGATTGTTCAAGCCATTCCAATAAGTCCGCTCCGAATCAATATCAATACAAGGACTCTGACAAGCAACACAGGCACTTTGTTCATTGCCATCAGACTCCACCGTTCGACACATCGATTGTGTAATCCGCTGTTCGCTCATGTGTGCTTTACTTCCGAGCAATCCTCGCGGTTCACTAAAAATCGTTTGCACTGGAGCCATCGGACAAAAATATTGACACCAGGACTTACCGCCATAGTAGTAACCCACTGCGATCGCGGCTCCAATTGTAAACAAGAGCCACAGTCCGAGAACTAATCGATCGGCATTAAAGAATAGAATTCTTCCGCATAGTCCGATAAATAAATACCCAAATTGCACATAAGGATAGTTCTTTCCCAACCAAGAATCAGCAGGTACTTTCGCAATTTCATAGCGAACCTTACCCGTTTTCGCATTTTCCCGTTTGAACTGTCGCTGTTTCCCCAATCCCCTTGGAATCTGGGACAGAAACGACAGCGGACAAATCCGCCGCCAGAGTTCATGTCCAAACACTAGCAAAATAAAAATTCCAGACGGAACGATCGCACCCCAAAATAATGTTGCACCTAGAGGATAAGGCTGTTGTTCCACACATCTGCCTTGCACCTGAACACACTGATCTGTAATCCGCAATGGACTCCAGGTATGATCGGGATTTGTCAGCGCTGCCGTCCAAGGGTCATAGAACAAAGAAGCGATGACGAGGAGCCAACCGATCGTTAAAACCCATCGTACCCAGTGCATCCGGCGTTCAGGCAGTTGTGCGAACATAAAAATAACTCCTACCACATTGCTGGAACAGGTTGGGAGCCTTGCGAGACAAAGCGCAAAACACCTTCTCCCTGTTCAGTTTTATAAAAAATCGTTAATTGTCCTTGATCAACTTCGTACCGTTCCGCACCTTGCAGTGCAGCGAGAAACCTCATTTCTTGGCTCATTATAGGTTCTTCACAAGCCATAAAGGTAGAAGCAAGAGTACTAATCTTAACGGTTCCTGATTTTGCTTCATAGCCGCCAATCAATCGGTTACATCCTCCTGAGCCAAAGATTTGACCGTTTGAAAATTCTGCACTTAAGGGAATGTTACCCGCAGGCAGCATCGGCATCGGTGAGCTACCTGCGGTCATGTTCGCGGGTTACCTTGCAATTGGTCGAGCAGCGTTTGAAAATTTATCGTTTGTCGCATGAATCGCCCTCGAATGGAATTCGGGGCTATCGGAACAAAGTCTGTTGAAACAGACTGAAGAGT
Source organism: Leptolyngbya sp. AN10 (assembly GCF_050565645.1). NCBI lineage: Bacteria > Bacillati > Cyanobacteriota > Cyanophyceae > Leptolyngbyales > Leptolyngbyaceae > Leptolyngbya > Leptolyngbya sp. AN10. The sequence continues at coordinate 50,777 of NZ_JBNXVP010000003.1, forward strand.
TTGCTATGAGAAGCTTTCAGTCCCCTTTAGTGGACTTTGATCCGATAGCCCGTGATTTCCAATCACGGGTGGACTGTAATCGAAGCGCAAGACTTTTTATGCTCTTCAAACACGCTCAAGAGCACCCCATAGATGCAACTGAGAACGACTGTAGAATCAGAACGATCGCAGTTCTAAACCCGGTACTTTTCCAGTTCTCCGGGTGCGATCGTATTCAGCACTGTTTCTGGTGTGAAGTAACCCAATCCTTGAATAATCCGAGCCACACAGCCCGTCCATCCCGTTTGGTGACTTGCTCCCACGCCTGCTCCGTCATCCCCATTGAAGTACTCATAGAACAGAATTAAGTCGCGCCAGTAGGGATCAGTCTGAAACTTCTTCGTACCGCCATAAACCGGACGACGACCAGATTCATCTTTGAGGAAGATACTCACAATTCGTTCACTGATACATTGCGTGATCTCAAACAGCGTTCTCTGATTTCCTGATCCAGTTGGGTACTCAATTTTGAAGTGATCGCCGTAGTAACTATAGAGTTGCAACAGCGATCGCAGTAGCAACAGATTCACAGGCATCCAGATCGGACCTCGCCAGTTCGAGTTTCCGCCAAACATTCCAGAAGTCGAATCACCGGGAACATATCCCACTTTGTACTCCTGCCCGTCGTGGTAGAAGCGATAGGGATTTTCCAAGTGATGACGCGATAAAGAACGAATGCCGTAGTCACTCAGGAACTCTGATTCATCCAACATATAGTGCAGAATGCGTCGGAGTTTATGCTCGTTCAAGACCGACAACATTAATCGATCGCGTTCACCAAACTGATTCGGTAGGTGGATGTTGTGCGTGAGTTCGGGATGCTGCATGATGAACTTCTGAGCAGCTTCTTTAAAGCGAGGAAGCTGATCAAAGGCTTGTTTTGGAAAGACTGCAACTGCCATCAGTGAGAGCAGACCGACGAGCGATCGTACTTTCAATCGAGTCGATTGACCATCCGGGAAGTGCAACACATCATAAAAGAATCCATCTTCTTCGTCCCAGAGTTCATCATGATTGTCGCCAATCCGATCCATTGCTCCAGCAATCCACATCGTATGTTCAAAGAACTTGATAGCAAAGTCTTCGTACAAGGGATCATGTAAAGCAAGCTCGATCGCAATCTGGAACATTCGCTGGCTAAAAAATGCCATCCAAGCGGTTCCATCGGCTTGATCTAGATGACCGCCAGTAGGCAGAGGCGCACTCCGATCGAACACTCCAATGTTATCTAAACCGAGGAAGCCACCTTGGAAAAGATTGTTACCACCTTCGTCTTTACGATTCACCCACCAGGTAAAGTTAATTACCAATTTTGAAAAGGCATATTTGAGAAAATCGATATCGCCTTTGCCGTTGTTGCGTTCTCGATCGCGAGTGTAAATTTCCCAAGTTGCAAACGCATGAACCGGAGGATTAACATCGCCAAAGTTCCACTCATACGCAGGAATTTGCCCATTCGGATGCAGATAGTCTTCTCGCAACATCAGCATCAATTGATCTTTGGCAAAATCGGGATCAATCAAGCTAATCGGAATCACATGAAAGGCTAAATCCCATGCTGCATACCAGGGATATTCCCACTTATCCGGCATCGAAACAATGTCATCATTCAGCATGTGGAACCAATCATTGTTCCGAATATGCTGACGCTCTCTGATAGTTGTCCAGGGAGTTACGCCTCGTTCTCTGAGCCACTGAGCGACATCATAGTAAAAGTATTGTTTTGTCCACATCATGCCCGCGAGAGCTTGACGCATCACATTTGCTCGATCGTCATCTTCCTGAACCGCAGGCGGGATTACAGTTGCATAAAATTCGTCTGCTTCCTTGATTCGTGCGGCAAAGGATTGCTCGAAACCAATTCCAAACGGATCGCCCATCTCAGTTGGATTGTATTTCGTCAGCCGCAAGCGAATGACTTTGGTTTCTCCAGGCTCGATCGACATTTCGTAGTGTGGTGCAACTTTCGTTCCCCCATGATGCGGATTCACAGCATCTTTCTGCCCATGCACAACGTAACTGTTGATTCCATCTTTCACATAAGGACTAGCATTTGTTGTACCAAACAGCCGTTCATTGTTTGTTTCGTTTTCAGTGAACAGCAGCGGAGCTACACCATCACAGTAGAAGTAGTAGTCACGCACATGCTTATCGAGTAGCGTATCGCTGATGTGAGCATGAACGACACTGTTCCCTGTTCCCTCGATTCGAGTCATCACAGGCTTTGCGCCACCATTTTCCCAAGACCAGGTATTCCGGAACCAGAGTGTGGGTAATAGATGAATCGGAGCCGCTTCAGGACCACGATTTGCAATGCTGATCCGAATTAAGATATCTTCAGCATCGCCCTTGGCGTATTCCACGAATACATCAAAATAGCGATCGTCATCAAAGATCCCGGTATCTAGCAATTCATACTCTAATTCGTAGCGATTCCGATTCCGATTCGTTTCAACCAGATCGGCGTAGGGAAATTCTGTTTGAGGATACTTGTATAAGTATTTCATGTACGAGTGTGTTGGCGTACTGTCAAGATAGAAATAGTACTCTTTCACATCCTCGCCATGATTACCTTCACTGTTAGTCAACCCGAACAATCGCTCTTTAATAATCGGATCTTGACCATTCCACAAAGCAAGCGCAAAACAAAGCAGATTGTGATTGTCCGTGATGCCGCCTAAACCATCTTCACTCCAGCGGTAGGCTCTCGATCGAGCATGATCATGTGGAAAATAATTCCAAGCGTTGCCATCAGAACTATAATCTTCGCGAACTGTTCCCCATTGGCGTTCGCTGAGATACGGTCCCCACTTGTACCAATCGACTTGACCTGTACGGTTTTGATCGAGTCTCTGATCTTCTGCTGTCATAGTTCTGCTCTGAATATTTGAGGGGTTTGCTAAAACTTATAGTGCTGATCGGGTCGCCGATCGTCGGATAGCTAGGGCGGCAACAAGCAGGGAAGTACCGCTCATCAGCAAGCTAATTCCCATGTATAGACCAATGAGCCAAATCGCGCTGGAGGGAAACCGATTCAGCACCATAATGCCGAGAATCAGGGTCACGATCCCGTTTAGTGCAACGAGCCAAGACATTCGATGCCCTGAACGATTGGTAAACGCCATGATGATCGTGTAGATCCCTTCAACAATAAATAGAATGCCGAATGTGAGGGTTAGTACCAACACTGCGGCTCTCAAATTAAACAGGATATAGCAGCCTGCAATGGCATAAGAAATACCAACCAATAGATTCAACCAAAATCCCCGAACAGGCTTCGACTGAAACGATTGAACAATCATGATTCCGCCGCTAATCAGCGTAATCCAACCAATTATTGAAGTGAAAAAGGCTGAAGCAATTCCTGGAAGCAGAATCGCAGCAATTCCAAGAATGATTAAAGCAATACTGAGGGCAATAACCCAACCCGTTGATTTTTTAACAACATTGGCATCAAGTTGAAGTTCTGGTGGACTAATCATAGGAACCTCGCTTCTAAAACGGTTGCAAACTGAACGCGATCGTGTTTTGAAATGAGTGCCGGGTAGTACTTTCAGCTTAGGACAATAAAATATGAAACTGATATGATCTGATCTAGCAGACTTCCTGCATGAATTCAAATGCCTGCCGGATAGAATTCGGGGATCATCCAAACAAACTGAATTGATTCGAGGGGTGGTTCATACGATGAACGATTACCTTTAAAGCACTTTCCTAGAAAGTTGATCCAAACCTTGATGGCGACGACTGCCAAAGGAATGAGCATACATATAGGAAAACACACAGCCGAATAGAAAGATTTGAGCCGTCAGAAAAATCCATAACAGCAAAATCATCACACCCCCGATCACCCCATAAGACAAGAAATGACTCCCGATCGAGATCACACTGTTGCTCACCAATTGTTGAAGTCCAACCAGTAAGAGCGCAACTAACAGCGCACTCAGCCAAACATCATTCCACGCAACATAAACTGTAGGCAGGATTTTGTAGAGAATGCAAAGCGCGATCGCTAAAATCAAAAACGATGATCCCGTTTGCAATCCTCTAGCTAATTGAGCTTCATCGATTTGAATCCAAGGGAGCACTTCCTGAAAGGTTGTGACCAGTTGCAAAATTGCTTTGATCACAATACTGGAAATCAGTGAAGCAAACAAAAGAAATCCCGTTCCAAACACTAATAGAAACGAAAATAGCTTATTCGACACAAAGAAAAGCACTGTTTTCGCGATCGATCCCGTTTCAGAAGCGCGACTCGGAGACTGCCAAATCTTATTCACAGAGCTTCTAAGAATGCTAAACACTGCACTCGCAGTCCACAGTAAAAAACTAAATCCAATAATTCCAGCGCCCACACTGTTCTGATTTAGCGAAATCACTGTTTCTCTAATTAGGTCATGAACTTCTGATGGTAAATATTGCCGCACTGCGACCTGCATCTCTTGAAATGCTTCTGTTCCAGGTGCAATCAGCCGACCCACAACACTAAGCAAAATCAGCAGTAACGGAAACAAAGAAAACAGCGAAAAATAGGACAGCGAAGCCGCCATTCCCGGACAGTTATCTTGATCCCACTTCAATCCGGTTCTGATGAGCAGTTGAGCAGGCTTAGAGGGAAGAACAGTCGATCGAAAATATCGCAACATAGAACAGGCTCACAGCATCAGGGGCGCGATCAATTCAATGATTGGATCATAGCTCTCAGATGGACTCATAGTAGGGTTGGTTAGCAATCATTAGATTTTTGTCACGAACGATCACTTTGACAAAGTTCGATGTAATCTTGGACTAAGTATCATGATTCATCTACGATCGATATCCATGCTGCAATTTGCATTCGATTTCCATCTGGATTTCAACACACTATTCGATAGTTTAACGGGATTAACGATGCTCCCCATCTTTCTAGGCTGTACACGGGCAGTCTACAAAGGATTAGACGGTTTAGTGATCACTGGACGAACAATGGATTGGCTCAATGATCTCAAGAGCAATCTCTGGGCTTTTCCACGCGGGATTGAGCGAGACGGGGCGGCGGGTGCAAACTCGATTCGCTGGGTCTCAAAATATGGCAGTGTGGGAGTTGCAGGATGGGACGCTGGCATCTCTGACGGACTGAACGAGCAGGGACTCTTTGCGAATCTGCTGTATCTCGTTGAGAGCGAGTACCCGACTCCTACACCTGATGATTCACGTCAGTCCTTATCTTTATCGCTCTGGGCACAGTATCTACTCGATAATTTCGCAACCGTAAAGGAAGCAGTCACCGCGATCGCACAAGAACCGTTTTACATTGTGCCTGTCACTTCACCCGATGGGAAGCCTGGAACAATCCATCTTTCTATTTCCGATACCTCCGGCGATTCAGCGATCTTTGAATACGTTGAAGGTAAGCTGATGATTCACCACGATCCGAACTATCAGGTGATGACGAACTCTCCGATTTATAGTCAGCAGCTTGCTTTGAATGAATACTGGCGATCGATTGGTGGAACAACGATGCTCCCTGGGACGAATCGAGCCTCTGATCGGTTTGTTCGAGCTTCGTTCTACATCAATGCAATTCCTAAAACGGCAGATGCGATCGAAGGTGTTGCAGGTGTATTTTCAGTGATCCGAAATGCGTCAGTGCCAATGGGAATTAGTACTCCTGATCAGCCAAATATTTCCTCAACCGTTTGGCGAACCGTTGCGGATCATAAAAATAAGCGCTATTTCTTCGAGTCGGTTCGTAGTCCGAATGTTTTCTGGGTCGAGCTAAACAATCTAGATTTCTCCGAAGGCAGTCCAGTGAAAAAGCTGACGCTCACAGATGGTGCAATCTTTGCAGGTGACACCTCAGATCAGTTTGAGCCGACAGAACCAATGAAGTTTTTACAGGTAACTCCCGCTGCATGAAATGAGTGAATCGATCGCACCAGAGCCAAAAATTTGGAGCCGCACTTCTCCGCTGCGGGTGATTAGTCTAACGGTTTGGATGGTTTCCCATAACATTGGAGTCTTGCCCGCGATTATGCCTGCGATCGTGCAAGAGTTTGATTCAAGTATTGGCTCGATTCAAACGGTGCTAGTTTTGTTTTCGCTCACGACTGCCGCGTTTGCGCCCACGACAGAAAACCTCTGCCGCTATTTTGGTCGAACTCCTGTGTTTCTAGCGGGATTGCTGCTGTATGGATTGGGAATTAGTTTGACGGCGCTGAGTTCGTCGATCGTGATTTTGGCACTTAGCTTTGCGGTGTTGACGGGTCTAGCTGCAACTCCGCTAGTCAGTACGCCCTGGACATTCGTCGATCTGATTTACCGAGGAAAGATTGGAGAGCAAGCTACAGTCGGATTGATTGTGGTCTCTACGCTGGGCAGTTTGATGGGATCGCTGCTCGGTGGATTTCTCGCGTCTCAGATTGGTTGGCGTTGGGCATTTTTACCCTCGATCGTTGCGCTGATTTTGATTTGGTTGCGACGACGAACACTGCCGAACATTAGTATTTATTGCCAACAACCGATCGATTGGATTGGTGGACTGCTCTCGTTCCTGGGATTGGGACTGATTCTGAGCGGAGTTAGTCTGGCAATGGAATTTGGCTGGTGGGAGCCGAAGCGAGTGTTTTCAATTGGGCACGTCGTTCTGCCACCGTTTCCGTTGTCGATCGTGCCGACTCTGATTGCTGTTGGATTGATTCTGCTGGGCTTTTTTGCCTTCTGGCAGCGACGACAAGCTAGAAAAGGAGAAGCTTCGATTTTACGAGCAGGCTTGTTACGAAAGCCCGGATTTGTGCTGGGAACGTTGGCAGCGATGATCCATACTCTGATTCTTGCCGGGGTGCAGTTTAATCTATTTCAGTATGTTCCTCTAACCCTAGCGCTTAACCCATACCGCACTGCTTTAACAATCATGCCGTTGAACATTACAAAGATTGTGGTCGTGATTGGAGCGCTGAAGTTCTTGAAACTGGCGAGCGACCGTCATGGAGAAACTGTATTTCAGCGGGTATCACCGAAGTCGATCGTGTTTACTGGAACAGTGCTTTTCGCAGTTGGAATCTTCATGCTGTATCACAGTTTGAGCCTTCGTGTGTCCTCGATCGATTTACTTCCTGGTTTGGTTGTCATGGGAATTGGCTCAGGTTTGTTTAGTCCTTACGTGAGTCGATTGACTTATTCAGCCGCAGAGAACGGCAAAATCGAGGGAACGGGCATCTACAATCCGGTTCAGAATTTAGGGAATTCGTTGGGCAGAGCTATCTTAGGAACATCACTAATCTTCTACACTTCGCGAGGGGTTGTAGATGGTGTGTCACAACAGTTAGGGCAGACGCTCAATCCCGTCGATCGGGTTCGATTGATTGCGACGCTGCAAGAAATGATTCAGACGCTTTCTCGTCGCGACTTGAATACTGCTGTTGTGAATCAAGTGCCTGCATCGGTCGTTCCTTTTCTTCGCCAAATTAGTCAAGAAGCAGCAACTTCAGGACTACAAACTTCTTTGTTGCTTGCGCTGGTGTTTACTGGACTCTGTTTTCTGCTTGCCACGACCTTACCTAAATATCCATCCCGTCAAGAGAACAAGTAACTAACTGTATAAGGAGATTTATCGAAAACAAATTACCCGCTGTCTTCGGCTTCGCTCAGTCAGCTAGAGATCGCGCCCTGAGCGAAGCCGAAGGGCAGTCTTTCAAGCGGTAAGCTCTTTCGTAGAAATCTCCTAAATGCCATAATGAATAGAATTTGCGGCTTGATGATGTTTAGAATTCTCGCGATCGTACTCTGTGCAGTTCTATTGTTTGCTTCACCCGCTTGGGCTGAATCTGCCCAATTATTTGAATTTCACTGCTCAGGCTGCCACGTCAACGGCGGTAACATTGTGCGGCGTGGTAAGACTCTGAGATTGAAAGCATTGGAGAAGAACGGATATGGAACGGTAGATACGATCGCAGAAATTATCACAAACGGGAAAGGCAATATGTCCGCCTACAGAGAGCGAATGAGTGAGACAGAAATTCGGGATTTGGCTCAGTATGTGCTCGATCGAGCAAACGAAAACTGGAAATAAAAAATAAAGCTCGATCGCACAATAGAAAATGAACCTATCATCAAATCGCAAAAACCCAGGTAGAAAACTCACTACCTGGGTTCTTTTCATCCTGCCTTCAAAGGTTTCTCTTCTTCAAAGTCCCTCAAAATGGGGGATTTAGGGGGCACAAGCCGCCCCAAACGAGCCTACCATCCAACCGCCAGCGCACCTGCTAATGCTGCTGCACCAGCCGACACTAAAGCCGTTCCAAACAACCACCAAGCCGCCGATTCTGCTGCTTTGCGAGTTTCTTCAGCTTGCTTCATTGCTTGCCGTCTGACTTCTTCTAAACGATGCTGAGTCTCACTTTGAATCCGTTCTGCCCGACGCAAGACCGACGTTCTCGCATTCTCCACTTGATCGACAATCCGATTCGCTTCCGCTTCAGAGATGTCATCACGAGAAGACAACAGCGCAACCACCGTATCGCGATTGAAGTGCCCTAAGCGATCGCGCAAGGCATCAAATCCAGCCTGCGGATCGTGGAACATTGTGCGAATATCAGTCCGAATGCTGTCATAGTTCAACTCCGGTCGATCGAGCGAATTCAGATAGTTGCGAATGCGATCGAGAATGCCATCAATCACACCTTGAATTCGATGTTGGATCGCGTGGATTTGTGCCATGAATTGTTCACGCACTGACAGCACTTGATCCACAATCCGGTTCGCTTCTTCTTCGCTCATGTCATTGCGTTGAGCCAGCAATGCCACGATCGTCGAACGATCAAAGTGCGATAAGCGATCTGTCAAACTCCCAAAGCCACCTCGTGGATCGCGTAAAAGCAGTTGCAAATCGCGCTTGATGCTATCAGGATCGAGTTCGTCCTTGTGCGTATTCCGCAGATAGTTCTCGAAAGTCGATTGGAAATTTTGCACTCGCTGTTGAGTTCTCGATGCCAAACGACGCGGAGAACGTACCACACTCCGAATGGAAGCTAACGTTTGATCGACTAATTGGTTTGCCTGAGCTTCGGTCAGATCAGGACGTTGTGCTAACAGTTTGATAAGGGTGTCGCGATCGACTTGGGATAGTCTTCTTCTTAAGCGATAAGCTCCTGCTTTCGGATCACTCAGCAAGACGTTGAGATCGCGTTTGATGCCTTCTGGATCAAGTTCGTCGCGGTGTGTGTTGCGAAGAATGTTCTCGATCGCAGAAGTGGCATGATCAACCTGATCTTTCGCGGTGTGAACTGCCATTTGAGGCGCGTGAAGAATGTTATGGCGAACATCTTCAAGCTGAGTCACAATGCGATCGGCTTCTTCAGGAGTCATGTCCTGACGTTGCGATAACAATTGCACAAAGGTATCGCGATCGAAATGACTCAGGCGCGACCGGAGTGCACTCGCTCCCGCTTGCGGATCATCGAGCAATGTGCGGAAATCGCGCTTGATGTCGTCTGGATTGAGTTCAGATTTGTTGGTGTTTCGCAGATACGATTCCACTCTCAGGCGTAACGCTTCTGCTTCAGAACGAACGCGATTTTGAGCTTCCTGAGCCGAATTGAGAACACGATCGCGAGTGCCTTCAAATTGGCTCACAATGCGATCGGCTTCTTCAGGAGTCATGTCCTGACGCTGCGACAACAATTGCACCAAAGTATCGTGATCGAAGTGACTTAAGCGATTCTTGAGAGCGTCGTAACCAGCTTCGGGGTCTTCGAGCAGCAGTGAAAGTTCTCGCTCGATCGCATCCGGGTTAAGTTCATCTTTGTGGGTGTTTCGCAGATAGTTCTCAACACGGCTCCGGACATCCGTTGTTTCTCCCTGTTCTTCAGCCAGTTGAACTTGACCGAGAATCGAGGTGCGAACGGTTTCGAGTTGATCTGCAATCTCAGCGACTCGTGCAGGCGGTAAGTCTCCACGTTGAGTTAAGAGACTGACAAAATCACCACGGGTCAGACGTTCGAGTTCCCGACGAACAGCACCTGGATCAGCTTCCGGATCGTAAAGTACTTCGCGGAATTCAGTGTCCAATGTTTCCCGGTTGAAGTGCCAAGCATAGGTATTCAGCAGATAGTTCTCGACATCGGATTTGATCGGACTAAAGTTAGAAGAGACTTTCTGAGTAGCTTGCTGTGCACCGGACATCACTTTATCGCGAGCCGTCTGAATCTGTCCGATGATCTTCTCAACATCGAGATCATGCAGGTCGGTACGTCCGACGACTGTTCCCATCAGAGTCGAGAAACCCATTTGCATGGCTCGATCGATTAAGCTCGGTGATTGACCTGGCTTCGATCCTTGTTGAGTCATCGTTGAGAACGCATCTCGCATTCCAGACATTTGGTCTTGCTGCGTGTTCTGCAACGTTTGACCCTGACGACGCAACTCCTCGGTCAATTGATCCAAACGACGATTCAGATCATTGACATTGACTTGCCCGGATTGAACAGTCTTCAGGTATTCAACCAATTCTTGAGTCGGATCTTTGCGTTGCTGATAGCGTCCGATCGTATCTTTCCACACGGCATCCAACTGATCGACTAATCGATTCGCATCGCGTTTGGATAAGTCAGTTCGTTCGCTGATCAACCGCAAGAAAGTATTACGATCGACATTCCGCAATCGTTCGATCACATCTGCGGGCGAACCTCCACCCATAATATTTTGCAGTTCTGGATCATTCACCAATCCTTCGAGTTCACGGCGGACTCGACCGAAATCCATTTGTGCTGGACGGAGCCGCTCAATGTAGTCTTCGAGAGAATCGCGAATATTGGCAGGATCGATCGCCGATCCCAATTCGCGTCGAACGGCTGCCGCTGCTGCTTCTGCGGTCGAAACCACTTGCTGATTTACCGCTCTAGCTCCGAATGCTGCGGTCGCGGTTCCCACTAATGATTGAAACCCAGAGGTTGCAGCATTGACGACTGAACCGACGAGCGATCCAACCGTACTCGAACTGACCCAAACGAGAATCGTGAAATATGCTGCCCAAATTACGAGACCGACGATCGCACCTAACCCCGCAGTCGTCAGTAAGCTCAATTTCACCGCTAATAGACAAGCGATGAACAGTGAAATCGTGACTGTAATCAATGTCCAGAGTCCGACCGCAAGCCCGATCTTTTTAATCGTTCCGCCACCATTACTACTGGAATGATGATGTGAACTGTGATGATCATCCGAGGAGTGTCCCAGATATGAGATACCCGCTGCTACGGATAGGTTTGTGAACAGTAATTGAAATGCAAACGCTAATACAATTCCTGAAATTAAAGCAACGAAAAATCGAGGACCAGAGAACACCAAAGCGGCTTCCTCCGGGGTTGTCACGCCTCGATTGATTGGAACTTGTGCCAGGATCTGACCGAGTTCCCATGTTAAATTTGCGACTTGACTCATAGAAATTCCCTCATCAGACTCCGCCCAACACAAGTAACTGTGTCAGTGAGGCTGTCATTTTGAAACACTACTTTAGATGCCAGAATCGCCTACCGATGGGGAGAGTATCATCTTTCGGAGGGGGTAGGGGGGATCGACTGAAAGTAGGAACTTCAAAGGAGTGGGGAGTGGGGGGTGGGGGGTGAGGTATTTATTTAGACGGAATGAGAGCGGTGACGACGCGATCGAGTCCAACAGCGCGAGAAGCTTTGAACAGTAGTCGATCCCCAGGTTGGATTAGGTGATTTAGTCGATCGATTACTTCTGTATACGTGGTAAAAGTTTCAGCAGGAATCGGAGAAGCAGCACATTTCATTGCTTTCGCTTCGTCAGGGTCAGCAAGGATGAGTAATCGATCGAGTTTCAAATCTTTGACTTGTTCTCCGACTTGGCGATGATATTGAATTGACCAATCGCCCAGTTCTTTCATCGTTCCAAGTACCGCAATTTTGCGATCGCCTTCGGTTTGCGCGAGTAATTTCAATGAAGCTAACATCGATTCCAATCCGGCGTTGTAGCTCTCATCCAAAATCACCACATCATTAGAGAGTTCATATCGTCTCGATCGTCCTCCCAGCAATTCAACTTCAACTCCCGAAGTCAGTTTAGAAGCGTCTAGATTTAATGCTTGAATCACTGCTAATGCTGCTAGAAAATTCAGCGCATTATGTTCACCGGGAAGTGGTAAGGGGAATTGATCATTTCCAACTTTCAGCGTTTCAGTATCGATTAACTGTCCTTGCAAATCGCCGCCTTGCAATCCATAAGTAATCGATTTCCCTTGCCAAACTGTTTTCGCCGTTTCGAGTAGCAAAGGATTATCGTGATTGAGAATTGCGACTGAATCCTTCGGCATCTCTTCTAAAAGTTCACATTTTGCTTGTGCGATCGCTTCTCTCGATCCCAATCTCCCAATATGCGCCGTTCCCACATTTGTAATCACGCTAATATCAGGACTTGCAATCTGAGAGAGCAGCGCAATTTCTCCTAACGCTCTCATTCCCATCTCAATCACAGCAAAATCATGATCAGAGTTCAATTCCAGTAGCGTTTTCGGAACTCCAATTTCGTTGTTGTAATTTGCCTGCGTTTTATGTACTTTTCCGTACTTTGATAAAACCGCTGCAATTAATTCTTTAGTTGTTGTTTTACCAACCGATCCAGTAATCGCAATAATCGGAATCTTAAACTGTTTGCGCCACCAATGCCCGATCGCTTGATACGCCTGTAACGTATCCGACACAATTAGTACAGGCAAATCACCCGCCTCAAACTGAGAATCGACAATTGCCGCGATCGCGCCTTGTTCGATTGCCGATCGTACAAAATCATGTCCATCAAATCGCTCACCCCGCAACGCCAGAAAAACCTCACCCAGTTGAATCGATCGCGTATCCGTTGTAATGCCTTTGGCATCCGATCCGAGTAGATTTTGAGAAGATGCCCCAAGAATTGCGATCAACTGATCTAACGTTGCGTGAAACGACATGAAAAATTCTCTGGAAATTGATAAGGTCTGCGTGTACCGCGTTTCAGTATACAGCCTCGGTCAAATCAGAATGAGGTGAAAAATCTGCGATCGACCCTGCAAAACTGACGAACTTCGCAATTCTGAAAAATCTTTGTCACGATTTCGCCACTTCTCTGCTATTCTGAATAAGGCTTAGGCGGATGTGGCGGAATTGGTATACGCGCACGCTTGAGGTGCGTGTGGCATTGCCTTGCGAGTTCGAGTCTCGCCATCCGCATATAGTTAGATGGGGAAGCTTACCACTTCCCCTTTTTGTTTTTAAAAGATATTGCAGGCTTTTTTGTGAATTAGTAGAACAAGTATACTGAATTTAATGATTCAGCTTGAAAAATGTCTACTCGCTTGGAAAGATGGAAAAGTTTGCTGGAACAGGTAGAAGTCAAATTAAATACACTAGCCTTTAATTTAACGACTCTCACTATTGTAAGCGCTGAAGATTTGGCAATATTTGAATCGCTTCTTAACATCATGCTCCCACTTGGATACAAAGAGTTCTGTCAAACATTTGGAGAGGGCTCCTTTGGGCAAGGTTTTATTTGCATTGACTGTCCAAACGTTGAACATTTCAAAATCCAAGCTAAATCAAACACAGAAATTATTGAAGCTTGCAAATCGTCGTTTCGAGAGGCTCCCCTTACTCAAGCGCTACTTAATCACGCCTATCTATTTGGATTGGGATCAGGAACACTACTCGTTTTTGATTTGAATACTTATGAATCTAATGATCGAAGCTATGACATATACGCGATCGACGAAAACGGCGACGCTCATCAAATCGGCAGAGATTTCTACAATTTTGTGACTAACTTTTGTCTCGGTACAGAATTAGAAACAAAGTTCCCCTTACTTGCCAGCACAACAATGGGATACGATCGCCAAGAACCCAGAAATCAATTCACTGCGACTCAATCAAAATGGGTGCTAGATTAAGCAAAAATTAGCGATCGTCGAAATTGAATTAAGTTGACATCAGGTATTTGTGACCTGATAACGATATCCCGGTGGACAACTTCCAATCTGAAAAATAGCAGCGCTTACTCGTCGAGCCATTGTATGCCTCTAAAGCGGTGGTGCGATCGCAATGGCAACGTCATTCCTACTGGAGCCGAACGCGCTGAAGCAGCAGAATCACGGGCTGAAGACGCTGAGGCGAAAGCGCAACGACTGGCAGAACAACTTCGATCGATGGGAATTGATCCAGACGAAATCTAAGAGAGCTAACGAATTATGAACAAATGTTGCAATAGGTAGATCTAAGCGTGAAACCTTAGACAGAGTTCGCTACGCTCTAAGATAGAGAAGGAGGAATCAATCCATGACGACTGTGCCTGACAGCATTAGCTTACTAGATTTATCAAAACTGTGGATTCAGAAAGCATTAGAAGAGATTGCAGCAGAAAATCAGCAGGCTGAAGAAGAGATCGAACTGGAAGAAGAGTAATCTTCACCTTAGAATTCAAAAAATTTGATGGTCTAGAACTGTAGATCTACAAGGCTGAAGAGGTTTTGCAGATTTACAGATCTAGACCATTCGCTTTAAGAGAGTGTTTGAAAAGTATCGTTGATTGCATGACTCGCCCCGGAATGAATTCGGGGCTAACAGAACAAAGTCCACTGAAGGGGACTAATAACAAGATTAGGTAAGGTCTTCAGTCCTTTTCAAAGGACTTCGCACCGATAGCCCCGACTTCCAGTCCGGGGCGAGATGGAACGAAGCGAGAAAGCTTTTTATGCTTTTCAAACCCGCTTTAAGAGCGATCTTTCGATAACAGATAATCGATCGAATAATTTCCGCCTCCTCCGATCGTATACAACAGATAGATCAGCAGATAAAGCGAAGCGGTTTCTAAAGGTCCAATATCCAATCCAGTCTTTTTCAGATGAAAGTAAACCGCGATTAACATTGTGAATGCGAGTGACACAGCACTAATTCGAGTGAGAAATCCAAAGATTAATAAAATCGACGAACCGATTTCCGCGAAGGCTGCACAGTAAGTAAAGAATACCGGAAACGGAAAGCCAATCACCGTCATCACATGATCCACAAAGCCCTGCACATCCGCCAACTTACTAAAGCCATTGTGAATCATCAAAGCGCCCACGACGACGCGCACCGTCAGCCAAGCCGCTTGAAAGGTCGGATTCGGGCTAAGGTCAGAGTGTAAAAGAGAAGAAAGAATCGATCGTTGCTGAGACTGTGTAACGGTCATTGTCGGTTTCTCGCATACAGTTCTTGAATTTTAACGAACAATCGAGGTCTGAAATCGTAACATAACTCAACCCCGGTTTTTAGGGTCTGCCATAAGATAAAAAAAGAAGTCTTTAGATAGACGGTCGCCGCAATCCGCTGCTGCTACCGTTAACGGATAAGTAAACATCACTCAATTTCAAGCAAGGGATAAACGTATGTCGCACTTTAGTACACTCCGCAGCAAGATCACCGATGGCGAACTGCTCAAAGCTTCGTTGCGCGACCTTGGTTTCACAGTTGAATCAAACACCGAAGTTCGTGGAATGGGTTGTCAGCGCGTCCATGCTGACATTGTTGCTGTATTGGATGGCAGCTATGACATTGGTTGGGTACATAACGAAGATGGTACATACAGCATCGTGGCGGATCTGTGGGGTGTTGCAAGAAAGCACAACCTTGCAGAACTCATGACCTCTGTGAACCAAAAATATGCGGTACAGCAAACTCTGAGTGCAGTTGCAAAACGCCCTGGTTTGCAAAATGCGAATATCCAAGTGAAGGTTCGCGGCTAATTGCCCAACTTTTAGAAATCACTATAATCCTTTACGGAGTCCTAGTTGCACTCCGTAAAGGATTATTTTTTGAGCAGCTCCAAAAAATCTATCTCAAGATGCTTCGGAGCTACTACGGGTAAAAGCTAATCTGTGCAAGGACGATCGAGGTAACTTATGGTAGATGCAATTTTGGCGAGATCGAATGAACTCAAACAAGCGCTGACGGATTTTGTCTATGATGCAGAAGGTGAGTTAGCGATCGCGTTTGAGAAATTTGTCGCGGACAGGTTAGCTCAATCACAATCGAAAGAGACTAAACACCGAGATACTGTGGTGGATATCTTTCTCACGCATGGACAGGTTGGCACGAAAACCCCGCTGGAATTGTTTATCGAACAAGAACCGGAATTATCAGAGAGCGATCGACAATTGCTCCTAAACTGGAAGCGCAACTTTTCAGGATTGTTCGCGATTCAAGAAATCTTGCCGGATGGTTTCAAAGTGATGAACTGGCTCACCACCAAAATGTATATTGTGAAGCCCAGTGACTTAGAAGCGATGTCGCGATTAAAGCAAGGAGAAATGCTAGTCACGCGAATTGCACCTGTAGAGGACTATTGGACGATTTTTAGTCCGTATGTGCAGTTTGGGAATTTAGGAAAACCAAAGTTAGCAGTCGCGATCGGCAATTTTCGTCAGAACTATAAATCTGATCTCTATGGGGATGCTCCTGAACTCTTAGAAGAAGCTTGGAAATCGGTAGAGCGCTATCACCAGGACTTTCTCGACTTTTTTGGGAGCGATCAAGTTACGATGTCGGGCTATCACTTGGGCAAAAAGATTGCTGAGTTTCAAGAATTTCTCACTCAGAGACGGATGGACGAGGTGGGACTTGATTCTAATAAATCGCTTGCAGAACTCGCTCAAGAGGCAGGAATGAGCGACGAAGAACTGACCGAAATGGCGGAAGCAATGGGACTCGATGCTGAATCTGCTGCCAAAATGGTTCAGAACAAAGCAGCGGCAAAAATGGTAACACCGCAAGTTGATCTACCGCCAGAGTTGAAAAAAGCTGAAGAAGTAACAGTTCTTGCACATCCGCGTTGGGGACAGATGTTGCTGACTACCTACACGCAGTTTGAATCAGTGTTAAACGCTGAAGATTGGAAATCTATCAAAGGTGCAGATAAGCTGATTCGGAAGTATCTTACTGATGCTGAAGTGAACTATTTTGTTTGGCATCGGTTAACAGAACAGTATCCGACTCAGTTAGAGAACTTGCTGCGATCGTTTCTCGATCGACCAGAGTTCACCCTTGAGAAAGATCTCGATCCACTGTTGCAGGAATACCATAAACTTTTAGTGCCTGAACTTCCAGACATTGCTAGTGTTCCGCTGCATTTGCATAATCTCTTCCAGGAAGCATTAGCAGAAGTGAGTAAAACCAAGGCAAAAGAGAAAGCAAAACAGCCATCAAAAGGATTCAAACGGGGTTAGATTGTGCGATTAAAGTCTCGAACCAACGATCGATTATGGATTGGTGTTGCTCTAATCTTCTACTCGTTCGTTGCGATCGGGATCGCTGAAGGGGGCTTGGGTGTTCTTCTACCCTCAATTCTTGAAACATACAATCTCACACCTGGAACAGTAACACTATTGTTCATTAGTCAAGTTACGGGATATGCGATCGCGGCAACGACGACAAGTTTACTGACGCATCGATTCGGATTAGCTCGAACAATGTTAATTGGTGCAATCTTGCTCACCAGTGCTTTGAGTCTTTATGCTTCAACAACTCATTGGACGGTGATGATTGCAACCGGATCATTGTTAGGATTTGGGATTGGACTGATCGATGCAGGTGGCAATACGTTTATTGCAAGTGATCAACGCAATGCGAATTTGATGGGATTGCTTCATGCGTTTTACGGTGTAGGAGCGCTTTCGGGTCCAGCATTAGCGACAACATTACTGACTTTTGGAGTTCAATGGCGGCAGATTTATGGCGTGATTTCGATTATTGTAAGTTTGTCGATCGTAGGATTACTCTGGGCTGTTTCGCATCGATACTCACCGTTACAGCAAAAATTCATCGGTGAAAACAGTGGTCGATCTAACCTTGCAGCAGCAGCGAAAAATCCGCTTGTGGTTGTTTCCGCGATTTTATTAGCAATCTATGTCGGAACTGAGGCAGGCATCGGAAACTGGGCATACACGGTACAGCACGTTAGCCGAGGAATTCCAACTCAGATTTCAGGCTACAGCGTTGCAGGCTATTGGGTTGGATTAACGATCGGGCGATTGAGCTTTGGACAATTAGTGAACCGACTAGGAGCCAATCGAACAATCACTTATTCTTTAGTATTACTAATGGTTGGATTGTTCATCTGGTGGCAAATTCCAGGTGCATGGCTAGTCTTGCCAGTGTTAGGATTTGCACTTGCAACAATTTTTCCCGCAATCATGTGGTTGACTCCGCAACGAGTCGATCGAGCAATTGTTCCAGCCGCGATCGGCATTCTTGCGAGTATGGGCAGTGTTGGAGCCGCGATCATTCCCACTGGAATTGGCTGGATTGCAGATCAGGTGGGGATTGGTGTGATTCCGGGACTGATGTTACCGTTCGCGATCGTCATGTTCGGTTTACATAGCTGGTTAAAAGCTCAGAGATCATCGATCGCTTAAGAATTTTGAATCTAATCCACTCGAACTTCTGCTCTAGTGATGGGTTGAGAATGTCCAAATTTGTGTAGTGGATGAACGCCGTTGAAAAACTCATTGGGAATCTATCCTATGAGTTTCATATTTTCTTGTTCTACTGTGATGGCACATTAATCTCTGCTGCGCCCTAGCTTTGCTAGTGGCAAAGGCAGCTTAGGTTTTCGAGTGGAATTCGGGACTACACAGACAAAGTACGCCACGCACTAACAGCCTTTTTTCTTAGTTCACGAAGGTGGACTTCGTTTGCATAGATCTTTTGTATAGATCTTTTGTATAGATTTTTTCTCGAATTTTGACACATTGCGGAATTCTTCGGCAGAATAGCAAGAGTTGTGAGGTCAGGAGAAGCAATCTGTGATCGAAAAAATTGGGATCGGAGTCGCGTGTTTTACGATCGCGTTTGTTCTCGCGAGTTTGGTCGAATATTGGGTGCACCGATTAATGCACAAGCCCTACAAATTAGGAGAACGGCATCGCGACCATCATCGACGCAATGAAGGACAAGGGGTGCTTTGGGAATTTTTCGACTATCTCAAAGGCACAGTTTTGATCATGGGACTGTTATTTTTTGTCTCATTTGAGGCGGGATTCGGATGGTTCTTGGGCGGATTAGTCTATGCTGCCTTCTCGTCTTATGCTCATCAACTTCAACACGAGAATCCGACAAAATGCTTTTGGATGAAGATGCCTGTGCATTATGTCCATCACAAGTACGGAATGTGGCATCACAACTTTGGACTAGCTGTGGATTGGTGGGATCATGTCTTTGGCACTTACAAGCCTGTTGACTGGCTGACTGAGCAAGAATTGAGCCAGCCCGATCGCAGTTATTTCCAACTCCGCTGGTGGTAATCAAAAACCGCGATCGCGAATGGTGAAATGCGATCGCAGTTTTTGATTTATGGAGATGTGGTTGGAGAAGCGGTTGGGCTAACGGTCGGGGAGACGGTAGGCGAAACAGTTGGGCTAACAGTAGGCGAAACAGTTGGGCTAACGGTAGGCGAAACAGTTGGACTGGTTTCTGTTGTTGTTCCCCCTGTGCCTGTTCCCCCTGTGCCTGTTCCCCCTGTGCCTGTTCCAGTTGTTCCACAAGCACTAAATAGCAGTGAGAAACTGAACAGCGATGCCGACAATGCAACTATCTTCTTCATAACTCCTCGTGTGAGTGAAAAAACGATTTATTTTTTGAAGCAAACTGATTGCTGACGTTATTCTGGTAGGCTCTGTTCTGGAGTACGTCTACCAAATTGTATAGATCTACACTCCTCTAGAACTAACCCGCGATCGTCTCCGCGATCGTCTCGGTTGCCAAAATAGCGGAATTGCATTCATAAAGCGCATCGTGCTACTGACAAATCGTTCTTCGGCACTTTCCGCTTCGCGATGTCCCAAGCTACGAAGACCATTCAAATCGAGAAAGCTAAACACCACTTTCGAGAAGAATGGCACTAAGCAAAATAGGAAAGTATCCACGTTTTGATCAAATAATCGTAATCCTGAAGGTCCTAAAATCCAGATCAACGGATAGCAAATCCAAGTAATCGTAAAGAAAGTAGTCAATCCATTGTAAAAGCGAGAGAGTTCCGCATCGCCTCTAGTCTTATCTTTAAGCGGTCCCCAAATCCCCCAAAGCACAACCAAGAACGCAACACAGCCGATCGTATACCAGAGATAGCGCACCCAAGGTACGTTTGAAAGATCTGCAATCAATCCGGTCACAATCACAATGACCTGAGTTGCCATCAATGAGAAGGTAAGTGTCCAATCTTTTGACTTATGATGGTGCATTGCTGTCCAGGATAAAGACAGTAATAGCAGCGGAGTGGTCACAATCCAATCTGCATATCGAGCAAAGTGCGTAATTTGTCCTGCAACTTCAATCTTCCCCATTTCCAGACCGTTGCCGCTGGTCGGTACAGTCATGAGCAAATACATCAACCCTGACCAGATTGGAATAAAAGTTGCAACAAAATACTCTAGTTTCGGAAGCCCTTTTGGATCGCGTCCTAGCAATGCAAAATAGATTGCACCGATCGACATTCCACCAATGTAAAGCCAGTGCCACAGGCTCTGCCAATCCATATCTCATTCCTCCAGTAAACTTTAGTTACGCAAATCCAAATATCAATTTGTCTAACCGTTCTTCGACAGAACTTAGCCGATCGCAAACAAGTGCGTGTTTTTAGCATTAGAAACGAAAGTGACAGAAAAGTGACGCGAAAAAACCAGGAATAACTGAAAAATCTATCTAAGGACTGAAAGCAGTTCTGAATGCTGGAAAAATCGAGTCCAAAGTCCTATCTGGAGTCAGATGAAAAAGAGCAAGTGTGCTGCTAACTTCTGTATGTTTTAGTTAGAGAGCATTGTGCTAGAAAACATTCGCGATCGCTTTAAAAAGTCTCGTCGCAATCGCCGCGAACCGACTCAGGTACAGCAGCTTGTGACAGATTTGCAAGTAGAGTCCAAGCTCGATGAAGTCTACATCCTGCTGATTGTGGGTTCTTGTGCGATCGCGACTTTTGGCTTGTTGTCGAACAGTGCCGCTGTGATCATTGGCGCGATGATTGTTGCTCCGTTAATGCTGCCAATTCGAGGATTGGCATTAGGCGCATTGATCGGAAATCTTTCTTTGTTCCGT
This sequence comes from Leptolyngbya sp. AN10, assembly GCF_050565645.1. Classification (NCBI taxonomy): domain Bacteria; kingdom Bacillati; phylum Cyanobacteriota; class Cyanophyceae; order Leptolyngbyales; family Leptolyngbyaceae; genus Leptolyngbya; species Leptolyngbya sp. AN10. Next base: position 71,908 of record NZ_JBNXVP010000003.1, read on the forward strand.
CAAGGTGCAATTTCAGTGTTTGCAGGTACAGTTTTGGCGATGCTGATTTCCTGCCTGATTGGAATTTTGGTTCCACTCCCAAGCTATGGCAGTGAAGTGTTAGCACGTTCTGAACCAACCTTACTAGATTTAGGAGTTGCTGTAGCAGCGGGGGCAATTAGTGGATATGCCAAAGTTGAACCGAGGATTGCAGGAAGTTTGGCGGGAACTGCGATCGCGGTTGCCTTGATGCCTCCGGTGTGTGTGATTGGATTGGGATTAGCAGCAACCGATTGGTCACTCAGCTTGGGTGCAACTCTGCTATATGCGACAAATCTTCTGGGCATTACCTTGTCTTGTATGCTCACCTTTTTGATTGCTGGATATACTCGATTGCGTCATGCTCAACGCGCTTTGACTTGGGCGACCGTTTTGACTGTGCTTCTTTTGATTCCGCTGGGTGCAAGTTTTGCTCGATTGGTTCGACAGGCACAACTTCAACACGGTTTAGAGCAGGCTTTGTTAAATCGAACGGTGACATTTCAACGACTAGAATTGCTCAGAACTGAAGTGAACTGGCTTTCTAGTCCGCCAACGGTTCGCTTAAATGTCCGAGCGAGAGAGCCAGTCACACCAAAACAAGTTCAGCTTTTGGAAGAATTTATCAGTCGGGAAATGCGTCAACCATTTCGATTAATTTTTCAGGTAGGGCAAGTTCAGGAGGTTCGTAGTTCAAATGATTCAAATTGATAGATGGAATGTATTGTTAGATGCTTCACAAGCCTGAAGGGTTCAGCTTAAACTACTATTCGGACTTCAAATCAAGAGAAACCGAATGTCATCCACCAACACTCTAAAACGCCAAATTGGACTCGTTGGCGCGATCGCACTCGGTTTAGGATCAATCATTGGGACAGGAGTGTTTGTTAGCATCGGAATCGCGACCGGAATTGCAGGATCGGCAGTGATTGTTGCGATCGCACTTGCAGCAGGAGTGGCGATTTGTAATGGACTCAATAGCGCTCAACTGGCAGCAAGTCATCCAGTCAGCGGGGGTTCGTATGAGTATGGCTATCGATATTTGAATCCGCAGCTTGGATTTACAGCGGGTTGGATGTTTCTACTCGCAAAATCTGCTTCGGCTGCGACGGCTGCTTTGGGATTTGCAGGCTATTTATTGAATGTATTGGGCATTGAGAATAGTGCTTTGTTAGTTCCGATCGCGTTTAGTGCGATCGTCATTCTTACGCTGATAGTACTAGGGGGAATTCGTCGATCGAATGTGGTGAACATGGTGATTGTTGCGATCACATTGCTTTCACTGTTGTTCTTTGTGGTTGCAGGATTCCCGATCGTGCTTTCGACTCGATTTGCAAACTTCACGCCGTTTCTACCTGAGCAACCGATTCAAGCAATATTACAAGCGACTGCACTCATGTTTGTGGCTTATACCGGATACGGACGAATTGCCACAATGGGCGAAGAAGTTCGGGAACCTCAGCGAACGATTCCCCGCGCCATGCTCGTGACCTTGGTAATTACGATGTTGCTGTATGTCAGTGTTGCAGTCGTGGGAATTGGAGTAGTTGATGCAGCAGTTTTAGGCAATGTCACGAATCGCCAAGTTGCACCGCTCGAAGTCGCTGCTCGAAGCTTTGGAATTCCAGGAAGTAACTTAATCCTTGCTGTTGGAGCGATGACCGCAACATTGGGAGTGCTTCTGAACTTGATTTTGGGATTGTCTCGTGTGTTGTTTGCAATGGGTCGCCGTCGAGATATGCCGAGAATTGTAGCTCGATTGAGTGGTTCGGAAGCTTCACCAAACATTGCCATTATCGTGATGGGAAGTGCGATCGCGCTTTTAGTTCTCATTGGAGATGTAAGAGTTACTTGGTCATTTAGTGCTTTCTCAGTGCTGGTGTATTATGCGATTACGAATTTTGCAGCTTTACGAGTTCCCAAGCACGATCGACTTTATCCCAAGTGGATTGCTTGGATCGGATTGTTCGCCTGTCTCTTTCTCGCGTTTTGGGTCGAGCAACAGGTTTGGATGATTGGACTCGGCTTGATTGCGGTTGGCTTACTTTGGCAGGATTTGTTCCGCAAATTGAATCAAGTAACTTAGCTGCTCTCGGCGTTGTTGAACTTGTCGATCGATTTCTTGAGGACTATAGCTGTACCTACTTCAGTTAGGACACTTCATAAGAAGCCCCCCAGCCCCCAATTCTGGGGGAGCAAGAGTCTTAAGCCCCCAGAATTGGGGGTTTGGGGGCAACTCCGAGGATGTCCTAATCTAAACTTCTACTGCTATATTCTGAGGGCATTTTCGATTTTTCCCAAACAAAACCCCGTATCAGAACGGGGCAAAAGACGCAGTTAGGAGGTATCTGCTATTCACACTATCGAAGGAAATATTAAAACCTTCAGTTCTTAAGGCGTTCTTAACGTCCAAGGTTGGGAATCGGATCGCTCACGCCCCGAAACGATCGCGGTTTTCCACTTGCGACCCCAAACGCATCTCTCGGCGGCTTGAAGAAACTACAGACGACTTCAGCCGTTCCATCTTGCTCAAACAGTTCAAGAACTTTGTTGTCTTGAACGGTGATTTTCTTGCGGCAATCGTACACTTGCAGCGGTCGAACTTCGCCATCGACTTGAACTTGAGCGCGATATTCCCAATAGTTTTTTGCACTGCGCTTGATAGTAAGAATACAGATTTCTTGATTGTTCAACGTTCGACAAGGTGCAGCTTGAACTGGAAGTGCGATCGTAAGCAATAGAAGTATCAATATGAATAATTTTTTCATGTCAACCGCTGGCTAATTTATGAGCGTGTCTAGTGGTTTCGGGTAATCGATATTTTGTCGTGCAACCCATCACGTAAGCGATCGCACTTTTCAAACTAATTCGATGCCCGGAAGAAATATACAGCGGATTCGTCTTGATTCGAGTTCTCAGAACCGCTCCGATCGTGTCTTCTTTGTGCAGCAATGGAACCCAAGCCCCCCGCTCGTCTGGAACTTCAGAATAGGTTCCAATCAGACGAGATTTTGCCACCCCGATCGCAGGTAAATTCGTCAAAATTCCCAAGTGACAAGCAATTCCAAATCGTCTTGGATGCGCCAATCCTTGACCATCACAGAGTAGAAGATCAGGAATGATTTTCAGTTGTTCAAGTGCATCCAAAACCGCAGGCACTTCACGGAATGAGAGAAAGCCTGGAATGTAAGGAAAAGTTGTGGGACGACGAGCGATCGCACTTTCACAAAGCTGTAATTCGGGATAGCTCAGAACTGCGATCGCGGCTCTTGTGATCGCTCCGTCTTCCTCGAATCCAACATCGACTCCCGCGACATAATTGACCGCGCCGAATTGATCTTGGGTGATCACTTCTTGGCGGAGATCTTGTTGAATCACGATCGCGGCTTCTGCGGTGAGTGCCCATTCGTGTCGCGGTTCAATTTTCATGACTGTACTGTGTCCGAATTTAGCGATCGACCTACAATGCACTATTATCACTTCCCAGGGTTGCAATGCTAGGACGACTTCTTGATGCTCGGTACAAGATTATTCAAGCGCTAGGTTCTGGTGGCTTCGGGCAGACGTACATTGCAGAAGATACGCGCCGCCCTGGGAATCCGCGCTGTGTTCTAAAGCATCTGAGCTTTTCTTGTCAGGATGAGGCGATTTTGCGCCAAGTGCGTCGAATGTTTTATGCGGAAGCTGATACGTTAGAGAAATTGGGTCAGCATGATCAAATTCCACAGCTACTCGCATATTTTGAAGAAAATAACGAGTTCTATTTAGTTCAAGAATTCATTCAGGGACATTTGCTGAGTGATGAATTGAGCGGAGGTCAGAAGCTTTCAGAATCCCAAGTGATCGAACTGGTGGAGGATGTGACGCGCATTCTCGCTTTTGTGCATGAACATGGCGTGATTCATCGAGATTTGAAGCCAGAGAATTTGATTCGACGCGATCGAGACCAAAAACTGGTTCTAATCGATTTTGGAGCCGTGAAAACGATCATTGATACATCGCTTGCAGATACCGCTCCCCAAACTCAAATGAGTGTTCCGGTCTACACTTCGGGCTATGCTGCCAGTGAACAATGCTTAGGACGACCGAGGTTTAATAGCGATCTCTATTCGTTGGGAATGATTGCGATTCAGGCATTATCTGGAGTTCGCCCGTCTCAACTGGCAATTGATCCCCGAACTTATAGTGTCGTCTGGCGCGATCGCGCCAAAGTCAGTGATAATTTCGCTGCGATCTTGGAAAAGATGACGCAGTTTCATTTTAACGATCGCTATCAATCCACAGCCGAAGTATTGGAAGCGCTCGATCGAGTAAAATCTTCTGTCTTCACGCAAATTCCGCTTTCAAAAATCGAGCGTCCGCGTCCGCGTCGATCGAGAAAACGCTTCAAACTCGCAGCATTCGGTTTAGGAATTGCGTCGATCATAGGAGTTTCAGCCTGGACGCTCACTCGAAACAATCCATCACCTGAACCGATCGAGCAAACTTTACAGCCTGTCAGTGTGGGAGAACTCTCGCTAAATCCGCTCTCAACTGCACCTTTGAAGCAAGCTGGGATCGACAAAATGAGGAGCGGCAATTTTCCCGAAGCCGTGAAACTGTTCGAGAGAGCAAGACAAGCAGACAAAGCTGATCCCGAAACCTTGATCTATCTCAACAATGCTCGAATCGGGAAAGAGCAAGCTTATACGATCGCAGTTGTCGTTCCAATTCGCAATCAGCCGCAACCATCGATCGAAGTTTTGCGCGGAATTGCTCAGGCACAGGATCGAATCAACCGCACCAAAGCAATGAGATTGAGAATCGCGATCGCGTCCGATGATGCGAATCCTGAGTTAGCAACCGCGATCGCATCCCAACTGGTGAACGATCCCAATGTTCTTGGCGTGATCGGACATGGAACCAGCGACACAACGTATGCAGCAGGCAAAATTTATCAAGCAGGTGAGCTGGTCGCAATTTCTCCAGTCAGTTCTGCTAAAGACTTATCAGGCTTCAGCCAGTATGTATTCCGAACGATGCCAAGCGATGAACTTCCCGCAAAACGGCTTGCTGCGTACATGATGCAGAACTTGAAAAAGCGCAAAGTAGCAATCTTCTTCAATTCCAAAAATCGCTATAGTCGATCGCTGACTGATTCGTTCAAAGATGCGCTCTATTACGGTGATAAAGGGCAAGTCGTGGCAGAAATTGATCTCAGCGATCCCGCGATCGAGATTGCCGAGAGTGTAAATCAAGCAATCGAAAAAGGAGCCGAAGCGATTTTGCTGGCTCCAAATAGTGAATTACTCGATCGATCTCTACTTGTAATCAATGCGAATCGAAAACGCTTACCAATTCTTGCAGGAGACGCACTCTATTCCTCTCGCATCCTGACCGAATTGGGGAATTCATCCACTGGAATGATCGTTGCGATTCCCTCGGCTCAAACTCAACTTCAGAATTCACCCTTTGAGCAGCAAGCTCGATCGATGTGGGGCAGACCTGCACAATGGAGAGCGGCACTCGGCTATGATGCCACCCAAGCGATAATTGCCGCTCTGCAAAAAGCCCCAACCCGCAACGGCATTCGAGCGACTCTTTCGACCTCGAATTTTGCTGCGATCGGGGCTGTGAATTCAGTCCGATTTACGGAGAATGGCGATCGAGAAATGGCGATTACCCTAGTACGAGTCAGTTCAACAAAACCAGGGCAATTCGCATTTCGAGCGATCGACAAATAACCTTATCGCAGCGGTTGAACCACGGGTGCAGGTGCAACAGGCGCAGTTTGAGTTTGCAGCAATTGTTGACGACGTTTCAGGAAGTTCGCAGTTGCAGCATCCAAATTCTCTTGCTGTTGCTGACGGAGCAGTTCGGGGTCGAGTGTCGGATTCGAGACGCGCTGAATCAAATCCATCAAGCCGCCCGTTGGATTATCGCCCCGATTATTAAACAAGTTATTCAGCGAATCTTGAGATTGCGGATCGCGAAGTAAATCTGCACTGCTTGGGACTTGTTGGGCGTGAGACGGTTGCGTGATAGCAAATGCAATCCCTAATCCTGCGATCGCTCCGAATGCAAGCGCTTTTCTAGACATAACGGTGACTTCTCCAAGTGTGGCTGATCGTTATTCTGCCCGATTGATTTTCATTTTACCTACGACGGCTGATTTTGGGAATTTCTCCTGAGTGGGGTATTGCAGATAAGGCAATCAGCGATTTGACGGAATTGTTGCACTCACAAATCTGTCACAAGGCGGATAGAAAATATTTTGCAGCCATGAGAACGTATAGGGGTGTGAGGAGCAAACTTGCAAAACCCCTTGAAGTCGAAACACGGACAGACGCTCAAGGGGTTTTGTTTTGGGCAAAATCACGCTGCCAGTTTCTCGAATTCTTGCCAGCAGAGATAGAGCGATCGAGGAACGTGAAAACAGCCTTTCCATTTGCCGCCTTTCAGATTGAGTAACACGTCTCCACGTCGATCGAGATAGCCAAACCATTCGCCATATTCTGAATCTGCAAAGTGCGCCCAAGTATAGTCATGCACTTTCTCATACCAGTTCCAGCAGTCTTCGCGCCCAGTGAGCCGATATCCCATCAGCAGCGCGACCAAGGTTTCAACGTGAACCCACCAAAGTTTTTGATCCCACTCTAACTGTTGAGTCGGATAGCCTTTCACATCCAGGAAATAGTAGATTCCGCCGTATTCTTGATCCCAGGCGAATTTCAATGTGTTCAAAACAACATCAGTACACTGATTAATCAGATCAAGATTATTTGTTCGGTTCGCAATGTCCATCATGAACCACATTGCCTCAATCCCGTGTCCTGGATTGATTAGTCGCCCTTCAAAGCTATCAATATGTGACCCATCTGGAGCCACATTTTCGTAGAGTAAGTTTTCATCCAGAAAATCCGTCATCACTTCCTGAACGGTTGCCGTTAGTACTTGTTCGAGTGTTTCTTTTGGCAATAACCATTCCATCTCTAATGTGAGATTCGCGAGAATCATTGGAACGGATAACCCTTTCATCGATCGCGTTCCTGGATACGCTTTGTTATAGCTCCCTTTCGGATTGTCCTGTCGCCGCAATACGTTTTGATACGCCTGAAGCGCCACATCCCGCGCCCAATCTTGACTAGATGCCAGCGCAAACTGACTAAACGCCATTGCAGCGAAACAATCAGAGAAAATATTGTACGGCTGAATCAAAGGCGCACCGGAACGATCGAGCGAAAAATACCAGTTCCCCTCTGCATCTCGTCCATGTTTTGCTAAGAATTTCGCGCCGTGTTCTGCGATCGACACCCAATCCGATCGTTTCTCTAATCGGTTGCACAACATTGAAAACATCCAAACCTGGCGATTCTGCAACCAAATGAATTTATCCGTGTCGTACACCTTGCCTGTGCGATCGAGACATGTGAAATAACCGCCTTGATTGTCGATCGAATGATTTTCCCAAAAAGGCAACACGTTATTGAGGAGCGCAGTTTTGTACTGGTCTGCCAATTGTCGAAAATCGCGCTCCATATCGTGTTTCTCCTAAAAATCCGACCTTGATTCTAGAACGGAATGTCGTCTAATTCAGGTTGGGATTCGAGTGCGGGAGCCGCAGGCGCTTTCGTCGTTCGCTTTGGAGTCGATGTTGCAGGAGGCGGAGTGCTAGGAGCGCGAGTTGGAGCCGCAGCAGCGGGAGCGGTTACAGAACTTGAAATCGAAGTGCCATTCAGTGAATGAATCTTCTGGATCGTCAATTCTGCCTGCTTTTCCTTGAAGCCTTCCGGACGATCGACCGTGTTCATCGTCAGTCGACCTTCAAGAATCACTCGATCGCCTTCGTGATAATTTGCCTGAATCTCTTGAGCCAAATTGCCCCAACCCACGGCTTTGAGTTGAGTTGTAGGATCTTCAGGACGCAATCCAGCAAATTCGACGCGCATTTCAGCGATCGGGGTTTGATTATCTGAAGTAAATCGCAGTTGCGGTTCTTGAATGATGTCCGCTAACAAAATGATGCTGTTCATGAGCTTGTGAAAAGTGAGTGAACGTTATTCTACTGCCGATCGCTAATTTGTTACGAGCGGATTTGCTAATTTCTATTTTAGTACACGTGCTCTATTCTGGCTTCCTCAATGCCCTGTTCTTGATATACGAACTCTTGCACTTTCAGTCGATATTCGCGCAAAATCTCATCGACCCAACCGCGATTCGGACTGTTTGCATACACGTGAATCAGTGGCTCAGTCGCATCCGGTAAGATTAACACCCAGCTATCTCCTCGATCGGGATTAAAAATCTTCACCCCATCAAAGGTTTCCAGCATTTCTGCGGGATGACTTTCGACCAGATGCCGCATCAATGCCCCTTTCACCGTCCAAGGACAGCGCACCGAATAAGTTTTGTGCGAAACCCGTGGACATTCTGCCCGAATTTGCGCCAGGGTTCGATCTTGCAACGTCAGCATCTCGATCAGTTTCGCAATGCAGAACATCGCATCGAATCCAGGATGCAATTGCGGAAAAATAAAGCCCATTTCGCCACTGCCACCTAAAACCGTATTGCCGTGAGCGTGACAAGCTTCCATGAGTGCAGTTGGATTGGCTTTGGTACGGACGACTTTGCCATCATGACGGCGGGCAATTTGTTCGATCGCACTTGAGGCATGAACCGGAACCACGATCGTTCCTCGCGGATTTGCTGTCAGAATCATATCGACCATGAGCGCTGATAGCGTTTCGCCTCGAATTGGGCTACCCGTTTCATCTACCAAAATGAACTGTTCACCGTTGGCAGAGACTTGTACCCCAAAGGTGGCTTTGAGGGCTTCGACCACATGACCGAGTTGGTTTAAGAGTGATTCTCGATCGTTAACCGAGGGAGCCGTTTGCGTCAAACTCGCGTTCAAGACGACCGCATCACAGCCAAATTTCGCCAACAATTGCGGTAAGACTGCACCCGAAACCGCATAAGCGTAATCGATAATCACTTTCGAGCTACTGTGCTGAACGGCTTGAATGTTCAAATGTCGCTCGAATCCACGGCTATAGATTTCGGTTGCTTGATTCACCGCGACTACGCCACCAATTTCTTGGATCGGGGCACGACGAAAATCTTCTTTGAAAAATGCGCCTTCGATCTTTTTCTCGATCGATTTCGAGACATTAATCCCGTTGCGATCGAAGAATTCAATCAAAATATGATCCGATTTTTCTGGATGAATCCGAATGTGTAATCCACCCGCAACACCTAACGTTGGAACGACCGATCGAGATACTGGAATTGCCGTCGCTTCGAGGTTTTGCACATTAATTCCAACCGACATCAAGCCAGCAATCAGAGATCGAGAAACCATTCGCGAAATCGTTCTCTGATCCCGTGAAACGGTCACTTGCGATCCCGATTTTAACGTCGAACCATACGCCGCTCCGAGTTTCACCGCAAATTCTGGAATGATATCGACATTCGCTAATCCCGAAACGCCTCGCTGTCCAAACAAATTCCGATGCGCGGTATATCCCCAGATCAGATTCGTGTTCAGAGTCGCGCCAGCTTCCACATTCTTACTGGGCCACACCCGCACATTTGGACTGATCAGCGCTTCCTCGCCCACGGTTGAAAGCGGTCCCACAACTGCGCCTTCTAGAACGTGCGATCGTCGATCGATCCTCGCCCCACGCGCAATTACACAAGCCCGGAGATGCACTTCATCCCCGATCATTGCCCCATTCCAAATAATCGGACGCTTCAAATCAGCTTCAGCCCCAATCGTCACGTTATCCCCGATCGCGGTTCCAGCTTCGATCGTGACTCGTGATCCAATCCGGCAATTATTTCCAATAATCGCAGGCGTTTCAATTCGAGCAGACGAATCGATGTAGGTGTTTTCTCCCACCCATAATCCAGGCGATCGCTCTGTGTAATCGAACTCTAATTTCACCCGACGCGATAATCCTGCATACTGCGCTTCGCGATACGCATCTAAGTGCCCCACATCGCACCAGTAGCCCTCTGCAATGTAGCCATACATCGGTTCACCCTTATCGAGCAGCAGCGGGAAAAGATCTTTTGAAAAGTCCGCCTCTTCGTTTTCGGGCAAATACTTCAGCACATCCGGATCGAGAATATAAATTCCCGTATTGACCGTATCCGAAAAGATTTCACTACTCGAAGGCTTTTCGAGAAAGCGACGAATACGATACTCTTCATCGGTAATCACCACGCCGAATTCGATCGGGTTTTGTACACGAGTGAGAACCAGAGTCGCCTTCGAGCCTTTGCGGTAATGAAACTCGATCGCGGCACTCAGATCAAAATCCGTCACGCTATCGCCGCTAATCACCAAAAACGTATCGTCGAGCAATTCTGCGATATTTTTCACACAGCCTGCCGTTCCAAGAGGCTGATCTTCCTCTACGGCATACGTCATTTGGACTCCGAACTCGCTCCCGTCCTGAAAATAATCGCGCATCACATCCGGTAGATAATGCAGCGTAGCGATCACTTCTCGAATTTGGTGGCGTTTGAGCAGATCGATAATATGTTCCGCGATCGGGCGATTGAGAATTGGAACCATGGGTTTAGGCAGGTCACACGTGAGCGGTCTAAGTCGAGTTCCCGACCCCCCTGCCATTAACACTGCACGCATACAGTCTCCTTCTTACTTTCTCGATATTAGATCGCTCTTTACTTAATTTGACAGTGCAACCTTTGTTCGGACACTGAACCTCACAATTATTAGCAATCGCGGGAATGTGGGGAGTGGGGAGTGGGATGTGATATTTCGTTTCCCTACCCCCCACTCCCCACTCCCCCATCTCCGAATTTCGATTGCTAAAATTTGAACTATATCGATCGAAGGATGGTTGTATGGTCAAATTACTTCTGTTTGTCGCTTTGGCGGTTTATGTGGTTGGCGCTTATCGATTCTGGAAAGGATTTCGACGCACCAATTTCAGTCAAGGCAAAGTGTATTTAGCATTACTTTGGCCCGCTTTGATGTTTAATCGTTCTTACCGCCAAAACTTCACTCGCGCACTCAAAGGCTAAAACACTTGACTGTACAAGACTGGAATCCACAACTTGTGGCGATCGCCGATCGCTTTAACCGAGAATATCGCGGTGAAGCGATCGCGCTGCCCGAAGAAATTGAATCGATGCCCATTTTCCGAGAACGGGTGTCGGGACAACTCCAAGCCAAAACGACTTCTCCATTCTGGCAACTCGCTCAACCTCAGAAGAATCAACGCTGTCTCGATATTGGTTGCGGCGTTGGTTTTTTAATTTACAACTGGCGAGATTGGAATGCGTACTATTTCGGTCAAGATGTCAGCAAAGTTGCGTGTGATGCGATGAATGCTCGCGCTCCTCAACTGAATTCCAAACTGTTTAAGGGCGTGAAATTGGAAGCGGCTCATCAATTGGACTACGAGGCAAATCAGTTTGATTATGTGGTTTCAACTGGCGTGAGTTGTTATTCATCGATCGAGTATTGGAGCCAAGTAATCTCCGAAGTGAAACGAGTCCTCAAACCGGGTGGAGTGTTCATTTTCGACGTGCTTGATCCCGACGCGCCTCTATCTGAAAGTTGGGCAATTCTCGAAACTTACTTAGGAACAGAGGTTTTTCTTGAATCCCTCGAAGACTGGAAGAAACTCATTCAATCTGAAGGCGGCAAGATTGCGAAGACACTTCCTGGAGAGTTATTTCAGTTATACAAGGTGACGTTTTAACAATGCCTAAACAACGGCTTGATACACTGCTCGTCGATCGCGCTCTTTGCACTTCTCGCCAACAAGCTCAACGACTGATCCAGGCGGGTGAAGTTCGCGTTGCTCAACAGTTAATCGATAAGCCTGGAACTGAAGTCGAAATCAATGCCACGATCGATATTAAAGCGCGATCGCCCTTTGTTTCTCGTGGCGGTGAAAAGCTGAGTAAAGCCTTGCAGGAATTCTCGATCGAAGTTCGCGATCGAGTTTGTTTGGATGGGGGCATTTCAACAGGTGGCTTTACCGATTGTTTGCTGCAATCTGGTGCAAAACAAGTCTATGGGATTGATGTCGGGTATGGTCAAGTTGCTTGGAGTTTGCGCCAAGATCCACGGGTGATTTTGAGAGAACGAACAAACATTCGGCATCTTAAACCTGAAGAGTTGTACACCGATGATCAACCAATTCCAGATTTAGGTGTAGTCGATGTTTCGTTTATTTCACTCGCTAAAATCCTGCCTGCACTTTGGGAATTGTTGCAGCTACCGAAAGAAGTGATTTTGCTGGTAAAACCTCAGTTTGAAGTGGGACGCGATCGTATTGGGAAAAAAGGCGTTGTTCGCGATGTGAAAGATCAAACGGGCGCGATCGTGCAAGTTTTGGAATCTGCTCGATCGCTCGGTTGGTATTATCAAGGTCTCACTTGGTCGCCGCTCTTAGGTCCTGCTGGAAACATTGAATTTTTACTGTGGATGCGATCGAATCCTGAAACGACTACACCCGATTTCGATCAGATCAAACAATTGGTACAATCCGCCCAGAAAGCTTTACTCCATTAACTCTTGTTGAATTTCAATTCCTCGATTTTGCATCGCTTTATCAAACAAGTCTGTCGGTAACGCTTGCTCGATCGCCCAAACTCCAGGCTTTTTCAATTCCCCAGATAGCAACAATTCTGCAACTGTTCCGGTTCCAATTCCTGCTGAAACTGCCGTATCTGGATGGGTCAAGGTTGAAACACAGCGCATCGATCGACCCTCTTTTTCTCCAGTGACTTCTGATCGAATCGCCACACCAATGCCACTAAAGCGATCGCTTACATCGGTCATAGAGTGGCTGACATAAGATAGAAATTCAATCACTGCTTTTGTTTGCAATAATCGCGGATGCCACCAACGCGCCACACTCCAAGTGAGATAGTTATAAAACCTTGGAACCGTTGCAAATTTAGTAATGACAGTCTTTACCGGAAAAGTATCGGGCAGTGTAAAGGCTTCGGGCATATCAAACCAGTAAACGCCAACTTTGCCGTATTTCGGAAATTCTACGACTTCTCGATCGCTATACGGCTTCACTATCTGCCAATCCCCACCAATCCAAGCCTCAAACGGTCGCTGTAATCCGAGAAACGTCGTTCGCATCACAGTCACACCTGCGCCACCTGAACCCGCAACGACATAACTTAAATGAATTTTTTCCGCATGGTCTAACTGTTCAACATCACGCCGAACCATACTATTAGAAATACCAGGAAAAATTCCAGTGTTAATAATTGCGGTAACACCCGCAGATTCAGCATTCGATCGAAAAGCCAATGCCTTCCGAGTAAATGACGGATGATCACTGACATCGATATAGTTCACACCTTGATCAATGCAAGTTTGTAACACACTCGCATCACGATAGTGAAACGGTCCCGCACAGTGAATTACTAGATCAGATTGCGCGATCGCTTCTTTTAATCCCACTCCTGTAAACAAATCGATCGCGATAAATTTGACTCGTTCTCCCAGTTGCCGACTTGCCTCTGCTCCAGAGATTAAATTGCGTCCTGCGATCGTAATTTCTGCCGAAGTATGAGCAATCAAATCAGCGGCAACTTTGCTCCCGATGCGACCTGTACCACCGAGAATAAGAACTTGCTTTGTCATGAGAGAATCTGCGCGTTACGTTTCTGATTCTCATTGTAGAGCTAGGCTGTTAGCGAATTCCCGTCTGACTTTGCAATGCTTCATATTGCGCCTTGAAATACGGGTCAGAACTTTCTTTCATTGCTTCTTTTGCTACTTGAAATGCTTCGTTCAATCGTCCTAGCTGCCGCAAGGTTTCGATTTGATAGTATCTTGCCTGAGTCAGAGAATAAGGATCACGCTGAGCAGTTCCAATTGCGGCATTCAGCGATCGTAGTGCTTCTTCGTATCTTCCCAACCGATACTGCGCCATTCCAATGTCACTAAAGATATGAGCACTTTCTCGAACATACCGCAGATAAAATTCGAGAGATACGATCGCTTCTTCATACCGTCCAAGCTGCAAGAGTGCATCGCCTCGCTCATGTGCCAAATCCCGACAGTCCGGACGCAACTCATAAGCGCGATCGTAACTCTGAATTGCTTCCTCAAACCGTTGATGTTTCGCCAATGCCAGTCCGCGTTCGTGCCAGAGTCGAAACTCATTCGGATGCTGTTTCAAACCTTGATCGTAAACTGCGATCGCGCCTTCTAAGTCCTTTGCCTTCTCCAGTTGCTTCCCATATCCAAGCCATTGAAGCGGTTGCGTAAAGGGTAACGGCTGATAAGGATCAAGCTGAGATTTGGAGCGATTTTTCTGTAGAGATTGACTTGCGATCGCAATACTCAGAGCGATCGCGACAATGCTCCAACCGACAACGGGCGAACTTGGAGATATCGAAATCGGGGTCGAAGATGGCTCTGAGGTCGTGGAGAGGGGATTCGACATACGGCAGACTCACAAAGGTGAATCCAATTTAGCATTTCATTTCAGAGTGTCCAACCACTAGCGCATTAGGAGATAGTAAAACACAGCTTGAGAGAATATTACAAAACAGCCTCCACAAAGTAAGCAGGTGGTAATTGCTCCAATCATTAGCCCTTTGAGCGTTTCAGATTGTCGCTGTCGTCGGAGCCAGAGCGAGATTGGGAGTAAATGAATAATTTGCGAAAATCCGATTCCCCAAAAGAGCAACATACAGAGATTAAACAGTTGCTTCGCCCAAGGTAATGAAGGGGAATAGACAAGCTTACTTTGGAGCAATACAACTGTGATCAAATAATAAATTGCAGCAGCAACAATGTTGGAAGCAAATGCAATCAAAGCTCCCTGATTAACCGGATTTGGTGTATTTCTTCGAGACATAGATTATGTGTTGACAGTGTAGGAAGCGATCGCAAATTTACTACTGCTCTCCTCGATTTAGGTGACTGTACCTTGCTGATTCTTGTGTCCTTTTCAGGGATGAATCTGATTGATGTCGCCTGCGTCATTGATAGCAATTACAGTTCCAGTGGGAATCTGCGGGAGCAAGGAACTCAATTGCACAAACAGTGGTAATAGATGATTAGGGCGTGTACTACTTGAATCAAGAATAATAAGCCTTAGCGATCGCTGTATCCAGCTTTGTTGATAAATCAAATTTTTGTCAGCAGTGATGAAAATATCGAAGGGATGAGCTTCTGCTAGATCAAGAATCTCACGGTCTTTGAATCCTCGCCAGCCCATATCATCTACATTACTAACTAAGTATCCAGCTTCTACTAATGGACGTTTGAGTTTTTTGCTCAACAAATTCTCGTCAAGTAGAACCTGCACTGGCGTTGCGTTCCTGTTCGATTAGAGTTTTCGCAATAATTTCCAAGACTTGAATGGCTTGGGATTGTAGATATGGAAAGTCTTCAACAAATTCAGCAAGCCCGTTTTCACCCTCTAGATAATCGAAGAAGGTTTGGATTGGAACACGAGTTCCTATAAAAACAGGCATTCCACTCATAATCTCTGGGTCAGAATGAATCAGTCGATAGCGTTGTAGGGTGTCTTGAACTGCCATAAAAGAAAGGTGGATTATCCTACTGGACTGATTGTAATGGACGCAACTCCAATTTGATTCTGAGTCTGCGGTGAGTATGTCCAAAATTTTGCGTGGCTCTGGATTTCCCGCTTCGTTGCAGTCCGCCCGGAAATGGAATCTCCGGGCTAATGGGTGAAAGGAGGCTGAAGCCCCCTAAGAGTTCGATTTCAGCCCACTTTAGTGGGGTTCCCTCTATCAGCCCGGAGATTCATTTCCGGGCGGAATCGCGGGTAAACAAACACGTCAAAATTTACAAACCCTCTGCGGTAAGGCAAGTCAGAGTCTAACAACATCGTACTCTAAGAATCATGCTGCTTTTGTATGAGACGCGATCGCAAAATCCCTTCCCTCTTGCGATCGCACTCCCATCCTAGATTTTCTCCGGCATTTGCACCTGTGCCAAAATTCGCTGTAACTGTTCGCCTTCCAGCACTTCAGTTCCTAACAGAGTTTGAGTCGTCGATTCGAGTAGCAATAGATTGTGTCGCAGAATCGACAATGCCGTTGTATAGGATTGATCAATCGTTTGTTTGATCAATCGATCGATTTCCGAAGCCACTTCTGCACTAATCGATCGACGGGTACTGCCACTCTCAAGAAACTGGGATTGCTGAGTTTCAAATGCGATCGGTCCCAAGGTTTCACCCATTCCATACTGTGTGATTGCTCGTTCTGCCAGCGTGGTTGCTTTTTGAATATCATCACTTGCACCACTCGACACCTTACCAAAGACAATCTCTTCTGCTGCTCGTCCACCGAGTAGAGTTGCAATCTGTCCACGCAGTTCATCTTCGATTAGCAAAAATCGATCTTCTTCAGGAGATTGCAAGGTATAGCCTAAAGCACCCAATCCACGAGGCACGATCGAGATTTTTGTAACTTTGCTACCTCCCGGCATCAATGCACCAACTAGCGCATGACCAACTTCGTGATATGCAACCGTTTGACGCTCCAATGGAGAGAGAATTCGCGATCGCTTTTCCAATCCAGCAATCACACGCTCGATCGCTTCTCTAAAGTCTGCCATTAACACTGCTTGGCGATTTTGGCGGGCTGCCATCAATGCCGCTTCGTTGACCAAATTTGCTAAATCTGCACCTGCGAATCCTACCGTTTGAGCTGCGATCGCATTTAAATCAACATCTTCCCCCAATTTCACAGCACGAGAA
Organism: Leptolyngbya sp. AN10; assembly: GCF_050565645.1. Lineage (NCBI taxonomy): Bacteria > Bacillati > Cyanobacteriota > Cyanophyceae > Leptolyngbyales > Leptolyngbyaceae > Leptolyngbya > Leptolyngbya sp. AN10. Next base: position 88,656 of record NZ_JBNXVP010000003.1, read on the forward strand.
TGCACCCGTAAGATGGCTTCTCTACCGCTTTTATCAGGACGATCGACTAACACTTGTCGATCGAAGCGACCCGGACGACGCAATGCAGGATCGAGAATTTCAGGGCGATTAGTGGCTGCAATGAGAATGACCCCTTGATTGCCATTGAATCCATCCATTTCGGTCAATAGCTGATTCAAAGTTTGTTCACGTTCATCATTGCCATTGAAATTGGAATTACCGCGAGATTTCCCGATCGCATCCAATTCATCAATGAAAATAATGCAGGGAGCTTGCCGTTTCGCTTGCTGGAACAAATCCCGGACACGAGAAGCACCCACTCCCACATACAATTCAACAAACTCCGAACCTGACATGCTGAAGAATGGAACGCCTGCTTCTCCTGCAACCGCTTTCGCCAGCAAAGTTTTACCCGTTCCAGGAGGTCCAACTAGCAACACACCTTTCGGAATCTTTGCGCCAATTCTGCGGTACTTCTCACCGTTCTTCAGAAAATCGACAACTTCTTGCAATTCCTGTTTTGCTTCATCAACGCCCGCAACATCCGCGAACTTCATCCCAGTTTTGCCCTGACTGTAGACTCTCGCTTTGCTCTTACCAATTCCAGTGAGTCCACCAATTCCGCCGCCTGCTTGACTGAATTTTGTTAACCAAACAAGTACACCCGCCATCGCTCCCATCGAAAGCAATAATCCCAGGATGTTACCCGCAGAAACTCGCTCATCGACAAAAGAAATTCCTTGACTACGAAGTAAGTTCGGGAGATTGGCTTGAGAACGATCGCTAATCGTGTAGTAACGCTGTCCTCCAAATTCGGGCTTGAGACTATATTCGATGCGATCGACTTTAATCGTAACTTGTGCAATTTGTCGGGCTTGGACTTGTTGCAGAAATTCGCTGTAAGCAGCTTGAGAAATCGTGTTCATGCTTGTGGAGCGTTGATGAGGAACTGTTAGAAGGTGTGAGCTTCTGTGCTTATTTTCAAGGTTCAATTGTACGATCGACAGAGGCAGTAACCGCACGATCGACGCGGGTTTACCGTAACTCAGGTATGGCTCCTACGATTGTTTGAGACGGATTCCCGCTGCTTCAGAACTGAGATCCAATTTAAACAACTGCTTTGCAAAGAGCAATGCTGCCAAGATGCAAACTGTACCATTCAGCATCAATGTGCTAGAAGCACCGATTGCGGTTGCTAATGTTCCTGCTAACAACTGACCAAATGGTGCAATTCCTAAAAAAGACATCGTAAACAAGCTCATAATCCGTCCTCGTTTATCATCTTCCACGATCGTTTGCAGGACTGTGTTACTGGCAGAAATTTGCAGAATCGTTCCGAACCCAGTGAGCATCATTGCTGGAATAGACAACCAAACTTGTGTGGATAGTCCAAAGCAAATCAATCCGATTCCAGCGAGGATTGGCGCGATCGCAATCACTTGATTCAATCCAACAACCGTCGATCGAGTACTCATATAACCTCCGCCGATCAACGCTCCAATGCCTGATGCTGCAAGTAAAAATCCGAGCGTATGAGCATCGACACGCAAAACTTGAAGCGCCATCACTGGAGCAAGAATCGTATTCGACATCACCATCAGACTGAAGATCGCCATCAAGGTCAAAATCGATCGAATAGAAGTCGATCGAAACGCATAGTTAAATCCTTCTCGAATGCTTTGAAGTGGACGAGATTGATTCATTGATCGCGGCTGTGCTCTAATTTGCATCAGTAACAATCCAGCAATCACAGCAATGTAACTTAGTCCATCAATCAAGAAACAATAGCCTGCACCGACTCTGGCAATCACAATTCCTGCGATCGCGGGACCGAGTAATCGTCCGCCATTTACCATCGTGGAATTAAGCGCGATCGCACTTGCCAGATCTTCCCGACGCTCGATCATGTCTTTTACAAACGTTTGTCGAGTCGGAGCATCTACGACAGTTATCAATCCCTGAAGAAATCCCAAGCCCAACAACAGCCAAAGATTGATTGTTCCGCTCAAAGTAAAACCAGCCAATAACAGCGATTGCACCATTGAGAAGGCTTGAGTCGCGATTAATAAAGAACGTCGATCGAAGCGATCGGCAAGTAATCCTCCAAACGGAGCAAGAAAGAAATTCGGAACCTGCCCCATAAAGCCCACTAATCCCAAAACAAATGCTGACTCAGTTAATTGATACGCAACCCAAACCGTTGCCAATTGCGTCATCCAAGTTCCGATCAGTGAAATTCCTTGTCCTGCAAAAAATAGCCGATAATTTCTCGATCGTAGTGCCGGAAGCGTGAGTTTCATGACCAAAATGCCAGAGAATCTTGCCTTAATCTAAACCACCATAGATTTGTTCAACGAACCCTCTAGAATAAAGAATGTTTTTTCAAACGAAGGGCACGATCGATGCGGCTATCTCAGATGCTATTTGTCACGTTACGGGAAGATCCCGCCGAGGCAGAAATCCCTAGCCATAAGCTTTTGGTTAGAGCGGGATATATTCGGCGGATTGGTAGCGGGATTTATAGCTATTTGCCGCTGATGTGGCGCGTGTTGCAAAAGATTTCTCAAATCGTGCGCGAAGAAATGAATGCCACAGGCGCACAAGAATGTTTACTGCCTCAGTTGCAGCCTTCGGAATTGTGGAAAGAATCCGGTCGCTGGGACACGTATACCAAGGCAGAAGGAATTATGTTTGCGTTGGTCGATCGACAAGATCGCGAATTGGGTCTGGGTCCGACTCATGAGGAAGTGATTACGACGATCGCTCGTGACATGATTCGTTCCTATCGCCAATTGCCGCAAAATCTCTATCAAATTCAAACCAAATTCCGCGATGAAATTCGTCCTCGATTTGGCTTGATGCGCGGTCGAGAATTCATCATGAAAGATGCGTATTCTTTCGATGCTGATGAAGCTGGACTGAAAAAAACCTATGAAAAAATGCACGATGCCTACTGCAACATTCTTCGCAGAACAGGCTTAGAGTTTCGTGCGGTAGATGCCGATTCGGGTGCGATCGGCGGATCAGGATCTCAAGAATTCATGGTGCTGGCAGAAGCAGGAGAGGACGAAGTTCTCTACACCGAAGATGGCAAATATGCAGCGAATGTAGAGAAAGCGATCGCACTTCCATCCGATGTTGAGCGTTCACCGTTCACGAGTTACGAAAAGCGCGAAACTCCTGGAACCGAAACGATCGAGAAACTCTGCAAATTCTTTGAATGTTCTGCCACAAACGTTGTTAAAAATGTTCTCTATCAGGCGGTATTTGATAGTGGAATGACTGCATTAGTACTCGTTCACATCCGAGGCGATCAAGATGTAAACGATGTGAAATTGCAGAATGAACTGACTAAAATTGCCGATCGCTTTAACGCAAAGACAGTCATTTCTCTCACCGTTCCTGATGCCGAAGCTCAACAAAAATGGGCAGAAAAATCGTTACCTTTGGGTTACATCTCTCCCGGAATTTCGGATAGTTATATTCGATCGACAAAAGATATCTCTCCCAAATTTGTTCGCTTCTTGGATCAAACCGCAGCCGAGTTAGAGAACTTTGTCACAGGCTCAGACGAATCGGGTTATCACGTCGTTGGAGCAAACTGGGGCAAAGAATTCCAAAAACCGGATCTCGTTGTCGATGTACGAAAAGCGAGAGTGGGCGATCGCTCAATTCACGATCCGTCTCAAACGCTGAAAACTGCCAGAGGAATCGAAATCGGGCACATTTTCCAGCTCGGAACCAAGTACTCAGAAGCGATGAACGCAACCTATACCAATGAGCAAGGCGAAGAAATGCCTTTAGTCATGGGCTGTTATGGAATCGGAGTGTCGAGACTGGCTCAAGCCGCGATCGAGCAATCCTACGACAAAGATGGAATTGTTCTACCCGTTGCGATCGCGCCCTACCATGCGATCGTTGTGATTCCAAATGTGAACGATGCCGATCAAGTCAGCACCGCAGAAAAACTGTATGCCGAACTAAATCAAGCAGGAGTCGAAACTTTATTAGACGATCGCAATGAACGTGCAGGAGTCAAATTCAAAGATGCTGAACTGATTGGAATTCCTTACCGGATTGTGACTGGCAAATCGCTCAAAGATGGCAAAGTTGAAATGGTAGAGCGATCGACCAAAGCCGTTCAGGAAATTGCGATCGGTGATGTCGTTTCGACCTTGAAAGATGCGATCGCAAATGCAACTCGTCCGTAAAGATGGAAGCAAAACAACTTTCCTCGCTTCATCTTGATGACCTCCGCCAAGAGAAAGCAGAACGTCCTGGATGGTCTGTCACATTCGGGGCGATGTGTGCAGAAGCCGCAGCCTTTTGTCTAGAGGATCAGGGACATCAAAACTGCGTCCTGCTTCAAATTGACGGCATTCAATCGAGTGAAATTGAGCTTCATTGGACAGCGATCGACGATACCATTCGCCGATTTCAAGCTGATCAGGAAGTTACTACCGAGTACGGAGCTTACGGAATTGCCGCGCTCGTCATGCCATTCCTCACAGGGCTAACTGTGATTGAACGCTCTATTAAGGGTAAAAGTTTCGGGTTTGATTTCTGGCTAGGTTCCATCGCGGATTCAGAGTCGCTCTTTCAGCGAAAAGCGCGGCTGGAAGTGTCGGGGATTCGTCGGGGCACTGAAACGATGCTGCAATCCAGAGTTAAGATGAAACTAAAGCAAATTACTCCTTCAGATCCAGTCGCCCCTGAGTATGTGTCTATCGTCGAATTTAGTACACCTCGATCGCGGATTGTCGAAAAATGCAGGACGTAGAAACGCTCCATCAAGAGGCAATGGCTTTGGTAGACCAAGCAGTATTAGCCCGACAGCGCGGCGACTCCGCTCAGACTGCCGAGTTGACTAGAGCAGCATTTGAGAAAGAACGGGCAGCATCAAATTTAGTGGCAAATCAGTTTGAGTTAGAGCCAACGCGCTCTGTGTTGCATCGAAGTGCAGCGGTTTTGGCGTTAGAGTGTGATGAACTTAGAGAAGCAGAACGGCTAATCGGTCGAGCTTTAGCAGGTAATCCGCCAGATGATATTGCTAATGAGCTACGTGATTTGTTATTGGATGAAGTCTATTCGCATCGGCAAGCAATTTGAAACTCAACTTCAGCTTAGTGGAAAGCATTAGCATTCCAAGAATAAGAAGTGTGGCATGTGTATCCAATCCTCAAATAAAGGACTTAATCCTGCCACAATCGTCGTCCAGGTTTGCCGTTTAATCGATCGTGTGTCTCCCGCAATAATTTCGGAATATCCAATTTCTCTGGGCATTTCGGCAAACAATCGCCACAGTCCGTACAGCGATTTGCTTTGTTACCCGGAAACCAGTGCCCCGCATTCTCGAACATGCGATAGCGATATTCTCCAAACTGAGTCATATCATAAGCAGTGGCTAGATTTCTCAAGCGGAGAACTTCAGGAATGTGGATCGATTCGGGACAAGGTAAACAGGCAAAACATTGGCTGCATTGATCAGGATCGATCGCTGTTCTAGCATTCAATTTGTCGATCGCCCTTGCAATACTCAAGTCTTGATCCAAATCAGGAAATGCTAATTCTTCAGGCTTCGCGGCTCCAAAACTCAACGTCGTAATTCTTGAATCGTTCAATAAAAATCGATAATTGAACTCTAGCGGCGAAAATGGCGCACAGAGATCGATCAAAGTCTGCGGGGGTGTGTGAAGCATTCCCGCTTTGTCCGCAGGCGAAATAATGAAAACGCCCATATCTTTCTGATGAGCAAGCTCGATCGCGGGAGCATTCCGTTGAAAGAAGAACGAATAATGTAAATTGACGAATTCAAATAAATTGGTCTCGATCGCTGCCAAAATCAATTCGAGCGATCCATGTGTCGAAAAGCCGACATGTCGAACTCGTCCATCTGAGATCGCGTTCTTGATCGCTTTGATTGAGCCATTCTCAACCCAATCGAGATGTTCCCAAGTATTTAAGCCGTGAATCGCAAGACAATCGATCGAATCGACTTGAAGGCGCTGTAAAGATTCATCAATCCATTGATCAGTTTGTGCAGCATCTAAACTCGGTGGAAGTTTCGTCGTGAGAAAAATTTGATCGCGATTCACTGATCGCAATGCCATCCCCAAAAACTCCTCACTTTTTCCGTAGCCTCTTGCGGTTTCAATGTGATTAATTCCAAGCTCGATCGCTCGTTCGACGGTTTGCTGCATCACTTGAGAAGAGGCTAAACAGCGCATCGTACCGAGCGAAAAAATCGAGTAAGGAAGATTCGTCTGACCGAATCGACGATATTGCATTAGAAACTACTGCGCTTCCCCGCTGCTAAATCGTCCTCGTTGAATCAGTTCATCTGGGCTAAGGTTCGATAAGAACTCTCGGAAAGCTCGACGTTCGGCTTCATCCGCATCTCGATCGACCGGAATAGACGCATCCGCAACGACTTCTTCCATCACCCAAATGGGGCTATTCGTGCGGAGTGCAATCGCGATCGCATCACTGGGACGGGAATCAATTTCGCGACGGACATCACCTTGCATCACGATCAAAACTGCGTAGAACGTATTATCTTGTAAGGAGTGAATAATGACTTTCTCGACGGTCATCTGCCACGCTTCGAGAAAATTCACCATCAAATCATGAGTTAGCGGGCGTGGAGGCACTTGACCTTCCAAAACGCTAACGATCGCTTTTGCTTGATCGGGACCTATGTAGATGGGAAGCGCTCGTCGATCGGTTGCATCTTTGAGCAATACGATCGGGCTTCGAGTCTGCGCGTCTAACGCAATGCCCGCAACCTTCATTTCAATCATGGTGTAGCCTCTAGAACTCCGGAAGCATAGTAAGGGTGGGAGATATCGGTCATCAGGTGAACGTACCGATCGAATCCGGGAGCGGGATTGTGGTCGAGCGATGCCGTTACGGTCTGTTGATCTTGAACTTGATCCTAAATGATCTCTCTCAGAATTTGACAAAATAAAGAAGACTTCCCGATTTCATCATTTTTTCAAGAGGAATATGAAACAAGTCCAAAGCCATATTGTGATTTTAGACTGTAATCTGTCTAAGGTTGCATGTCTATCAGGATTCTCAAAAATTGATGAAGCCTAGATGGGGACGGTTATTCCCAATTCCAGATTGATTTGTAAAAAGGATTAAGACTCGTGTTTACAGGATTGGTTCAAACGGTGGGTCGCTTGGTGATTCTGAATCCTGAGCAGGTAAGAATTTCCGGGTCGCACATGACAGCGATTGTGCAGGGTTTGGAGCTTGGCGATAGTGTCGCGGTCGATGGCGTGTGTCTGACAGTGACGGAGATTTTAGAGGATGGATTTGTCGCGGATGTGTCTCCTGAGACGGTAAATCGGACGACTTTAGGACAATCAGCAAGCGGCGCGAAATCGGTCAATCTAGAAACTTCTCTAAGAGTCGGAAGCAAGCTTGGAGGGCATTTTGTTACCGGGCACGTCGATGGGATTGGCACGTTTGAATCTGCGACTCAGACCGCAACTTCTTGGGAAATTCTGTTTAAGACAGAAAGTGAACAGGTGGCGCGATATATTTTGCCGAAAGGAAGTATTTCGGTGAATGGGATTAGTTTGACGATCGCGAATTGTGCATCAGATGGATCATGGTTCACGGTAGCGGTGATTCCCCATACGTATGCCGAAACGAATTTGTCGGAGTTGAAGCCTGGAGATTGGGTAAATCTTGAGGGCGATATTTTAGGCAAGTATGTGGAAAAATTTTTGCGGGGGGGCAAACCTGGGACGGAAGTACCCGATCGTATTTCGACGGAGTTTCTAGCCGAACATGGTTATTTCTAACGCTTTCCAGTGACGATGTAAGCGACTCGCTTGCCAATATTCGCGGCGTGATCTGCCATGCGTTCTAAATGACGAATCACGAGAACCTGAAGCACGATCGGTTCGATCATTCCTTTTACATCCGACTGACGCGCTAACAGGTTGTACAACGTTTCATAATCCAAATCGACTGCATCATCACGCTGGCGGACATCTAAACCCGATTCAGCATTCAGATCGGACAGCGATTCCAAACTCAACGCCAACATTGCACGACATCGATCGAACATTTGGCGAATTTGTCCCATGTGTGGCGATTCGGGGTACGGAAATAATTGAATCGCAACATCCCCTAGATTTTGGGCATAGTCTCCGATGCGTTCTAGATCGCGAACTAACTGCATCAAGGCGCTGAGGAGTCTTAAATCTTGAGCTACTGGAGACTGAAGCGCGATCGTATTGACACAATCCAATTCGATCTGTTTGTAGAGTCGATCGATTTTCTTATCCAGTTTGCGAATTTGGTCGGCTGCTTCAAGATTTCGTTCAAATAATGCCTCTCGTGCCAGACAACAGGAGCGCTCCACTAACGCACCCATGCGGAGAACATCACGCTGAATCCGTTTAATCTGACGTTCAAACTGAACTCGAATCGGTTCTTGACCCTCTGGCACGTTTTTATAAAACATTGATTCTTAGACCGAGAAATCTGGGGAACGGGCAACGAACGTTTAACTATAACAACAGAACTTTGGGAAGTCAGGTGTTGTAAAAAACGTTTCTATGATTTTCATTTTAGTGCGATCGATTTCGGACAGGATCTAGTAACCTATAGACTTTCCAATCAAATTCCCTACCACTTCTAAAATAATGATCGCGAACCTTATCCCGACAAATTCTGCTATGTTTTCACCCGACGAGTCTTTCGCTGCTTATTCTCAAGGTCACAGCCTGTTTGCCCAACTCCGGAGCCGATTTCCTCAAGGAGCACTGGTATCGGAATTAGTTCAGATCCATGACGGGCAATTCGTGGTAAGAGCGATCGTTCAAGTCGGTACGACGACGATGGCGACCGGAATGGCTGCCGCTGACAAAATTGAAGTGGCAGAAGATCGGGCACGAGTTCGAGCAATGGAAGTGTTGGGAATTTCTCCCACCGGAGGCGCGACGACGTTTGATGTGTCGGCACGATCTGAACCCGAACCCAGAAAAGAAGTCGAACCGAGTGTCACGGCTGACATTTCTGAAATCTCGCTGCCTGCGGTGGAAACGTTAGTTCCAGATTTGCCGAAGAAAGCGACCCGCAAGAAGAAAGAAGAATCGATCGAACCGCCTTCTGTGCCTGATTTGTTATCGTTTCCTGGCTTAGATATGCCAGAGATTAAGTCTGCACCTGTAGAATTTACTCGTGAGCCAGTAGAATTTACACCTGACTTTGAGGACGATGAGGTTGAACCGCCTGCACCCGAACCGATCGATTTATCCGATGCGATCGCCCAAATCGGTACGGAAATCGAACGAATTGGCTGGACAAAGAAACAAGGAAGCACATATCTTCAAGACACCTACGGAAAGAAAACTCGTGCAGAACTTGATGAAGATGAACTGATCGAATTCTTGCACTATCTCAAAGCGTTACCGTCGAAAGGACAGGGAATTCCCTTCTAAACACTTATGCCATCCATTGCCGCACAGCCTTACGAGTACGAGCTACCCACCGAATCAGAAATTGCGCTCATTGTGATTGATATGCAGCGCGATTTCTTAGAAGCAGGCGGATTTGGGGAAGCCTTGGGAAATGATGTGAATCGCGCAAACGCGATCGTGCCCACGGTAAAGCGACTCCTCGAAGGCTGTCGAGCAATGAATCTGCCGATTTTTCACACTCAGGAAGGACATCGATCGGATTTATCCGACTGTCCCCAATCGAAGCTGAAACGGGGACGAGGAAACTTATCGATCGGTGATCCTGGCAAGCTTGGACGGATTCTAATCTTAGGAGAACCGGGTAACGAAATTATTCCAGAACTTGCACCACTTCCCGGAGAAGTCCTAATTCCAAAACCAGGAAAAGGTGCGTTCTACAACACTGATTTAGAAGTGCAATTGATTGCGCGGAATATTACGCATTTACTCATTGCAGGCGTGACGACTGAAGTTTGTGTTCAAACCACGATGCGAGAGGCAAACGATCGAGGATATGAATGTTTGCTGGTTGAGGATGCAACCGAGAGCTATTTCCCTGAATTTAAGCAAGCAACCTTAGAGATGGTACGGGCGCAAGGTGGAATTGTGGGCTGGACTGCGACAACTGATCAAGTGCTGGAAGGATTGCGATCGTTAAAAGAAAAATAGTACAATTGAATTAAGTTTTTCACAGGGCGTTTCATGCACCGAGATTCGATCTTTTACGCTTTGTTTCGCCAATCGCCCAGCTTACTCTTTGAATTTCTAGAAAATCCGCCTGAACAATTACAGCAATATCGTTTTGAATCTGTTGCGGTAAAAGAACCAAGATTTGAGATTGATGGCGTGTTCTTGCCTCCAGAATCCGATCCCCCTGGAACTGTCTTTTTTGCAGAAGTACAAATGCAGAAAGATGACAAACTCTACGAGCGGATGTTTGGGGAATCGATGCTCTACTTCTACCGCAATCGAGACTATTCCTCAGATTGGCAAGCGGTTGTTATAGACGGTGAAACAGTTTTCGCAAGTTTACAAGAGAAAATCGCCATTCACTTGAACAGCGATCGCTTGACCAATTCTCGCGCCAGTTAAGCTGTACCTAGTTTGGGCTTGAAAGTAGAAGCCACGTGCAACTCTTTCAATTGTTTATCATCGACGCTAGAAGGAGCACTTGTGAGTAAACAACGCGCCTGCTGCGTCTTCGGAAAGGCAATTACATCGCGGATTGACTCTTCACCGGAGAGCAACATCACCCACCGATCGATTCCATAAGCCAATCCCCCATGAGGCGGCGCACCATATTCAAATGCCTCTAACAAGAAGCCGAATTTGTTCTGCGCTTCCTCTTCAGAGATGCCGATCGTTTCAAACACCTTCGCTTGCAGTTCCGGTTGATGAATCCGCACACTGCCGCCCCCAACTTCAAAGCCGTTAAAGGCTAGGTCATAAGCTTGAGCACGAGCAGTTTTCAGATCGTCTACATCGTCTGGATGTGGGGCAGTGAACGGATGGTGCAAGGCTTCTAATCTTTTCTCGTCAGCATTCCACTCGAACATTGGAAAATCTACGACCCAAAGCAAATTCATCTTGTCCGGATCGATCATGCCGAGTTCATTGCCGAGATATTGACGTAAGCGATCGAGGGTTTTATTCACGGTCGCTGCATCGCCCGCCGCGAACAATAAGAGATGTCCCGGTTTGGCTTCGGTGCGCTTGAGAATTTCTTGTTTCTGAGCTTCGGAAAGATTATCTTTGATTGCGCCGATCGTATCGATCTCGCCATCTTCTCGAACGCGAATGTAAGCGAGTCCTCTGGCTCCCGCTTCGGAGGCTTCTTTGAACACATCGCCGCCGGGCTTGATTCGCACATTCGAGATGGCATCATTCCCGTTTGGAATCGGCAGAATTTTGACGAGTCCACCTTTTTTCACGGCATCGGAAAAGACTTTGAAACCAGAGTCTTCGACCACATCGGAAACATTGACTAGCTCTAATCCAAATCGGGTATCGGGCTTATCGCTACCGTACCGATCCATTGCTTCCGCGTAAGTTAACCGTGGGAACGGACGCGGAATTTCCACACCTTTGATTGTCTTGATCAGGTGACAAACTAAGCGCTCGTTCAGATCGAGAATTTCGTCTTGAGTCATGAAGCTCATTTCCATGTCAAGCTGCGTAAATTCAGGCTGACGTTCTGCCCGCAAATCTTCATCGCGGAAACAACGAGCAATTTGATAGTAGCGATCGAGTCCCGATACCATCAACAACTGCTTAAATAACTGCGGCGATTGCGGCAACGCATACCATTCACCTGCATTTACCCGTGAGGGAACGAGATAGTCTCTTGCACCTTCGGGAGTCGATCGAGTCAAAATCGGCGTTTCAACTTCGACGAATCCCTCACTGTCTTCAAGAAATCGCCGCATTGATTTAATCAACTGATGCCGCAGTTGAAGATTGCGACTCATGCGATCTCGTCTCAGATCTAAATAGCGATATTTCAGCCGCAGTTCCTCCCGTACCGATTCACTCTCAGCCGCAGACACTTGGAAGGGAAGCTGTTTACGAACGGCATTGAGAATTTCGATTTCGTCTGCGTAGATTTCAACTTCTCCGGTTGGAATCTTTGGATTGAGTGATTCATCCGGACGCTTAGTGACTCGTCCAACGATTTTGATCACATATTCGTTTCGCAGATCGCCTGCTGCTTTGTAAGAATTCGGAGTGCGATCGGGATCACTCACGACTTGAACAATGCCTTCACGATCGCGTAGATCAATAAAAATCACATACCCGTGGTCACGCCGCCGATCCACCCATCCATAGAGAGTGACCGTTTCACCAATATTGCTCGCTCGTAATTGACCACAGTACAGAGTACGCATATCGCTTTGAAAGTTAGGGCTGAAAATTTGAAAACCTCCTCATTATGCCGTATCCGTGGCACGATCGCATCGCCCTATTTTTAAGTCAGCACGATCGGGAAATTAGCAGTAAACTTGTTCTTGCTGATGTGGTCAAGACTATGCCGCGATTTCTTCATCTTGCTGATGTTCACTTAGGATTCGATCGCTACGACAGCAAAGAACGCACCAAGGATTTTTATTGGGCGTTTGAAGATGCGCTGCGAAAATATGCGATCGATACCGAAGTCGATTTTGTGATTATCGCGGGCGATTTATTTGAACACCGAATCATTCAGCCGAACATTCTCAACCAAGCTAAGGTCTGTTTTCAATTGTTGAGAGAAGCTGGAATTCCGACGATCGCGATCGAGGGCAATCACGATAATCGCCCTTACGGAACAGTGACGAACTGGCTGAAATATTTAGCTGAGGATGATTTAGTCATTTTGCTCGAACCCGATCGCGCTGAAGAAGGGATGGTGTATGAGCCGTGGGATGGAAAAGCGGGCGGCTACATTGATCTCGCTTGTGGGGTGCGAATCTTGGGATCGCGGTGGTATGGCGCTTCAGCACCGAGAGCGATCGAGCATTTGGCAGAAGCTATCCAACAACTTCCACCCAGTCCTGATCACACAGTAATGCTATTTCACCAAGGGCTAGAAGGTCAGATTGCAAGATATCAAGGAGCCATGCGCTACACAGATCTCCTTCCACTCAAAGAAGCAGGAGTCGATTATCTAGCACTTGGGCACATTCATAAGAGCTACACCGAGCAAGGTTGGATCTTTAACCCTGGATCAACTGAAGCGAATAGTGTTGAAGAAGCGAACTATGAACGCGGTGTATTTCTAGTTGAACTGAGCGAACAAGGAATTGATGCTCAATTGAAGACCGATTACTATCAACGTCCTTGGGTGCGATTGAAGCTCAAAGCACGAGGGCAAGAAAGCACTGAAGAGATTGAACAAAGCTCGATCGCGCTTGTACAATCTGTGATTCAATCTGGTGAACTTGATCCAGAGATTCAGCCAATGGTAGAACTCCGAATTGAGGGACAAGTGGGATTCGATCGCTTAGATCTCGACATTCGTACTCTCCAGCAGCATCTCAAACAGTTAAGTCAAGCCTTAGTGTTCCTGCTCAAATACGAAGCGGATGCGGTGGAATATGCGTCTCCACTTGCTGAAGATGCCAGTAGAACTCAGATCGAACAAGAAGTGTTCACGGACTTGCTAACGGCGCACAATCACTATAAGAATCGAGCTAACGAACTCGCCAAAGGATTGATTGGATTGAAAGAAATGCAGTTAGAAGCGCGATCGGAAGATGAGCTTTATCAATTCGTCGAGGAACTATTGGGAAATTAATCAAAGCTGCTCAGAGCAGATGGCGTTATGCCCAGAGTGCAGCGGCAATACGATCGCGTAGGTGAAACAGATCGCTCAGACCACTCCAACTCATCCTGAAACATCGCTCGAAACCTTGATAAAGTTCTTTGACTTAAAAGCGATCGTCGGTCAGCTTTCAGTGATTTGCAGCGAGTGAAATCAGGGAATTCTGGCAGAAAATCGTTTTCCCTGAACATCATGATCGACTCTATTCATTTCGCAATCCTTAGCGAAGATGCAAGCTTACCCGTTCTCGTGAACAACTTCTTAGGATTGTTCAATTTTACTTTGGTACAAATTGGAGGAATTCGACTTTCTTTTGCGGCTTTGGCGCTGCTCGTTCTCCAAATCGGATGTGTACTTATATTTTCGCGCGTCGTTAAGCAAGTCATCAAGAAGCGCATTCTCCCAGGATTTGGATTAGAGCTTGGCACTCGTGAATCCCTGTCTTCGTTGGCAAGCTACATTATCTCGATCGCTGGAGTTTTCTTAGTGATCGATTCTGCTGGAATTAACCTGAGTTCGCTGACGGTGTTTGCAGGCGCGATCGGGTTAGCAATCGGGATTGGCTTACAGAATTTAGCCAATAACTTTATCAGTGGCGTTATTTTGCTGCTAGAGCAACCGATTCGAGTGGGTGATTTTGTCGAAGTGGGAGCCATTCTCGGAACCGTCGAGCGAATTTCACTGCGATCGACGATGATTCGCACCGGAAACGGACTCACCGTATTCGTACCGAATAGTAGTCTTGCGAACAATAGCTTGATCAACTGGACACACCAAGATCCAACCTGCTGCATTTCAATTCAAATTGCAGTTGCAGACACGAATGATTCAATGCTGGTAACTGAAGCCTTGTTAGCCGCAGCTCATGAAGAACCGAACATTGTTGCTTCACCCAAGCCTTTAGTTTTTTTCAGAGGAATTGATAACGGTGCGTTTCAGTTTGAGATGGAATTTTGGATTACGCAACCCAGGCGCAGAAGTTCGATCAAAAGTGCTTTATTGTTTCTGGTGCAAGCAAAGTTCCGTGACTATGGCATCACTTATGCGAGCAATCGCATGATGATCAGTGTCGAGAATGCTCGTCAGATATCGGCTTCGATTCCTGTTGAAGAACTCGCCACGAATCAGAAAATAACGCGATCGACTGCGATCACTCTCAAAGAGTTACTTCGCAAAGTTAGCTACTTCGCCAACCTGAGCGATATTGAACTCAGACACATCATCGAAGAAGGCTACCAAAAGAAACTTCCATCTGGTGAAGTGATTTGCCGCGAGAATGATCCGGGGGACTCGTTCTACATCATTCTGTCTGGCTCAGTAGATGTGATTGTGGAATCGATCGGGAAGCATGTAGCAGTTCGCGAGGCTGGAGAGTTTATCGGGGAAATGTCTTTGTTGATGGGAACGCCGCGAACTGCAACCTTGCAAACATTAGAAGAAACAATGCTGTTTGTCGTCGATCGTGGGAATTTGCAAAGCTTACTTAGAAGACATCAAGAGTTAGCCGATCGAATTTCAGAAGAGTTAGTGCAGCGACAAGACACTTTAGAGCGTCTGGGCATTAAGGTGGGAAGCCAAGAAGAACCGCCACTGATTCAAATCCGCAACCGTATTCGATCGATTTTCGGCATCTAGCTTTAATCGGACGACTACGAGAAAATACCTCGATCTCCGAAGTGCCACGGAGAAATTCAGTTCCGCAAAACTACGATATTCTCCGAAGTGATACTGAGGAATTGAGCGAATTGATGTGTTTCTGATGAAGTAGACGTGGGAACACTGGCAGTGTCACAAATCAGAGGCATTGAGATGCTGCTGTTATTGTTCTCTGTGGGGCGAGATTCCTATGCGATCGAAAGTTCTCGTGTGGTTGAGGTCATTCCCAGTGTGCCACTGAGGAAGCTTCACCATGTGCCTCAGTATGTTGCAGGACTGTTGAATTATCGAGGCACGATCGCGCCCGTTGTCGATCTGTCTCATCTGATTCAAGGCGTATCAAGCCGATTTCAATTAAGTACGCGCATCATGATTGTGAAATCATCCGAAGAAACGGCGATGCCTTATCTGGGATTGCTTGCTGAACAAGTCATCCAAACGCTGGATAAGTCCAAAGCGGAGTTTGTGAACTCGAAAACGGTTCACATGAATGCGGCTCCGTATCTCGGTGGAATGATTCTAGATGAACGCGGTATGATTCAGCAGATTCATGTCGATCGACTTTTTGCCGACGTGCAGCAAATTTACTTTGCAGCAAGAGAGGCACAACTCCAATGAGCATGAGCGCGATCGCAACCCTACTGAGTCAAACGATCGGGATTGATGTTGAAATCATTGGAACCCGCAATCTTATGAGAGCGATTTCAACACAGTGTGATTCGACTGATATTGATGCTTATTTCAATGTCTTGTGTTCATCGCCACAAGCACTCGAAGCATTGATCGAACAGATTGTTATTCCAGAAACCTATTTTTTTCGCGATCGCAAGCCGTTCGAGTTTTTGATTGAATCGGTGCGATCGCGCTCTCTTAAAACCGTTCGGGTGTTAAGTGCACCTTGTTCGACCGGGGAAGAACCTTACTCGATCGCGATTTCACTGATTGAAGCAGGACTATCGATCGATTGTTTTAGCATTGATGCGATCGATATCAGTAAGGTTGCGATCGCTAAAGCAAAGCGAGGAATTTACGGCAAAAACTCATTTCGCGGTGAAGCTTGGATTGATCGCGATCGGTATTTTCGATCGACGAAAGAAGGGCATGAAATTGATCCTACAATTCGCAAAACCGTGAACTTCCGTCAGGGAAATCTCCTCACAGCATTCTCAAACGTTCAGCCTACCTATGATGTAATCTTCTGCCGTAACTTACTGATTTATTTAGAGCGTGCTGCCTGCACTCAAGTCTTCAACACATTAGAACAGTTATTGTTACCGAATGGATTGTTATTTGTCGGAGCATCAGAAACAGCGAAAGTACCAGGAAACCGATTTACATCAGTGCGGCAACCATTTACATTCGCGTTTCAGAAAACAGATCCAGCCACAAAACCGAGCCGTTCTGAGTGTACAGAAGTACAGCAAACTCTCGATCGAACAATTGTGAAACCGAGCATCATTCGATCAAGCCCTCGAAAACAAGCCGCGAATCCCACTGATCTAGAACTTGCTCGACAGTATGCAGATGTTGGACAAATTGAAGCCGCGATCGCGCATTGTCAGGCGCATCTACAGCGAGATTGTACCGATGCTGAAGTGTACACGCTCCTGGGAACCTTGCATCAGGTGAAAGCTGAAATAAATCATGCTGAACGCTATTTCCAAAAAGCGCTGTATCTCAATCCCAATCACTATGATGCTTTAGTTTCGCTTGCCTTGATCAAAGAGGGTCGCGGCGATCTCAGTGGTGCAAAGATCCTTCAACAACGCCTTGGAAAGTTAAACCCTTAGCTCTTTAAACACACAACAACCATGATTAACAGTTTCGCGAAAGACAAATCTCTGAAAGGTCGGATTATGAGCGCCTTTATTTTTATGGGCGTGTTAGTTCTGATCGTGTCCTTTGTCGGTCTTGTCAGCACGATCCGCCTCAGTAGCGGCATTGATACGCTGGGAAACAATAGCTTGCCGAGCTTGGTTGGACTGTGGAAAGTCAACGAAGGACAAACCCAAATTGAATCTTCAGAACGTGCTTTGTTAATTCCGGGTCTGAGTCCACAAGAACGCCAAACCGAATTCGATCGTATTAAAAGAGCATGGACACAGATTGATGAGGGCTTCAAGCAGTATGAAGCAACACCGCGCACCGACGAAGAAGAGCGAAACTATAAAAAGCTATTAGAAAACTGGAACCGATGGAAGTCTGACCACGAAGAATATGTCAAGCTGAGCCAGAATCTAGACAGCAGAACTACCCCAACTGATTCGGATGCTCCAAGACCAGATGTTTTAACCCAACTGCGCGATCGAGCTAGAGCAAACCGCGTTTCGTTTGAAGCTGCAACTGGAGCACTACTCGAATCGCTGAAAATCAATGAAGATGTTGCAGAACAAGCTGAGAAAATTGCGGCTCAAGATGTGAATCAAGCAAGGTCTTGGACTATTTTAGCCATGCTGCTTGGACCCGCGAGCGCCATTCTACTCGGACGTTATCTCGGTGCTGCTTTGATTCGTCGCTTACAGCAATCGGTCGTGCAAATCACGACATCTGCGACTCAGATTGCAGCATCGGGTAAAGAACTCGAAGCGACGGTTGCCGAACAGCTTGCTTCAACGAATGAAGTGACCGCAACGGCTCAAACGATCGCGTCTACCTCCAGACAGTTAGTGAGAACAATGGAGCAAGTCGCAGAAATGGCGCAAACAACCGCAGTCTCGGCGAATGATAGCCAAGATGAACTCGTGGAAATGGAAGACGTGATGCGGCATTTAACCGATGCGACCGCAGCGATTTCATCCAAGTTAGGGGTGATGAACGCAAAAGCGAACAATATCAATAACGTTGTTGTCACCATTACTAAAGTTGCGGATCAAACAAGCTTGCTATCGCTCAATGCTGCGATCGAAGCTGAAAAAGCGGGAGAGTACGGAGCCGGATTTGCGGTGGTAGCACGTGAGATTCGTCGTCTTGCCAATCAAACGGCTGTCGCAACCCTCGAAATCGAGCAAATCGTTAAAGATATGCAGTCAGCGGTTTCTGTGGGCGTGATGGAAATGGATAAATTCAACAAATCTGTGGGTGATAGTGCCGATCGCGTTAGCAAAATTGGCGATCAAGTGGCGAAAGTAATTCAGCAAGTCCAAAGTTTGCCGCCCCGGTTTGAGCAAGTCAGCCACAATATGGAAGCCCAATCGGAAAGTGCCTCGCAAATCAGTGAAGCAATGGAGCAACTCAGCCAAGCTTCTCATCAGACCGTAGATGCCCTGCGCGAAACCAATAGCGCGTTGGATCAACTCGATGATGCAGCACAAGGACTCCGCCGCGAAATTGCTCGTGCTCGTTAATCAAGGAAAACGATGATGCGCGACTTAGCTACTTCAACGAATCAATCAAACCCATGTGCCGAAGGCATCGAGCAAGCTCAACTGAATGATTGCTGGAATCGCATCGGGGTGATGGGCGATCGATCGTGCGATCGATTAACAACCGTGATGCATTGCTATGATTGTCCGGTTTATGCGGCGGCAGGAGATAGTTTACTCAAGCGCGAACCGCCACAGAACTATCTCGATGAGTGGGTTGATATTCTGACTGAGATGCCTGCGGATTCGGAAGATGCTGAAAGTGATGGCACGATCGTTCGGACAGTGGATGCCATTTCTGTGATCATTTTTCGCTTGGGGAGTGAGCGGCTTTCGCTACCTGTGCGAGTTTTGCAGGAAGTCACACCGCCCTGTGTGATTCAACCTGTCCCGCATCGCAGCAACGAACTGTTCCTTGGACTCGTCAACATTCGCGGAGAAACTGTACTTTGTGCTTCACTCAGTCATTTGCTCAACTTAGAATCGATCGATGATAATTCATCGAATTCTAGTCATACTAAGCGGATGATTCTGGCGGGGCAAGGTGACGAAAAATGGGTGTTTCCCGTAGATGAAGTGTACGGAGTGTTTCGCTTTCATTTGTCTGAACTCCGCGATGCGCCGATCGTGGTTGCAAAAGCGGCGGAAGCATACACACAGGGGATTGTCCATTGGCAGGGTCAGAAAGTGAACTATCTCGACTCTGAGTTACTGTTTTACACGCTAAACTATAAGATTCTGTAGTCGGATGAACACTTACTCAAAGCTGGAACTGTTTTGCCGCGAGGTTGAAACTCAGGTTGGCATTTTAACCGAATCGCTGTCGGTTCTCAAAACACAGCCAGAATCGATGCCGGACCTCGATCGCGCTAGTCGGGCGGTTCATGCCGTTTGGGGATCTGCACGACTGATCAAGCTGGATGCGATCGCTGAATTTGCGAATCTAATGCACCGAAGCTTGCTTGCGGCGCAACACAAAACAATGACGCTTTCGGGTGAGCAAATTGAGAATCTGCTACACGCGAGCCGCTTATTGCTGAATATGAGCAAAGCATCGATCGACGACCTCGATCGATGGTTGAGTGAGCATTCCTGGAATCTCAGCATGATTCAAAAAGCGCTAGAAGCAACTGCGGCATTGAGTCCTGCCGTTTCGGAGATCAAAGAGCCTGCACCTAATCCGCCATTGATTGAAGCGTCGAGTGCTGCGATTCCGACTCTACCCGATGAACAATCAGTAGAGAACTCTAATGTTTCACTTCCAGTAGAAACGACTGCCGCAACGCTCGAAGCTCCTCAACCCTTTGAAGCACCAATGCAAGTGAGTGTGGATAGTTCAATGATGGACTTGTTTCGATTGGAAGCAGAAGCTCAGGTTGCCATTCTGAATGAGGGTGTGCTGGCATTAGAGGACAATTCACAATCGGGACAAGCACTTGAAACGTTAATGCGGGCGGCTCATTCGCTTAAAGGTGCGGCTCGAATTGTGTCGCTTGATGCGATCGTCCAGATCGCTCATGTGATGGAGGATTGCTTTGTTGCGGCTCAACAAAACACAATTACGCTGAAACCGGATGATGTGGATGTATTGCTGCAAGCTGTCGATTTAATTCAAGGGATTAGCAAAGTTAGCAATTCAGAACTTTCCGCATGGTTGAGTAGTCATCATCAAGCATTTGAAACAACACAATCAGCGATCGCAGCAATTCTTGATCCAAGTATTCAAGTGACTCGATCGACAAATAGCAATCCAACACCTGAAACTATCAATTCAGCACAAACTAACTCAAGCAACAATCACTCAACGAACGGCAAAACCTTAGATTCTCAAGCAACGAACGGTTCGCAAACTGCTCCGAGCAAAGTTCAGGAACGTTCTGCAAGCACTGAGAATTTAGAGCAGGTTGCCCAAGATCGAGTCGTGCGCGTTAGTGCTGAAAACTTGAATCGCATCATGGGATTAGCGGGAGAGTCATTGATTGAAGCGAACTGGCTGCAACCGTATGCAGACTCGATGATGACACTCAAGCGACGATTAAGCGAACTTTCCCGGAGTCTAGAACAACTCCAAACCTCACTCGATCGCGGAGTTTACGACCAAGAAAGCAAAGAGCAACTCAAAGAAGCTCGACATCGTGAACAAGAGTGTTTTAGTTTTTTGAGCGATCGCTTAACCGAATTAGAACTATATGCCCAGCGCACAGCAAATCTTTCCGATCGACTGTATCGAGAAGTCATCTCCTCAAATATGCGTCCGTTTGCCGACGGAGTGCAAGGCTTTCCGCGCATGATTCGCGATTTAGCTCACAAGTTAAATAAGCAAGTCAAGCTAGAAATTGTTGGAAAATCAACACCCGTCGATCGTGACATTCTCAAAAAGCTCGAAGCACCGCTGACTCACATTCTCAGAAACGCGACTGATCATGGGATTGAATCACCCGAAGAACGTACCGCAGCAGGAAAATCCGCAGAAGGAACAATTCGCCTCGAAGCGTTTCATCGGGGTGGAATGTTAGCGATTACGATCGTCGATGATGGCAAAGGTATCAATCCAGAACAGTTGCGCTCCAAAGTAATCAACAAGAATCTAGCTACACCAGAAATGGCAGCACAACTCAGTGATGCCGAACTGTTCGAGTTTCTATTTCTGCCAGGATTTTCGACTGCAAAGCAAGTGACTGAAATTTCCGGGCGGGGTGTTGGTTTAGATATTGCGAAAAGCATGGCACAAGAAGTAGGTGGAACCGTTCGCGCTGCTTCTCAAGTCGGGAAAGGGACGAGCTTTCATTTTCAATTGCCGCTCACGTTATCAGTCGTCAGAACGTTGCTGGTTGAGATTTCTGGTAAACCTTACGCGATTCCGTTGGCTCGAATTGATCAGATTGTGACGGTAGAACGATCGCAAATTTCCGATGTGGAAAACCGCGAATACTTCACCCTAAATCAACAGCACATCGGTTTAATCGCGGCTCATCAAATTCTTGAATTGCCTGAACCCACTCCTCAAAGTGGATCGCTTTCGGTTGTGGTCGCGAGTGATCAATCGAATGCTTATGGACTGGTCGTTGATAAGTTTTTGGGTGAACGCGATTTAGTCGTGCGACCGCTTGATCCGCGTTTGGGGAAAGTGCCTGATATTAGTGCTACCTCGCTACTGGGAGACGGATCACCGATTCTCATTGTCGATGTCGCAGATATGCTGCGATCGATTGATACGTTGCTGACTTCTGGGCGACTGGCAAAAGTCAAAACAGAAGCAACGGATATGATTGTCGATCGACGCAAAAAGATCTTAGTCGTAGACGATTCGATCACGGTTCGAGAAATGGAGCGTAAACTGCTCGAAAATCGCGGCTATGACGTGGATGTTGCAGTGAATGGACTAGAAGGTTGGAATGCGATCCGAACGCATCATTATGACTTAGTAATCAGTGATATTGATATGCCGAGAATGAATGGTATTGAGCTAGTCAAGCAGATCAAAAATCATCCTCGATTACAATCGCTCCCTGTGATTATTGTGTCGTATCGCGATCGACCCGAAGACCGAATCGGCGGACTCGAAGCAGGAGCCGATTACTACCTCACCAAGAGCAGTTTTCATGACGATAGTTTGATCGATGCGGTTGTGAGCTTGGTAGGTCGATGATGAAAATTGCGATCGTGAATAGTTCAACCGATGAAATCACTACACTGAAACAAGTGCTAATTTCTCAGCATCAACTGATCTGGACAGCCAAGGATAGTACAGAAGCAATTACAAAATGTTTGCAATCCGCGCCCGATCTGATTTTGGTAGATGCACGACTCTCGCGAACCGCGATCGAGCAGATTCTAAAGAAAGCACCTTGTCGTACTCTCATGACCACTGTTAGTCAACAAAACATCTCAACCGTGTATGCTGCGATCGAGCAAGGTGCGATCGATGTGGTCGATTTATCGGATCTAAAGAACACCGGAGCAGATGAGCTTTTAGCTAAGGTTTCAAGAATCAGCAAGCGATTAAATTCACCGCACGAATTTAAACCAGCAACTAGAGGCGGAATGGTTCCACTCATTGCGATCGGCTCATCGACCGGAGGACCAAAAGCACTTGCCACAATTCTCGCCCAACTCCCCACAAACTTCAGAGCCGCGATCGTCATTGTGCAGCACGTCGATGCTCACTTTTCGGCTGGATTTGCCGACTGGCTGAGTCAGTATACTGCCTTACCCGTCCGGATTGCCGTCACCGGAGATCGCCCCACACGCGGAACCGTCTTGATTGCAGGCACGAACGATCATCTCTACCTCAAACCCGATCGAACGCTTGACTATACACCGCACCCGATCGACTATGCTTATCGCCCATCGGTTGATGTCTTTTTCAAAAGTGTCGCGCAACACTGGACTCGTCAAGGCATCGGGATTTTACTAACTGGGATGGGGCGCGACGGTGCAGCCGGACTACAAGCCCTCAGACGACAAAACTGGCAAACGATCGCTCAAAGCGAAGAAAGCTGTGTCGTGTATGGAATGCCAAAAGCCGCCGTTGAGTTAAATGCCGCGATCGATGTTCTGTCTCCAGAAGCAATTGCAACGACATTATCCACCCTAAAATTCTAATCGCTATGACTTCTTTAGATGAACAAATTACAGTGCTATTGATCGACGATCAATCCATTATTGCTGAAGCGATTCGGCGGATGTTAGCACCAGAAACAGACCTTGTATTTCATTATTGTAGCGACCCTACCGAGGCGCTTGATGTTGCCCAACAGTGTCAGCCGACGGTCATTCTGCAAGATCTCGTGATGCCACAAATGGAGGGATTGTTGCTCGTGCAATTTTTGCGATCGCACGATGCCCCAACCTGCCATACTCCATTAATTGTGCTATCAAGCAAAGAAGATCCAACGATTAAAGCCAAAGCATTTGAACTCGGTGCGAATGATTATTTAGTCAAACTACCTGATCCAAGAGAGCTAATTGCTCGCATTCGCTATCACTCTAGA
The DNA here is from genome assembly GCF_050565645.1 of Leptolyngbya sp. AN10. Lineage (NCBI taxonomy): Bacteria > Bacillati > Cyanobacteriota > Cyanophyceae > Leptolyngbyales > Leptolyngbyaceae > Leptolyngbya > Leptolyngbya sp. AN10. The sequence continues at coordinate 112,447 of NZ_JBNXVP010000003.1, forward strand.
GCCTACGTGAACTTTCTCAAGCGGCAAGAAGCAGAATCTTTGTTTAAAGCAGAAATTTTGCGGCAGTCAGCATACATTGAGCAGGTTGGCAAAGTCACGACAGCCGCTTCGGATGTTGAGCGCGATGCGTTTCAGCCCGACAAATTAACTGAAGTCGCCCAGCGTAGTGATGAGTTGGGTCAACTAGCAAGGGTCTTTACTCACATGGTCAACACCGTGAAAGCGCGGGAAAAAGAAATGATCGAGGCAAATTACAAGCTAGAGGAGTTACTCAAAGCCTGTGGTCGGTTTGTGCCGCACGAGTTTATGCGCTTTCTGCGTAGAGAAAGCATTATGGATGTGCAACTGGGCGATCATGTCAGCAAAACAATGGCAGTCATGTTCTCTGACATTCGATCGTTTACCACTATCTCCGAAGGAATGACCCCAAAAGAGAACTTTGGCTTTGTCAATGCTTATCTCAAACGGGTCAGCCCTGAAATTCGCAACAATCACGGCTTGATTGTCAAATTTTTAGGCGATGGCTTGATGGGAGTTTTTCCTGAAGGTGCAGACGACGCGATCGCGTCCGGAGTCGCAATGCTCAGAGCCGTCGAGCAGTACAACCAAAAACGTCAACAAGATGGCTGGCTCCCAATCAATGTTGGGATCGGAGTTCACGTTGGGCACATGATGTTGGGCATGGTCGGTGAGGAAAATCGAATGCAGGGCGATGCGTTCTCCGATACTGTCAACCTCACTGCACGACTAGAAGGACTCACTAAATTCTATGGTGTGTCGCTCTTAATCTCAGAGCAGGCACTCGAACACATGAGTCATCCTGAAGCGTATCAGATTCGATTTCTCGATCGTGCGATCGTTAAAGGACGCAATGAGCCGATCGGAGTGTATGAAATTCTCGATGCGGAAGTAGAAATGGTGCGATCGCTTAAACTGCAAACCCAAGCGGATTGGAAACAAGGATTAGAGCATTACCGGGCTGGAGATCTAATCAATGCGAAAGCTGATTTTGAGCGAGTCCTAGCTGTCAATGCTTTCGACAAGACAGCAAAACTTTATCTAGAGCGAATCGAGATTTTGACTGACCGTGGAATTCCTGAGCATTGGAACGGCGTATGGGCATTTGATGAGAAGTAATTGGCGGGATTAGTTAGCCTAAGCCAGAAGTCGAGTACATTGCCAAAGCCCACAAAACTTACGAATTTGGTTGCAAAGTTGTGCTGACCACCACGAACGCGAGCAATTGAATTGTGGCAATGCTGTCCAGCATGACAATCCATACGATAGCTTCACCCTGATTCCCGCAATCAATTCGCAACTTGTTTCGCGCTTAGATATAGCAGTAGAAGTTTGGATTAGGGCATCCTCGGAGTCGCCCCCAACCCCCAATTCTGGCAGGGCTAATTTAAGGTCAAAAAGAATATTCATAACTTTGATTTCTCGTTTCAGCATCATTTGAGGTTAAACGAAGTAAAAAGCTTCCAGGATTTCTCTGACAATCTTAAATTAGCCCTGCCAAACTTGGGGGTTGCTTTGGAATCGGACTTAGGCATTGTGAATAGCCTCCAGGGAGACAAGGTTCGTCTGGTCTGCAACCCTGATTCATGCAATAATGCTAAAGTCATAGCAAAAATATGCAGCCAACTACGACCAGTAAGCCAAAGATAATCTGATTGAACATGGGCTGCGGAATGATGCGATTAATTCTGCTACCGATATATATACCAATACTAATGCCAGGAACTGACCACAGAAATAAACGCCAAACGAGCGGAGTCCATAGTCCTGCAAGTCCATGACCTGCGATCGTAGCAATCCCTGAAAACAGAAAATAGCACTGCATCGTTGCCCGGAAATAAGTCGCTGACCAACGCCGCAGAACTCCATAAATTGCGATCGGTGGACCATTGGTATTGTACGCACCTCCTAAGATTCCTGCGACGAACCCAAAGAAAATTGCGTATCGCTCATGGTGAAGTTGAGGGAATTTAGGAGAAGCGAGATTATATAGCCCATACAGGATTAAGATGATCCCTAACCCAACCTTGATTAGTTTCTCAGGGGCGTACTGTAATAGCAGTAATCCAAAGGGAACTCCGATGATTGTGCCAATAATCAGTCTCCAGGCTGACTTTAGATCAACACTATCTTGATCGAAAACCAGAATGATTAAACTGATGATAAAACCAGTGAATGCAACAACAGGAGTCGCTGTTCGCAAACTCATGATCATCCCTAGCAGCGGCATTGCTAAAAGCGCATCGCCAAAACCGATCGCTGAACGAACTGAGGTGCAAACAAACAAGATTAAAGCGGTCGCGATCGTTAAAGCAGTGAGTTCCATGCAAACGATTAGTAAAACACTTGAATTAAAGCATAGCTAGAAATCGAAATAAACAACCAAGACAAAGCACCTAAATACAGAGGTTTTAGCCCAATCTTTTGAATCTGATTCAACCTTGTTTCTAAACCCATTGCTGCCATCGAGATTGTCAATAGAATTTGATTCAGTTGTCCAATAGTTATTTTTAAGGGTTGCGGGATTAAGTTTAAGCTATTGAGAAGAATCAGAAGCATAAAATAAACGACAAACCAAGGAATTGTTACCCGTGATTTTGGGTTAGAAGCTTTAGACATTGACCCAAGCATGAGGATCATTGGAGCTAACCAAAGCACTCGTGATAGTTTTGAAATTGTGGCGATTTCTCCGCTCACCGGACCCGCCTGAAAAGCTGCTGCGACTACTTGAGCGACTTCGTGAATCGAAACCCCGCACCATAGTCCAAATGCTTCTGGCGTTAGTTGCAATTGTCCAGATAGCAATGGATACAAAAGCATCGATATTGTTCCGAACAGCGTCACAATGGCGATCGCATAAGTCACATCTTCATCCACACTTTCAGTTGTTGTACTGGCTGCAATTACCGCAGAAGCACCACAAATTGATGTTCCCGCAGCAATGAGACGAGTCAAGCTAGAACTCACTCCCAATCGTTGTCCAATTCGACAGGTCAGCCAAAAGGTACTCAATAAGGTGATCACGATGATGCTTAATCCTGTGATCCCAACCGAGAGAACTTGTACTAGGCTGAGTTGAATGCCAAGCAGAATGACCGCAAACCGGAGAAGTCTCCTCATTGTGAAATGAATTCCCGCTTGGCATTTTGGTGCTACTCCAACTGTGTTTCGCACTAAAATTCCTAGCAGGATTGCTAAAATGAGTGGACTAAACAGATTGAATCCGGGAGCTAGTCGGAGTAGATAAGCGATCGCTGCCAAGCCGCAAGCAAGCAGTACTCCGGATTGAATTTGTGCTATGCCCGATTTTGCCTGTGCGATCGCCTGAGAAAAGAAATCACCTTGCAATATCTTTACGCCTGCTAATGGCTTAGCGCTATTTACTTTTTGTCGCATTATTCTAGTTCAACTAAGAATTCGCCTTGCTTTGAGTTTTTTCTAACAAAGCAAGGCTGTTATAGACTTCAAATCAGCACAGAACTGCGTCTTTCTTCGAGCAGAATGTTCTATCAAGTGCTGAAGCGATGTTGAGAAAGACTTGCCCGACAGATGAAGTCGGATCAGCCATTGTTAGGGGTTGTCCAGAATCGCCACCTGCACAAATTCGAGCCTCGATCGGGACTTGTCCGAGTAGGGAAACTTGAAGTTCTTCGGCTAACTGTTGTCCGCCACCGCTACCAAAAATTGGTGTAGGTTCGCCGCAGTGTCCACAGAGGAGATAACTCATGTTTTCGATGATGCCGAGAACCGGAATTCCGACTCGACGAAACATATGAATGCTACGGCGGACATCTGCGATCGCAACTTGCTGCGGTGTGGTGACGAGTAGGACTCCGCAAATCGGACTTTCTTGAACGATCGTAATTTGAGCGTCTCCTGTGCCCGGAGGTAAATCAATCAGCAGATAGTCCAAATCGCCCCATTCAACCTCATGGATGAATTGAGTAATGATTTTGTGCAGAACAGGACCGCGCCACGCTAGCGGATGATCTGGCTCTGCTAAAAGTCCAACCGACATAACTTTGATGCCGTGTGCTTCTAAAGGGATAAATCGTGTTCCTTCAGGAGTCTCGATCGTATTTACCTGCGAATGTCCCAAGCCCAGCATTTGAGGAATATTTGGACCATACACATCTGCATCAAGCAATCCGACTTTCGCACCTTGCAGACTTAGCGCGATCGCAAGATTCACAGAAGTTGTTGATTTTCCAACGCCACCTTTACCACTCGAAATCGCTAACGTTGTTCTCACACCTGGAATCGTGCAGAGTTGGATGTAAGCCTTTTTGCACCAAGTAAGTTGTGAGAGTACCGTCTCAATCTGTGATTTCAAATCGTGCTGATGTTTGCCAACATAGAGACGCAGATAAACATAGCGATCGACAACTCTAAGATTGCGAACCATTCCTAAACTCACAATGTTGTTGTTTAGAATCGGCTCAATGATGGTTTTGAGCAGTTCTATGACTTCTTGTTGACAAGCTTCGATAATCGGATCAGATGTAGGGGCTGGAGAGGATTCGTGAACTGTCTGAAAGGGCGATCGATGATTAGGCATTGGAGGGTTCTTGCAAAGCTTCTTGAATGGTCTGGATAGAGCGTTGAGCAAAGATACAAACATCGCGATCGGGATCATCCAGGGCTTGCTGCAACGGATTCAAGGCAGCTTTATTTTTCAAAATGCCAAGCGCGATCGCGGCATCTCGACGGACATCCGAATACTCATCCGTTAAGGCTTGAATAAACAAAGGAAGAGAGCGATTGTCTGGAATTTTCTGCAATGCTTGTAAGCTAAATTTACGAACTTGCCAATGATTGTCTTTTACGGCAGTTTCTAGAGATGCGATCGCGTTTTTGTCGGCATGAATCGCGAGAGATTTGGCTGCATTGCGTCGAACTTCCCAATCTGAATCGCTCGTGAGTGCTTCACACAGTCGAGGAACGACTTCTACATCGCTTAAATGTCCCAACGTTAAAGCCGTTGCTCGTCGAACACTTTCATCTGTATCGGACATCAGTGCTAATGCAGGCTGGCAGCGTTCGACTTGGTTGAGATAGCGTAATGTTGTGATCGCAGACTCTCTCAGGGCTGGATTGGGAGACTCAAAAAAGGGCAACACATACGGCAAGGATTGAGCATCATGAATCTTCCGCAGCAGAAATAGAACATTCAGTTGAAGATTCGGATCATCTTGTAGTAAGGCATCTAGCAATATTAAGAGATGATCAGGAGCAACCAATTCACCTAATGCCGATCGCGCTTCGTCTCGGATTTCTTCATCGGGCGAAGCCAAACATTCAATCAGAGCGGGAACTGCTGCGGGATTGGCAAACTCCCAAAGTGCCGTAACTGCTAACTTTTGGACTAATAAGCTCTCATCTTTTAGAGCTTCGATCAAAGGAGTAAGAGCCTCTTCATCCCCAAGATGCTGCAAGGTTTTAATCGCAACAAGCCGATCTTCAACTTGTGTCGATCGTAGCATTTCCAACCAGGGAGCCAGTTCAGAATTCGTTTCCATCACTCTCTCCTAGCGCAACAAGAACGGAATTTGAACAGTAATCGCATTGGTGGGACATTCCTTTTCACAAGGTAAGCAGAACCAACACTCGTCGTACTTCATGTAAGCTTTGCCTGTTTCGGGGTCTTTCGCTAAAACATCCAGTGGGCATACCTCAATGCAAGCCACACATTTTTCAAGACATTTTGATTCATCGACAATGACCGGAACATCGACTCTTTGAGTTGCTAAAGCCATAGCAATTTCACACTCTTCTAAACAACTTAGCGAACGGCAACATCATAGACTTCAGTTTCGACATCCACATCGACAATGTAAGGCTCGATCGGACGCTTGAATAGCACCATGTTTCCAGCATCATCCTTTTTCAGATGCACATGACAGAACCATTCATCATTGTTCTTTTCGGGATAGTCTACACGATAGTGATACAGTCCCCAGCGACTCTCACGGCGGAACAGTGAAGCTCTCGCTGCCATTTCTGCACAGTCCCGAATGAAGTGAACTTCCATGCAGCGCATTAATTCATGCGGATCACGAGCGCCCATTAGCTCTAACGTGTCGTGGTAGCGCACAAAGTTGCTGAGTCCAATCTCCATCCGATTCGCAGATTTGGGAGGCTGTAGATAGTCATTGACTAAGCGACGGAGCTTGTATTCAACCTGAGTGTGCGGGATTCCATTTCGTCGATCGAGCGGTGCATAAATTCTCGCTTTCTCGGCGGTAAGGAACTCTGGATCAGGATCAACGTGATCTAAGCTCTGACTGTACTCGACTGCATTTTCTCCAGCAATTCGCCCGAACACAAATGCACCGATCATGTAGTTATGCGGCACACTTGCCATATCACCTGCTGCGTAGAGTCCTGGAACTGAAGTTTCAGCCCTTTCATTCACCCAGACACCAGAAGCACTATGACCGCTGCATAGTCCAATCTCAGAAATGTTCATCTCAACTCCACTGGTGCGATAGTTCTCACCTCGCCCTTCATGGAATCTGCCCCGACTGGGACGCTCGTTTGACCACAAAATCGACTCAATTTCAGAGATAGTATTCTCATCTAAATGAGTCATCTTTAGCTGAATTGGACCTTTACCAGAGTTAAGCTCTTTCCACACTTCCAGCATCATTTGACCGCTCCAGTAGTCGCAGCTAATAAAGCGATGTCCTTGTGCATTTGCAGTGTAAGCACCAAACGGACTAGCAACATAAGCACACGCAGGTCCGTTGTAGTCTTTCATCAACGGATTGATCTGGAAACATTCGATGTTGCTTAGTTCTGCGCCTGCATGATACGCCATCGAGTAACCATCACCTGCATTCGTTGGGTTCTCATACGTTCCATATAGATAACCCGAAGCAGGTAAACCTAATCGTCCACAAGCTCCAGTACAGAGAATGACAGCCTTCGCTTGAATGACGACAAAATCACCATTGCGAACATCAAACCCCACTGCACCGATCGCACGTCCATCTCGAACTAAAACACGAGTTGCCATTACTCGGTTCGTGACTTGTGCTTTGTGACGCTTCACTTGACGCGCCAGAATCGTTTTTAGATCTTTTCCCTCTGGCATTGGCAAAACGTACTTACCGACTCGATGCACTTGTTTGAGGTCATAGTTGCCTTGAGCATCTTTTTGAAACTTTACGCCCCACTTTTCGAGTTCTTGAATCACAGAAAAGCCGAGTTTCCCAGTTTGATAAACGGCACTCTGATTGAGAATTCCATCATTGGCGATCGTAATTTCTCTCACATACTGTTCCGGAGTCGAATTGCCGGGAATCACAGCCGTATTCACGCCATCCATTCCCATTGCAATCGCGCCACTGCGACGGATATTTGCTTTTTCCAAAATTAGCACTTCACCATCGGGATTCGCTTGTTTCGCTTTGATGGCTGCCATTGTTCCAGCCGTTCCGCCCCCGATGACTAGCACATCCGTCTTCATCCATTGAGTATTCACCCAAAAAGCCTCCTGATTGATGGACAGAATTTTAGTTTCGCGCTGAAAACTGTCTCAAACACTACAGAAAAAATCAGCGAAACCGACTTGATTAGAAACATCTTTCTACAAGAGAAGTTCACTCAGCAGAAGAGGTCATCAAACCCGACTGTTTTCATTGTGCGGCACATTTTTGATTTTCCTTATTGCGGTATTTTATGAACTAATAAACGAATTGAATTAATCGACTGATATGATCAGCAAACACCCCATGAGGTTGTAAAGCGATGGAAGTTTATCAGATTCGAGTTTTTCTAGAAGTCGCTCGTCATTTGAGTTTTACTGAGGCTGCCGATGCGCTCAATCTAACTCAGCCAGCCGTAAGCGCTAAGATTAAATCATTAGAATCCGAATTAGGAACATCGCTGTTTTATCGCTTGGGTCGTAAGATCCAACTTACAGAAGTTGGCGAGTTTCTATTGGAAGAAGGGGCAAAACTGATTCAAGTTGAAAATCAGCTCATTCAAAAGATTGAAGATATTAAAAAAGGGAAATATGGCAGTCTAAAAATCGGCTGCACGATGGCACTTGCTGAAGGTTGGTTGCCAAAAATTGTGTTTGAATATCGACAGAAATATCCGAGCATTCAGGTTCAATGTCTCGTGTTTGAGTCAGCCGAATTGCTGTATCAAGCTATGACCAGCCAAAGTGTTGATGTCGGCATTTCTGATGTGAACTTTGAGGAATTCTCAGAGCTTTCAACAACTGCGATCGACACCATCTCCTATCATCTATTTGTTGCTCACAACCATCCACTCGCCAAACAAAGATGGTTGAGCTTAACCGACCTAAGAAAGTACCGATGGGCACTACTTCCTCCAGGTACACCGAGCCGTTTAGTTTTAGAATCCCGATTGTCAGAGCTAGGGCATTCGCTCGATCGATTTCTTCAGTTTGAAACGGTCGATACGATGAGTTTGATGCGAACTTACATGATGCAGGGGAACTATCTCGGATTTGCAACAAACTTCGACTTTCAGCCAGAGTGTGAGCTAGGCACCATGACTGCGATTCCACTTCAGGAATTCGCTCTATCTGGCTCAATGTATCTCGTCACACCTCGACGTTTAAGCCAGACGAATACAGCGAATTCCTCAAGTCGTCGATCGCGTAATCTTAATCCCACCCAAAAACTAATCAATCTACTAGAAGCAAAAAAAGCAACCTCGACTGTGGTTCGTTTACGCTCTCCGAGTTTCATTCGTCGTAGCACTTCCTCCCAACGTCCTGAAGTTCTCACGCTTTCCATAGGAGTTCAAAACAATACGATTCCTGCCATTACAGCAGGGCTAATCATGCAGCGACTCGGATTGCTCGAACATTTCTTACCAAAAGAAGGTCGCTATAGTTCGACTCAGTACCAAATTCAATGGCAAGATTTTTCCACCGGAGCACCGATCGTCGATGGACTGCGATCGCAACAATTAAACATCGGTGTTCTCGGAGACTATCCCTTGCTGCTCAGTGCCGAAATTGAGCAAAAGACTCGCCTGATTAGCTTTGTCTCAACTAACCCTGATGGTTCTTGCAATGCAGTTGTTGTCCCGAATCGTTCTCAGCTTCAAAGTGTCGATGACTTACGCGGACGAGCGATCGCGGTTCCATTGCGCTCTTCTGCACATGGAATGGTACTACGATCGCTCAATGCGACCAAGCTTTTAGATCAAGTTAACTTGCTTCCCTTCAAGCAACAAGCTGATCCGTTCGAGTTCTCTGAACAATACGCAGATAGTTACGCGCACTTTGCGCCATTTCACGAAATTGCTTGTCGTCGAGGACAGTTTCGCTACCTTGAAGGGTGCAATCCTGAAGCGTTACCTGCATTCTATGGTGTAGTTGTAGCAAGTGAGTTTGTAGAACAATATCCAGAAATTGCGATCGCTTATCTTCGAGCGTTATCCGCAGCACAATACTGGTACGACACAACGCCAGCCGCACCCTCTTTAGTTGCAAAATGGACGCATCTCGATCCAGAAATGATTGTTCAAATCCTAAGCAATTCGCACCAGAACAACCAGTCGGGACGCTTCTTTTCAGAGATGCAAATCCGCCCGGACTGGCTGAAATTACACATTGATCAATTGAGCCAGATTCCGGGCAACCAGAATTTACAAACAATCAACTTGAATCAATGGATTCAGCCAGAGTTTTTGCAGCACATTGGAGCTTAGTCTAATGTGAATTCGATGGATTCTTCGAGTGGCAAATTCTTCGGGGTTCGCCCCCTAAATCCCCCATTCTGGGGGACTTTGAATCTGAGGGATTACTCGAATTGGAGAACTTTGTTTCACTCAAAGTTCCCCAATTTTAGGGGATTTAGGGGGCTGAAGCCGACCCAAACGAAGCGATCACCTCTGTAGTACTCACGTTAATCCAACTCCATGCTTTTCAGCGTTTCTTCTCGAATCAATTCAAAGATCTCACGATTCAGTTGTAGAAACTCTGAGGAAAGCATGATATCAGTGTGTCTTGGTCGCTCTAGAAACACATCAACCGTTTGCTTAATTCGACCTGGACTAACCCCCATCACAAAAATGCGATCGCTCAAAAACACCGCTTCTTCAATGTCATGTGTCACAAAAATCACGGTTGCTTTCAACTCACTCCAGATATCCAGCAGGAGTTCCTGCATCATGTGTCGAGTCTGAGCATCCAACGCCGCAAACGGTTCATCCATCAACAGCACCGAAGGAGAGTTAACCAATGCCCGAATGATGCTTGCTCGTTGTTGCATTCCTCCCGATAGTTGATAAGGATAAGAATGACGATGCTTGTACAAACCCACGCGATTGAGATAGTAGTTTACAATCTCTTTGCGCTTTTCAGCAGGAATGCCTTGAATCTTCAACCCAAATTCCACATTTTGAAACGTGGTTTTCCAAGGCAAGAGCGAATACTGCTGAAACACAAATCCGCGATCGGCTCCCGGACGCACAACAGCTTTACGATCGACCATCACAGAACCCCGATGAGGCTTGATAAATCCTGCGATCGCGTTCAGAATAGTCGATTTTCCGCATCCTGATGGACCGAGTAAACAAACAAACTCACCTGGTTCGATCGTAAAGTTGATCGACTCTAGCACCGGAATTAGCTGCCCTTTTCGCTTAAAACAGATTGATAGATCTTCGACTTCCACAAGTCCTTTGAGTGCTTGTTGTGGAGTTCCTTGCTCGATTAACATTGCCACGATTGCTATCCTCTACATCCGAATTAGTTGGCGTTTCCTTTCTTCGTGATGCGCCAAGGCATTAATACATGAGTGAGACGATCGACCGCATAGGAACTCAGCGATCCCATCAGTCCGATCAGCAACATTCCCATCACGATCGGCGGATAGTTAGAAGTCACATAAGATTCCCAAGTCAGATAGCCAATTCCAAAGCGTCCCGCCAAAATCTCAGCCGTCACCAAACAAAACCAAGAATTGCCCATTCCAATGACTAATCCGCTTGCAATACTCGGCATTGCTCCCGGAATCACAATGTCTTTGAAGACGTGCCATTGTTGCGCCCCCAAGCATTGTCCAACGCGCAGTAATAGTAAATCCGTCCCTTCAACCCCTTTGATTGTACTAATCAAGATCGGAAAGAATGCACCGATAAACGTAATGTAGATCATTCCCGATTCTGCATCAGGAAACATTAGAATTGCGAGCGGAATCCAAGCCACAGCAGGAATTGGACGCAGAATTTCGAGCGGCAGAAACACAAGATCTTCAATCTTTTGAAACCAGCCGATCACAATTCCTAAACTAACCCCCAACAATACAGCGATCGCATATCCCAACAATACCCGCAGCACACTCGCTTGAAGATGCACCATTGGATTGTTCGAGAAAAACTTAACCGTTGCACCCAGCACTTCTAGAGGAGAAGGCAGAAATGCAAAGTTAATAAAGAATTGAAACTTAATTGCACAAAGAAATTGCCAAATTCCAAAAAACAGAACCAGTGAAAGAACTCGTAGTAACAGTCTGACTGGATTGAGCCGTGAAGTACTTTCTGATGTTTGAAATACCTGTGAAAACAGAAGACTCCCGCGATCGGCGATACTCGCTTTTGTCGATCGTCCAGAAGACGAGCTAGACATAAAAATGCCTCCAATCGGTGAATAGAACAGTTAGGAACACATTGTTTCACCTCCAGTGCATTCCTGACTGTATCAAAGCGCATCGAATTTATCGCACTGCTAAACTAGGCTGGGGTTCCTGTGCGTAAAACTCCTGTAAACCTCTAAATCCGACCACCTGAGCGCCACTCTGTTGAGCAAAGGTTTGAGCCTCTTTCTCAGTCAAGAATGCAGAAATCCCGTCATTCCCGCGAACAAAGAACGAATTCTCCGCAAACAGCTTCCACCCATTTGTGCGATCGTGAACAAAGATCGCGCTGATTGCCTGCTTTCCGTCTGCCTGAAGCTTTTTCAATGCCGTCATCATATTCTGAATCGAGGCATAGCTTCTCACTTTATCTTCACCCTTGATCCACAGTTGCGCCGCCAGTTTAGCATCCTGAATCGGTTGCTTCGTTTCCGCATCTTCACCTGTAATGACGAACTTATCTGCATCTGTCGCAGCTTGCTCATCGTTCATCCCCATTTCTTGCATCGCCTGTTTTAGATAGCTATCATCAATAAACTTGGTGACATCCTCAGTTTTGATATTGGCATCTAGTCGCCCTAATTGCTTTAAGGTCGTCACACTGTTATTCAGCGCATCCAGATTCGGCTGTCGAATGCTGGGATTAAGCCGCTGCAATCCAGAAGGACCTAGAAACATATACACCACTTCCTTCTCAACCCCAGACCATTGCTCGACCTTGGCAGCAACCGCTTCAGGCTGTTCGCGGAAGAGTTTATTCGCTTCGAGCAGTGCTTTCATGTATGCAACGACCACTTCTGGATATTGTTTTGCAAAGTCCGATCGCACAACCACACCATGAAACGTCGGAACACCAAGTTCTGCACCATCATAGATCTTACGAGCAAACCCTCTGAAGGGAAACAGTTCACCAAAAGGAACAAAGTTTGCATGAGCATCAATCTGATTGGTTCGCAAACTTGTTCCACCCACTTCCGGTGCTTGACTCACCAACTTCACATCCTTATCTGGCTCGATTCCCGCTCCCTTCAATGCCTTGAGCAACATTCCATGTGCAGCAGAACCAAACGGAACAGAAACTTGCTTCCCTTTCAAATCTGCCAGCGTTTTGACCGAACTATCCTTTGGAACTAGCACTGCATTTCCAGCACCAGATGCACTGTAGCCTAATGTGCCGATATAGAGTGTATTTACACCCCCACCTTTTTGCTGAAAAGTGGTCATGTTGATGGTCAGTGGAAAATCACCCATCATACCAATATCAATCTGATTGGCAAGCATTTTGTTTGTGATTGGAGGTCCTGAAGTATAGCTTGACCACTCGATTTTGTATTCCACGTTTTCATACTTACCCGTCTTAGGCAAGTATTTTTCAAGCAATTTCTCTTCGCGAATAACAGAGCCTCCGGTTGCTGTATTAATCACTTGATCTTGAGTGCCGATCGCAATCCGAATTACCTTTTTAGCACCTGTATTGCCTGATAAATTACTGGCTTGAGTATTAGAACACGCGGCGACGAAAGCAAATGATCCGAGCGACAAAGAAAGCAGAAAGCCTCGACGAGTCAACCTCCGTCTATTCATGCTTAAAATAGCTCCAACGCTTGTTTTGTATCTCTTATTTATTCAGTCTCAGCATCTCTCAACTGTAGGGAAGGATACAGATATTGGCTTTCCTTTCTTTCTATTCATAACGGGATCGATTGAATCCATAAAACAAATTGATGAGTTTATTTTGGCATTGGTTCGTAAGACCTTTTTGATTTAAGTTGATGTTATAAATATCTAAAATATGTTTATCTTTTAGGAAGAGTGTCTACTCGTTCAAAGTAGAAGATGCTCTCTTCTGTGGTTATTTATCTTCTAATTACCTCACATAAAAGTGCATTTTTTAGGAAATACATAAAACAATTCTTAAACTTATTTCAAAGGTTTGATTTCTCCATCAGTTCTAGTTGCCGCGTACCAACTGTTACAGTTAAGAATAGCGATCGCTGATAAGATTTCGCAGTGTAATGCTGTGATTCATTGCACAAATAAACTGAGCTTTGCGACTTCTGCGAAATTGACTCTCAAATCCTAATCTGTCCAACTCAGGTGAGATGGATGGAATTTGCAGAGCGTCCGGGTTTAGTTCCGATCTCTCATCACCACACTTTCCGTTTCCGTATTCGGATCAAATAACCACTGTTTCGCGTCATTCATCAGGGCTTCTTCAGCCGCACGTGGGAGTTGCACATCAACGCCGCTCATCACTGCACCCAGTAAGCGTAAACTTGCAGTTTCAGTAAGTTGATCGATCGCTTCTTCCAGCAAACTCCGCTGTGTCACACCCGGACGAGTCACCAGTACCATTCCATCGGTGAACGGTTCTAGAATCAACGCATCATTACACTGGCTCAACGGCGGAGAATCAAGAATTACCAAATCAAATCGTCCTCGTGCATCTTCCAGCAAGCGGCGCATTTCGCTCGATTCGAGTAAGGATGCCGCAGCCATTTGAGGACCGGGACTCGGCACAACATAAAGGTTTTCTACATCAGGAGCGAGTCGAATACAGTCGCTAATTTGCCCTAGATAACGCAGCGGTTCGAGTTGGCTATCTGGATCAAGCGTGAGATTCACTTGATGAGCGGCAGAAGACGATCGTAAATCCGCTTCGATCAATAACGTCCGTTTTCCAGCACGAGCAGACGCGATCGCTAAGTTATAAGCCGTGGTCGTTTTGCCTTCATTCTCGATCGTGCTAATCATCATGATCACGCGCAGATTCTTCGATTCGGTCAGGCGCAAATTACTTCGGAATCGCTCATAGTACTCTGCATAAGGGGAATCGGGTTTCACTAGAATCGGATTGTCATTGGGAATAAAGGATTTCACCAACGGCAGAATTCCGAGAATAGCAACATCTCTTTGGCGAATCGCTTCTCGTAAATCTTCTGCGGTGTAGATTGTGCCCTCCAGTGTATCGAGCAGGAAGATTACACCTGCGCCAACGACTAGACCTACGATCGCGCCCACAGCTAACGTAATCGGAATACTCTTTGGTGCTTTTACACCTGTAGGAGAAACGGTTGGTGATTGAGCTAATCCTAAGCTACTGACGATTTCAACTTCAGCCGCTCTCGCATCTACGAGCTTTTGCTGCATTTGATCGTAGAGATTCTTCTTCAGCTTGACTTGATCTTCTAAGCGAGTTCGTTCCAGTTGCTTGTTTGGAATGGTGGAGAACTGTTGTCGAAGCTCTTGTTCCGATCGCACAGTTGAAACAATCTGCTGCTCTAAGGATTCTTTCTGAGTTTGTAAGTTAACCAGTGTGTTTGCTAATTGTTGACGTGCTGGATCAAGACTACTATCCTGTCGCACATTTCCAATCAATGGAGCAACTTGACCATTTCCGCCAATCACTTCGGTTGCCCGTTTACGAATTTCTTCTTCGTAAGCTTGCTGTTGTTTTTGTAATGTCACCACTTGCGGATGTTCAGGACGCAAATCTTTGAGCAATACAGACATTTGCGATTCGATTTGCTGTAATTGAGCGCGGAGACTTGCAATAATCGGATCAGCACTCAACGCAGATGAAACATACGCTTGATTGGGGTCGAGTCCGAGCTTTTCTTCGATGCTACTAATCTGAGCATTGATGCCATCTAGCTGTAATCTTAGTTGTTGCTGTTGTTGTTGACTGCCTGCGATCGACTTAATGATATTGCCGTCCTGAGCCGCAAACAATTGAGGTCCTTCGGTGCGATCGTATTGTTCAAGCGTTCTCTCCGCATCAGAGAGTTCTTGCTTTACTTTGGGCAAGCGTTGTTCGATCGCGCTAATAATCGATCGGAGTCGTGCCGAATTGTTCAATCGACTTTGTTCGACTAATTGCCGAGACAGTTGACTAATCACCTCACCTGCACGTTTCTGATCGCCGTCTTTGTAAGTGACTTGTACTTCCGCTTTTTGAGCCGTTGCGTCTTTTGGATCACCGCCGCCTTTAATTCTGATCGTGGCTCCCTTCCTTAAAACATCAGGCTTCAGTCCAACTTCTTTGGCAACGCCTTCAATGACTTGATCGGTTAGCAGCGTATCTTCTGTGAAAGCTTCGACAGGTTGGCGCACTTGAGAACCGATCGTAGAAAAGGTAATCGGAGGCGCATTTGAAACTAAGGTAGATTCTGCAAGAAAACTGGGGGGTGGATCGGGTTGAATTGCCACCACGCCACCCGCACCAAAACCCACAGCGACTCCGGCTGGAATCAACCACTTGTAGCGATTAACAGCTAAGAAATAACGTTTTACGATCGATGGAACCATAAGAAAGCCCTGACTAAAAATAGAAGTAACTAACTACTCGCGCCCAGTGGGACCAAATAAGCTATCGGCTCCATTTCGGAGTTCACGGAAGAACAATAAGAAGCCGAGCACATCTCGGAACGGTTGCGTGAAAGTGTTGAGCGCATAAGTGATTCTGCCCACGAGATTTCGCCCGATCACAATCACGTCATTGTCTTCAAGCTGAATGTTCTGAGCCATATTGCCGCTGAGAATACTTCGAGCATCTATGTCGCGGGTAACGGCTTTTTTCTGAATTGGATCAAATCGAATGAGCGCAACTCGACGAAGATTGGCAGTATCAGGTCCAGGTCTTGCAGCAGTAAGCGCGTCTAGAAAAGTACTGCCATTTGGAAGTGAGAGTGTTCCAAGTCCGTTGCTTGCGTAGGTAAGCAGTCGAACATTGATCTGCGGTTTTACTAATGTCGATCGAGCCATTAAAGTTCGATCGTAGTTCTGTTCCTGTTCGGATAGTTTCGGAATGACAACGACATCACCATCTTGAAGTTTCAAATCTGGTAGTGGTGTTCCTTCTTGTAAGGGTGTGACTAAATCCAGCTTTTCTTCCAGCATCGAACCGTCTGATAAGGGACGCTTGACGATGACCGATCGCAAATCTGCCTGTCCGGTTGCGCCTCCTGCTAACAATAAAGCTGTAGAAGTTCGCGGGAGAGATAGCGTATACAGTCCGGGTTTCGCAATTTCGCCTGTGACTGTCACCAGAACCGGACGCTGACTGGTTAGCGCTACGAATACGACGGGATTAATCACAAAGCGATTCACACCTTGTCGAATCCGGTCTTGGGCTTGTGCGATCGTTAATCCCTGAAGCGGTACTTTGCCCAACAATGGAGCCGTAATATTGCCTTCTTGGTCGATCGTCGCTTGAAAGTTCAAATCAGTAAATCGCTGCACTTGAACCGAAATCGTGTCTCCTGCTCCCAAGCGATACAGCCCGAAAGAATTCACAGGAGGAACGGACGGATTAGGAGTATTTGGAACTTGCTGCGTCGTAGATTCACGGAGTCTTTGTCGTGCTTGCTCAATCAGTTCAAGAGGCGACAGACGAGATTGAATCGGTAAAGGCGCAGAAGGTTGAGCCGAAACGCTTCGGGCACTGAGCCAAATCGAACTCGCAGGAGCGATCGAATACACGCCCGCCATCAGCAGCGAGGTGATCCATCCGCGTGGAGCAGACCGGAGAAATTGCAATTCAACTAAACGCATGGGATAAGCAATCCGTATCAAGCGGGGTTTCTATAGCAGTGGAAATTTAGAGTAGGACATCCTCGGAGTTGCCCCCAAGCCCCCAGAATTGGGGGCTTAAGACTCTTGCTCCCCCAAACTTGGGGGCTGGGGGGCTTCTTAGAAGTGTCCTAACTGAAGTAGGTACTGCCATAGCTCAGGTGAGCTACATTGTATTGAGATGCACCCGAATGACATCCGAGTTTTCCGCCTCAGTATGCCCAAATTTACGAGTTAGAACGCAGAACTTGATTCGTCAAGGTGGATTGTACGGTTTGCACTAAGGATTCGAGTTTGCTCCGATGCAGTTCGATGTCGTCTAATGGCTCGATCGGCAAACTGATATTTACAGCAATCCAAGCGGCTCGACGGTTTTGCCATTGAAGAGCGCGATCGCGAATAAACCACCAAAACGGAGCCGGATGCCCACCATCTTCCCAGGCATACCACCGCATCACGGCATAAGTTTGTCTCGGTGTCCAAGCTCGAAGAAATTCAACGGTGATTGAACCGACTTGGATTTGGCGATGAGAATCGGTTTTGAGACTTTGAGCACCGTCGAGATCTGACCATTCCACTTGAGGTTGATCAATCGATCGAGCTTGCGGCAAAAATAAAACGGTTGCTTGAGTTTGCGTGGAATCTTGGAGATTTTCTAACATCCATTTGCGTTCACCGATCGAGACTGAAGTTTTCTCGATCGATTGCCAACCTGGAATTTCGATGCCCTCTTTTTTCAGTGCTTTCAACTGATTTAGAACGGTGACTTGTGGGGGAGCCTTCCATCGCCATTGACCCCCAGATAAGTAACCGGGCAATGCACCAAAGCAAATCAATCCAATCAGAATCAGCAGTAAGGCAACTTTGGGGAAGTTGGACTTAGCGAATGAGGTCAGCATCAGGGTTGGGGCTGGATGGTGCGAAAAACTTTTCCATCTGGTTTGACAGCACTATTAGTAAACCCAGCATCGCTGCCGAGTAGACATCTCCACCCCAACCATCGTGAAGTAAATGGAAGGCTGAGTCTTGTCCTGTACCGTGGAAGAACGCGAGTAATGTATTGCGGATGATGTTTGCAGTAACGCTAATAAAGATAGTTCCAAGCATGAAGACGATCGAGAAAGAGCGCGATCGTAGATTGTTGCTCCAGTACAAAATCATCAATGCAACATACAAGCTAGTAAATAGCATCTTCAATCCCGCACAGTATGGAGCCACTTCAACTAAGCGATCGTTGACAAAGAGATAGATGTTCTGAACCGTCACATTCATGCCAAACTGATTCAGAATAAAGCCTGCGGTTCCAGCAATAAAGCTTTGAAGTGGCATTGTATAAGGTGCAAGCAAATAAGGAATTTCGTTTGGTGTTGCAAGCGCGACTAACAATAACGGAAACCATTGCAGTTTGAATCCAGGTAAGCCTTTGAGCCAGAGACAAATTGCAGTCAGCAGAATCGGAAATGAAAGATTGACCGGATCAGGAAGTCCACTCAGATACATTACTCCAGCAATCAACATCAATCCAATGCTGATAAATCTAGCTGAACCAACCTGATCAGAGAGTCGAACCCAACGCTTGCGATTGTACCAAGCAATATTCGCTGCAAACGGTAGACCGATGATGCCATGACTAAAATATTCATGTTCAATGCTGATCGATTTTCTGATCCAACCGTCATACCAATGAACCAGCAAGGGAACATACAAAACCGCAA
The DNA here is from genome assembly GCF_050565645.1 of Leptolyngbya sp. AN10. NCBI lineage: Bacteria > Bacillati > Cyanobacteriota > Cyanophyceae > Leptolyngbyales > Leptolyngbyaceae > Leptolyngbya > Leptolyngbya sp. AN10. The sequence goes on from NZ_JBNXVP010000003.1 coordinate 131,375, forward strand.
GCAATCCGAGGAGAACGACATCGCTCCAATGTCGATCGAGAAATGAAAAACGCCGAATGTGCATGACTTTAGACCGGAAGTTGAACAATAGCGGGAGTTGCGAGACTTTCTTCGATCGCGCCAACTACTTGAATGACTTGGGCTTCAGTCAAACCGGGATACATGGGCAATGAAATAATTTCCTCACACAAACTTTCAGCAACCGGAAAATCTCCTTTGCGATAGCCTAAATTTTTAAATGCTGGCTGTAAGTGACACGGTAACGGGTAGTGAATCCCAGTTTGAATGCCTTGAGCTTCGAGTCGTGCTTGTAAGGTTTCTCGATCGACCGTTTCCGATTTCAACACTCGCATCACATACAAGTGGTAGACATGACCTTTCCCGCTCTGGTTAAAAATCGGAACTAATCCACGCGACTGTAACGGCTTTAAGAGCGCATTGTACTGTTCTGCGATTTGAGCGCGATCGCGATTCCAACTCGGTAAATGCGGAAGTTTCACATTCAAAATCGCAGCCTGAATCGAATCTAGACGGCTATTTGTTCCAAGCTCAGTATGAAAATATTTACGAGGTGCGCCGTAGTTTCTGAGCGTTCGCAATTTAGCTGCGATCGCTTCATCTTTGGTAACGACGATTCCCCCATCGCCCAACGCGCCCAAATTCTTACTCGGATAAAAACTAAAGGCAGCCGCAAGCCCGATCGATCCGGCTCGAATGCCTTCGCGTTCAGCTAAATGAGCCTGTGCTGCATCTTCAAAAATAATCAATTCGTAAGTATGTGCCAAATCTCTCAGCAAACAAGGCGAGACCATTTGCCCATAAAGATGAACAGGTACGATCGCTCTTGTTCTCGGTGTAATCGCTCGTTCTGCCGCGACTAAATCAAGTAAAGCGGTCTTCGGATCGCAATCGACTAAAACCGGAGTAGCCCCGCAGCGTAAAACTCCGATCAGCGTTGCTACGAAAGTATTCGCAGGGAGAATCACCTCATCGCCGTGACCGATTCCACAGGCTTGTAAACCGAGCGCGATCGCATCTGTTCCACAAGCTACCCCAACCCCATGCGACACCCCACAGGCTTTAGAAAACGCCTGCTCGAACTCGTTCACCGACTGCCCCATGACATAATCGCCACGCTGAAGCACCCCGTGAATTGCCTGCTCGATTTGAGCTTGAATTGGTCGGTGGAGAGGAGCGAGATCGACGAAAGGAACAGGAGGAGTGATGCTCTGCATACTGAAGCCGCTAGATAAATAAGCCAGCCGGGTAGATTTCCCGAATCGTCAGAGGAGCCTGACGGGTTCAGAGTACCCAGAGCAACAGAGTTCAATTCCAGCGCATTTACTGACGCGAGAGCCAATTTACAGTCGCGACTGATGCGATCGTTCCGAGAAAATGCGCCGTCACCGCGAGCATACTCGACATGGCGATGAAGACATCTAGCGGACGAATGATTCGAGTGGGATCATAAATTGCGACTCCTTGCGGCTGAGAAATCGCTTTCGATAACAATACGCCTAACGCTGATCCGCCCCCTAAAATTCCCAACGCCATTCCGATAAAACCTGCAATGATACCCAGTCTCAACACTTGTACGATGTCGCTTTTTTTCGGATGTCGATCGACATTGGCATGACGCAATCGACGCGCAAAAAGTAACTGTCGAAACGCCAGAAATGCGGTGTAGAGGAGTACCCCAATTGCCGCGACTGCCCAAAATGTAGCAATTCCTAATCCGGGAGTTGTACTTGCGACATTAGGTTCTTGAGCACCGATCGCGCTATTGAAATTTCGTCCCGCGATCGCAAAGAGTAAGAGAACTCCAGCGGCGACTCCGAGACCAAGCTGAGTGACGATTCCTGACCATCCAATTAGCCGCAAAATTCGCCCAATTTGTCCTAACTTATGAACTAGAGAATCACTTTCTGGGGCTGGAAGTTGTGTATGAGGCTGCATCTTTGTTTCCTCGATCGACTATCTATCTCACACGCTATTAAAGCGAGTTAAAAGATTCGACTCTCTACAGAACGATCTCGAAAATCAGCCTCGCGTCCCCAACTCTTCAATCTTTCTCAACGGTTGTTCCTGTGTGACCTCAGTTCCATCTGTCTTAGTCTTCGGAAGTTCTGCCTTCTCTACCCAAGGGAGCCAGATTCGGAAGGTGCTGCCTTTGTCTGGAACTGACCAGAACGAGAGCGTTCCACCGTGCATTTCTGCGAGGCGCTTGGTGAGGGCAAGTCCTAATCCTGTCCCTTCATGTTTTCTTGTCATCGAAGAATCTATTTGCTGGAAGGGTCTGAATAGTAGATGCCAGCGATCTTTGGGAATGCCGATGCCTGAATCTTCAACCTCTAAGCAAAGGTAAGAAGTCTCTTGATTGATTGGACTCCGATCGGGTCTCACATCCTGAGCGAGTTGATAGCCATATCCGATTCGAGCCACGAGCGAAACTGTTCCACCCTCTGGAGTGAACTTCACTGCATTCGAGAGCAGATTGATCACCATCTGACTGACTCGTAATTTATCGAGTGAAACTCGATCGCACTCTGCATTAAAGTGAAACATCAACTTGAGCCGCTTCAAATCTGCGGTGGGCTGCACCATTTTGAGACATTCTTGGCAAAGATGCTGAATCTCGATCGGCTGTAAATTCAAATCCGCTTTGCCCGCTTCGATCTTTGCGAGATCGAGTAGATCATTAATGATTTGTAGTAGGTGTTTAGCGGATTTGTCGGCTTGATTGAGAAATTCCAGTTCTTCTTCGCGGCTGTCACAAAACCCATCTCGCACCAGTTGGATACAGCCAATGATGCCGTTTAGCGGAGTTCGCAGTTCGTGAGATGTGGTGGCAAGGAATTCACTTTTGACTTGGTTGGCAGATTGGGCTTCTTGCCAAGCGGCTTCGAGTTCACTGGCACGTTCTTCTAAACGTTCGACCATGTTATCGAGCGCTTCAGCTAGATAGTTGAGTTCTCGCACTTTGAAATTCTTGGGAGCGCGTTCTCCGTCAAGGCGTTTGCGGATTTTGAGGGCATATTCGCTTAATTGCTCGATCGGTCGTGCGAGATCGCGAGTCAGATATAAAGTCGCGAGTAGAATTGCCGTTAACAATCCGAGCGTGAGAATGATCAGAACTTGCTTGATATCGGCTAAACCATAGAGAGCACTATCGACTGAAGTTGCTGCTAACACCACCCAAGTCGAAGATTCACCGTTCTTGAGTGCCACTTGAATCGCGCTACCGCCTGCCAACCATTCCGCACCATTTTCCTCGAATAAAACCGGATCAAGCGATTCCTGTTGATTGGTGGCACGATCGCCAACTGTGCTATTTGCGATCGCGTTCTCAAACACTTGCTGAAGTTGTTGGGCGTTAGCTTCTTGGCGAATATTGCGTCCGATCCGTTCTGCGATCGGGTGAGCCAAAATTACGCCCGTGTCATCGATTACGACCGTGTAACCCGTAGTCATCGCATTGAGCGCAGGTTCGGGTTTAGAATAGAGCGAAGCTTGGACACTGAGTGCATATCGAGTTGTTTGATTGTTCGATCGAACCGTTACAGGAGCACTCAGCACAAGATTTAACTGATGATCCATCGACGCTTCAGCTCCAACTCGTGACGGTTGAGCGAGTGCAACTTGAATATTTTTCGGATTTGCTCCATCGGAAGCAGCAGGACTGTTCCAAGGATCAAGCGGGAATTGTGCGATCGGTTGACTGCCACACGTGCTGGCTTTGACTGTTCTTTCGCGAATGTTGATTAATTGAATGCACTGAAGCGAGATTGGGGAAGTGCGTTGAAGCTGCTCTAGAAAATCGTAGGTCGATTGAGGAGAGTCGGTTTGAAGCGCTGAAGAGGTTGTGGCGAGGGCGAGATTCGATCGAAGATTCGCGATCGAGGTTTGGAGAGATTCGGATTTACGAACGGCACTGGCAGTAAGGTTATGACGGGCGGTTTCGAGTAGACCAGAGCGGGCTTTTTTGTAGGCGACGACTTCACCCGTTAATAGCACCGGAATACTGAGCAGTAATAAGCGTCTCAGCAGGATACGGCGGAATGAAGATTGTCGTGACTTTGCCATAAGCCCTTGGTGACTGGGTGAGGGAACGAATCAGCAGAGTAGAGCAGGACTGATGATGAAAGTAACGCACAGAAAAACGAATCACTGAAAAGCTTACCGCGATCGCGGAATCACTAGATCAAACGCAGAAACATCAGATTATCGATATAAAACCATCAAGTTCATCCGCTAGATCAGTGATTTCGAGCGAATTTGCGCTAAAAATCTGTCTTTACTTTAGCCGTGATATCGACTTCTTGCCATTGTTGAAGAAATTTTTCTCAATCACCATACCCCGATCGGGGAATTTCACTCTCTTATGCCAGATTTGGGCAAATCTATTACGCTGTATGAAGCTACTAATCTCTGGTTATGGTTGAACAATTCCAGCCCCGCACGTCGATCGCTTGGATCAATAAGATTTCTGAAGTTCCGCAGGCTGCCTGGGATGCGTTGGCAATGCCGCTGAAAACGCCGTTCCTGGAGTGGGACTGGTTGCACAATATGGAGATTTCCGGCAGTACAACGGCTCGATCCGGTTGGATGCCGAATCATTTAACGGTTTGGCGCGATCGAGAACTGATCGCTGCGGCTCCTTTGTATATCAAAGGTCATAGTTACGGCGAATTTGTGTTTGACCATCAATGGGCAGATTTAGCCGATCGATTGGGCGTTCAGTATTACCCAAAATTATTAGGAATGTCGCCGTTTACACCCGCTGAAGGGTATCGATTTTTGATTGCACCCGGAGAAGATGAGGACGAACTCACTGAAATGATGGTGAGTGCGATCGATCATTTTTGTTCTCGCAATCGGATTTCGGGCTGTAATTTTCTCTATGTTGATCCCGAATGGCGACCCGTGATGGAACGACATGGATTTAGCTCTTGGCTGCACCATAATTTCATTTGGGCAAATCAGAATTATCAGACGTTTGATGATTATTTAAATGCGTTTAATGCCAATCAGCGTCGCAATATTAAACGGGAACGAAAAGCCGTAGTCAATGCAGGATTAGAATTCAAAGTGCTGACGGGGGATGACATTCCGCGATCGATGTTTCCGACGATGTACAACTTCTACAGCGATACTTGCGATAAGTTCGGCTGGTGGGGCAGTAAGTATCTGACGAAGAAATTCTTTGAGCAGCTTTATTCCAACTATCGGCATCGAGTCGTTTTCTTTGCCGCATACGCAGAAGGAAATGAGCATCATCCGATCGGGATGTCGTTTTGTTTGACGAAAGGCGATCGCTTATACGGTCGCTATTGGGGCTGTACTCAGGAAATTGACTGTTTACATTTTGATGCCTGTTACTATGCCCCGATCGAGTGGGGAATTCAAAACGGCATTCAATTGTTTGATCCGGGCGCAGGCGGTAGACATAAGAAGCGGCGGGGATTTCCAGCGACTCCAAATCATTCGTTGCATCGGTTTTATAACAGTCGGTTGTCTCAAATTCTGCGATCGCACATTGATCAAGTGAACGATCTCGAACAGCAAGAAATTGATGCAATTAATCAAGAATTGCCGTTTAAGCAACAAACGATCGACTTCAAAATCTAGAATGGTTCAGTTAGATCCATATTTCTGATGACATGACTCAAGCAGTTTTTGATCCGGTAATGTTCGATGATAAGTTGTCAAATCGCTTCATCGAACTTGATCCCAATGGTTACTTTATTATTTATGTCGATCGAGCTTCTCGGCTGATCTGTGCAGAACACTACACGAACACGATCAACGAGAAGGGATTGGCTTGTGACCCAGAGACGGGTGAGCCGCTTCCTTGTGGGGTTGAATTGAAGCGCAGACCGAGCAAGATTTTCAAGGGTCGGACGGCGAAGGAATTGTGTATCGAAATCTTTGAGAAGCCGGAAACTTGTTGTATTAGTCGGCTCGATCATGCGGCGTATTTGGGACGGGAATTTGTTCGGGCAGAACAGTGTTTGTTAAGCGATCGAGATTATATCCAGGATTAAAATTACAAATGCCCTGGCGAATAGAATTCGCGGCTATACAAACGAAGTCCGCAATGGCGGACTAAGAGGGTGTTTGAGGAGTATAAAAAGCGGCTTTGCTGCGTTGCGAGTTCGCCCGGAGATCAATCTCCGGGCTAATGGGGGGAACTCCGCTGAAGCGGACTGGCAGCATCACTCGGAGTTCCTAGCCCAGTTTAGGAGATTTCTACGAAAGAGCTTACCGCTTGAAAGACTGCCCTTCGGCTTCGCTCAGGGCGCGATCTCTAGCTGACTGAGCGAAGCCGAAGACAGCGGGTAATTTGTTTTCGATAAATCTCCTTAGTGGGCTTCCCCTGATTAGCCCGGAGATTCATTTCCGGGCGGGTGAGTGCGATGAGCGATTACTTCTTAAACACTCTCTAAGACAAGATGGCTGTTAGTGCGTGCAGACGCACTTTGTTTGTGTAGCCCCAAATTCCATTCGGTGAGCATCTTCGATTTTCAGAACAAGTTTAATAAAAAACCCCTTGCCAGTCACAGCAAAGGGCGAATCTAGAAGAGAGAAGTCAAGACTAAAAAACCTTATCTATTCGGCAAATTTGCACTCGCGTAGGCATCTGCTACATCAAAGGCAGGAATACGAGTGCTGTAATCGATCGAGGTTCCGGTGATCGATTTAGAGAGCATTTCAAACTTAGTCGATCGCCAGTTTCGAGCGTGGATCGGCTTGCTTTGTTCGCCCAGAAAGTACGTCATCGAACCCAGCAAAGCTACCGCGACCCAGCCAACCACAAACAGACTGATGAGAATGACCATCGGAACCTCCTGTAAAGTTCTGTTTCTTTCTGTAAACTAATGTAACAGAAGATTGCAAAATTATGCAAATTGCTCTTGGGTAGGGAAAACCGAACTTCTATCTTTTGTCAGATGTTAAAGAGCGTGACTTGGTTTAATCGTAGTTAAACCTTCACAAAATTGTCGTTGCTTAATCTATGGAACTCAGTCAGCAGCTTGTCCAGCTTTATCGTGAGGAAGCTCGATCGAAAGACCTCGACTTTCCTGAAAATCTCGAATCGTTTCCAATGCTGCGGCGGCGGATTGAAGCCTTCGACTTGTTCAAGCCTTATCTGGAAGGACAGCATCGATTTTTGGATTGGGGCTGTAAGAGTGCTGAGACGGCGTTTATGATTCGATCGCATCTCGCAGATGACAATATCGAAATTCACGGCTGTGATATTGAAGCGGGCGATTTTGGCATCTTTTCACAGCGATCGAACTTAATTTATTCGCAATTGACGCATCCGTATCATTTGCCCTACGAAGATAATTCTTTTGATGTGGTAATTAGTAGCGGCGTTTTAGAACACGTTGCAAATGATTTTGAATCGCTGAAAGAGCTTTATCGGATTCTGAAACCGAATGGCTATTTTCTCATTACATTTTTGCCCAATCATTTGTCGTATACGGAATTTCTCAATCGTAATTTCTTTAAGGTGGCTCCCCATCAGCGATTGTATTCTCTGTCAGAAATTCGACGAATGTTGCTACATACCGGATTCGTTCCAGTGAAATCTGGATATCACCAAGTATTGCCTTCGTTTTCATCATTTGGATACACGCCAGATTCGCCATTTGCAAAGGTCTTCACGCCGTTGTTGAGTCAGATTTATCGGTTGAATCATTTAGCCGAAAGAACCTGGTTGTTGAATCAATTTGCAGCGAATTTGTATGTAATTGCACAACGTCGATCGATGATCTAATTCGTTTGAAATCGTTTCTGTAATTGACGTACCCGTTCTAAACGATTTAAAACGCGATTCGTCAATTCATGCGGAATGATCGGATCGTGAACAAAATCATCGGCTCCCGCTGCAAATCCTTGATTGACCATCTCTGGATCGGTTGTCGCCATCATTAACACGATCGGCAACCAGTTCCAGCGGCGATCGCGTCGGATAACTTGACACAAAGCTAACCGATTTAATCCAGTGGCATCTGCGGCTAGAACTAATAAATTGGGCTGGGTGAGATCCAGTGTTTTGAGCAAAGCGGCAGGCTCGATCGATAATGCGATCGACAAACCACAAGGTTCTAGCAATTCTTTCATCGTTTCGGCTGGTTTTTGCTCTGCCACAATTAGGACGGTTGGATGCGTCGATCGAGTTGGGGTTAAATACGCAGGATTAAGCCGATATCCAACCCCATAAACAGTTTCAATCAAATCTCCTGCTCCCACCGCTTTAAGCTTTCGACGCAAGCCTTTCACGTGCGCTCGAACCGCTTCCTCGCTCGGCAAATCACAGTCGAGATTCCAAAGCTGTTCCAAAATCACACTATGTTTGTGAACCCAATCGCCGTGGCGCAAAAATAATTTCAGCAACAAGTATTCTTTGAGCGTCAGCGCGATCGTTTTTCCTGCAAATGTCGCCTGATGACGCTCTGGATCAAGCTGAAGATTGCCCCATTCCAACCGGGTCGAAGCAATGAATGAAGGGCGACGTAATAACGCTCTTAACCGCGCCAAGACTTCCTGAAATCCCACAGGCTTGATCAGATAATCATCGGCTCCCGCATCGAGTCCGATAATGCGATCGTCGATCGTGCTTTGTCCGGTGAGCAACAAAATCCGAACCTGCTGTCCTGCCTCTCGAATGCGTTGACACAATTCAACCCCATTCAATTTAGGCAACATCACATCAAGAATCACCGCATCATAGTTTACAAGTTGCAACCATTTCCAAGCCGTTTCCCCATCAGTTGCAATGTCTACGGCATAATGCTGTTTGAGAATTTGACTGAGTTGTTCAGAAAATTCGACATCATCTTCGACAAATAACAGACGCATTTTTTTGTATGCTGATGAGCGCGAACCAGACGGATTTAGATTGTATGTCGATCGTTAAAGTGTTGGTTATTTCAAAAGAACATTGGATTGGATTAGATCTGAAATATCGACTACAGCGTTTAGGCTATAAAACGATTGTTGCATCAGAGAATCTAACAGATTTGATGGTCGATGAACAGCCTGATTTAGTATTAATCGATCGACAAAAAATCGAAAGTAAAATTGTGGGCGCGATCGAGGTCGCTGAAATTCCGCTCGTGTGTTTTGATTCAGAAAATCAGTCTTGTGAAATGTCGATCGATTTGCCTTGTTTGACGAATCCCTATCAAGAAACAGTGCTCGATACTGTCATTCGTGAGACACTTCGCCAACATCAAACACAGGTTAAATTAGTTCAACAATTAAATTCTAATCAAAAACAAAGAGAGCTTTTACATACAGTCGATCACGAACTCCGAACGCCACTGAGTACGATGCTCATTACCTTAGATTGGATTGAACTGATGGAGCAAGAAGAACTTTCGGCTCGATCGCTGCAAAAACTCGATCATTTAGCGCTGGCTCGAAGTTCTGTACAACGAATGGCAGAATTTCTCGATCGAGCATCAATTTTTTGTCGCTGCCAATCTGGAAAACTATCACTAAAACCATCTTGGATTGATCTCTCTACATTCTGCAATGCGCTTATTTTTGAAGTTGAACAAATCTATGCTCATACAGAAATTCAATTCGCCAATTTGTCTTTGCGATCGATGATTGAATTCGATGAAATGATGCTGAGGCAGATTTTGCTGAATCTCCTCACGAATGCCATTAAATATTCTGGACGCGAAGTTTATTTCAACGTAAATTGTCGTGCAGATCAACTCATTTTCGAAGTTCAAGATCAGGGCATTGGAATTTCAGAGCGCGATCGAGAATTCATTTTCACGCCAATGTATCGAGGGTCTAACGTCGAAACGATTCCCGGTTCAGGAATGGGACTTGCGATCGTGCAGCAATTAGTTTCTGCTTGTGGTGGCAGCATCACCGTTGACAGTACACTCAATCAGGGAAGTACTTTTACTGTTGTGCTACCGTTGCAATCTTAGAGGGTGTTTGAAAAGCAATCGTTTATCACATTCACCCGCCCGGAAATAAATCTCCGGGCTAATCAGGGGAAGCCCACTAAACTGGGCTAAGAACTCCGAATTACGCTCTCAGTCCGCTTCAGCGGGGTTTCCTCCATTAGCCCGGAGATTTATTTCCGGGTGGACTCGCAACGCAGCAAAGCCGCTTTTTATACTTCTCAAACATCCTCTTAGCCAAATTAAATCATGTCTTTTTCTCAAATCACAGTTCAAGATCTCGCCCAATGTCTCGATCGTCCGAACATTCAATTTGTCGATGTGCGCGAACCTTGGGAAGTCGAAACTGCCTCCCTTCCAGCGTTTCAAAACTTGCCATTAAGTGAGTTTTCCGAATGGTCTGAGCAGATTCACAGCAAGCTTGATGCTGAAACAGAAACTTTAGTGCTGTGTCATCACGGAGTTCGATCGGCACAAATGTGTAACTGGCTCGTACAGCAAGGATTTACGAACGTTAAAAATATTTCAGGTGGAATTGATGCGTATTCCGCAATGGTCGATCGTTCGATCCCGCGTTATTAATCAATTCGTCGGTTTTGCTACGATGCGCGACCGAAATCTAAAGTAAAAATGAGGAAAGTGCTATCTTAGTCTCAATTCGATTAAAGCGCGATCGTCATTTCAAAATGTCAATAAATCCCCCTCTTAATAATCGTCAACAGCAAGTTCTCTGGGCAACCGTTCGACACTACATCGCCACAGCGGAACCTGTGGGATCGGGCGCGTTGGTGAAAGAATTCAACCTGAGTGTGAGTTCTGCCACGATTCGCAATGCAATGGGGCATTTAGAAAAGGTCGGACTTCTATTCCAGCCGCACACTTCAGCGGGTCGAGTGCCTTCCGACTCAGGCTATCGAATCTATGTCGATCAGTTAATTCAGCCGTCTCCCGGAGTCGCGATCCAATTCGAGCAGATTTTGAACGATCGCTTAAATTGGGACAAATGGAGCTTTGAAGCGGTGCTGAAAGGCGCGGCGCAGATTCTTTCAACTTTGAGCGGCTATATTGCGATCGTCACGATGCCCATGACGCATACGACGCAGTTAAAACATCTCCAGCTTGTCCCGATCGATGCGAATCGAGTCATGTTGATTGTTGTCACTGATACGTATGAGACTCAATCGGTACTGATGGAATTGCCGCCTGTTGCTGAGGAACCGGATGCAGAAATTGTCGATCGAGAGTTGAAAATTCTCTCGAACTTTTTATCGGAACAGCTACGTGGTCGATCGCTCTCGGAAATCCAAACCTTGGATTGGGGTGAGTTGGGGCGAGAGTTCGATCGTTATAGTTCCTTATTGACTTCGGTGCTGTCGGACTTACTGCATCGGTTAGCACAATCATCTGTTCCGTCTCAATTGATGATTAGCGGTGTTTCTGAAGTACTCAGACATCCAGAATTTTCAGAGCTAAATCAAGTCCAAATGATTCTGCATTTGTTGGAAGAAGAACAGGATCAGCTTATGCCATTGATTTTTGATCAACCCGATGCAGAAGGGCGACGAGTTTCGATTCGGATCGGCTCAGAAAATCCATTAGAGCCGATTCGGGCTTGTTCGTTAATTTCATCAACTTACAATCGTGGGACTGTTCCGGTTGGAAGTATTGGAGTTTTGGGACCGACTCGAATGCTGTATGAAGATACGATCGCGCTTGTGGAAGCTACTGCGGATTACCTTTCGGATATGCTGAGTTAGAATCACGAGGCGATTTTATGCAAAGTGTATCGATCGATGAACTTCAACGTGATCCGCTCAAGTACCTTCAACAAGTCGAAGCGGGTGAAACGCTGATGATTGTTCGGGAAGATTTAGCGATCGCAGAACTTAAACCCGTTCAAAAACAACTTAGACCTTTTGGTTTGTGTGCTGGAGAGTTTACGGTTCCAGATGATTTTGATGCACCTTTGCCAGAAGATATTCTCAGTGCATTTGAAGGTCAATGAAAATTCTGCTTGATACACATATTTTCCTATGGTTCATCAGTGGAGACAGTCAGTTAACGGTTTCTACACGCGATGCCATTCGTGATCCAGATAATGAAGTCTATTTGAGCGTTGTTTCCATTTGGGAAGTGATTGTCAAATATCAGTTAGGTAAATTGCCTTTACCCAGTCATCCTGCAACCTATCTACCACAGCAGCGAGAGGCACACCAGATTATAAACCTTGATTTGGGTGAAAGTAGCGTAATTCAGCTAGAAAACTTACCATCTCTACACCGCGATCCGTTTGATCGAATGTTGATTTGTCAAGCTTCATATCACAATTTAGTAATTGCAACTGTCGATCCAGCAATTCGCACCTATCCGATCACTACGATTTGATGACGATCGCGCTTGTGGAAGCGACTGCGGATTACCTTTCGGATATGCTGAGTTAAAACCATTGAGGCGATCTCATGCTGATGCACGAGAGCATTCATCGATCCAGTATGTCCGAGGTGGCAGTATGAGCAGCGAGAAGGGATTGATCGTTGATCTGCAAGAGAAATCGCTAACAGAGGAAGCCCACAGGCGAATTGTAGTAGATGCGCCTACGCAGTCCTTTTCGATGCAGAAAAGGTTCTACTTCGGTCAATATGACGAACCTTTTCTTGAAACTCCAGAGCATTCACATCCCCACCACGAAATTGTCATCTTGCATTTTGAAGAGGCTACGCCCGTCGAATTTGCTTTAGATGGAAAGGTTCAAGTCGCAAAGGTAACACACTCGACGACACTCTTTCCTGCTGCGCTCTCTCATCAAGCAAAATGTGATGCACAAAGCCGCTTTTCCATCCTGACGCTTGACCTGGCTCAAATCTCCTTGAGCGCTTACGAAGAGACTGAAGGGCGATCGATGGAATTGCAGCCGCAGTTGACACACTTCGACCCCGTAATCGGACACATTGAGCAGCTTTTAGAACTAGAAATGCAGAGCGCTCAATCCATCAACTTTCTTTACGTTGACTCTCTGATGACCGCACTTTCTGTTCACTTGCTCAAAAAATACACCGTGGAAAAACCCAGGTTAAGAGACAACTTTGGGAATGGATCGAGTTATCAGTTACGTCCCGCTGTGGACTATATGCACGAGCATCTTGAAGAAACTTTGTCATTGGAGCGAATCGCGCAGGTTGTTGGCATGAGCCGCTATCATTTCATTCGCTGCTTCAAGCAGGCAATTGGTATTTCGCCTCATCAATATTTGCTTCGACAGCGAGTCGATCGCGCCAAACAGCTTTTACAAAACTCTCAAATGCCCCTATCTGACATTGCAGATTCCTGTGGGTTTTCCAATCAGAGTCATTTCACAACCTCGTTCAAACAGCAGACGGGCGCTACCCCTCGACACTTTCGTCAATGTACACAGCAATAATTCGCAAAAACCGCAACTATTTGAAAGACTTCCTCCAGCGAATCTTCTAATCTGATTGGGCAAACCGCTAAAAGCAAGCTGCTTGAATCCATTGCTAGGAGTTGAAGCACGATGACAGGAAATCTAACAGACAAAGTTGTGATTGTGACAGGTGCATCATCTGGAATTGGTGAAGCAACCGCGATCGACCTTGCCGCATCGGGGGCAAAAGTGGCGCTTGCGGCTCGACGCGCTGATCGATTAGCAAGTTTGCGCCAAAAGATTCAAGACCAGGGTGGAACTGCGATCGCGATTGAGGCAGATGTAGCAGATGAAGCTCAAGTGCGAAACCTAGTCGAGCAAGTTCAGGCAGCTTGGGGACGGATCGACATTTTGATTAATAATGCAGGCGTGATGCTACTAGGACCGATTGATGGCGCAGATACAGAAAACTGGCGGCGCATGGTGAATGTCAATCTTTTGGGGCTAATGTACGCGACTCATGCCGTTTTACCGCTGATGAAATCGCAGCAGGCGGGTCATATTGTGAATGTTTCCTCAGTTGCAGGTCGAGTGGCTCAACCCTATGGAGCCGTGTATTGTGCGACTAAGTTCGCAGTGGGTGCATTTTCAGAGTCGCTACGTCAGCAGGTTTCTAGCCATAATATCCGCGTCACGATCGTTGAACCGGGTGTGGTTGCGACTGAGTTGGTACAGCACATTACTCATGCTGAGACAAAGAACATGGCAGAAGCGTTCTATGGATCGATGAAAACGCTGGAAAGCAAAGATATTGCAACCGCGATCGTGTATGCGTTATCTCAACCGGATTACGTTGCTGTTAATGAACTCTTGATTCGTCCCACTGCACAAGAGCGCTAGTTCTCTACTTTCATTCATACAACGAAGGAGAAATTGCATGACCTCACAAATGATGAGTCAACTGGTACTGCCGCAAGCCTTTTTCGATCGCAAACCTTTGATCACGGCTGACGGTAAAGCACTAACGTTAGAAGACCGATTACAGATGATGGAAATCCTTCACCGCTTTGAATGGTCGAGTGGGGCGCTTCATCAAGACGCAGTGTTTGACTTACTCACCGATGACATTGTTATCAATCATGGCATGGGATATGCCCAAGGAAAAGGAGCAATGGTAGGTCTAGCGATTCCGACGTATGGACTTCGCCACTTGTTTGCGAATCATGTTTTGTTTATGGATGAGCAGGGTCGTCCTTGTATCGTGGCTCATATGTTGGTGATTCAAGTGGTGTCAGAACAGCCTTTACCCACTGCTTTTCCTGCGATTTTGGATCAGGGAATGAATCGGTTCATTTTCCGTTACGAGGATGGGCAGTGGAAGATCTGTGAAATGATTTTTGAGCAGCATAAAATCGCTGACTACATTGGTGTTCCTGTCGCGATTCAGAAATCGATGGCGCAAACTGCGATCGCACGAAATCAAGATCGATCGCATGAATGATTTTCTGGAGCTTATCAATCTTCGGTATGATTGATGGGTTGCGTTTCGATCGATCATGACTGCTTTTACTGGAATTTCACTCACAACTTTGGCACAGCAAACACAGAAGGCGGCACGACAGCTTGCAGTAACATCAACCGAAATTCGGAATGATGCGATCGCGAAAATTGCCGATGCTTTAGAAGCGAATTCCAGTGAAATTCTTGCAGCAAACGCAGCAGATTGTGAGGCGGCAAAATTGGACGGAATTGCATCTGCGTTGTATGCCCGATTGAAGTTGGATGAGGCGAAACTGAAAAGTGCGATCGTCGGTGTGCGCGATGTTGGCAAGTTAGCTGATCCAATTGGAGCCGTCCAGATTCATCGCGAACTCGATGAGGGTCTAATCCTAAAACGAATTAGCTGTCCTCTAGGCGTTCTCGGTGTGATTTTTGAGGCGCGACCGGATGCAGTGATGCAGATTTCCAGCCTTGCGATCAAATCAGGAAATGGTGTTATTCTCAAAGGTGGGAAGGAAGCAATTCGATCGTGTGAAGCATTAGTTAAAGCAATTCATCAAGGACTTTCGCAAACAGAAATTGATCCGTCTGTGGTGCAACTTCTGACAACACGAGAGGAAACACTAGAGTTATTAAAACTCGATCAATCTGTGGATCTGATTATTCCACGCGGATCGAATTCGTTTGTGAAATTTGTCCAGGATAATACTCGGATTCCGGTGTTAGGTCATGCGGATGGAATTTGCCATTTGTATGTCGATCGAGCCGCTGATATTCCGAAAGCAATTCAGATCGCAGTCGATTCTAAAACGCATTATCCGGCTGCTTGTAATGCGATCGAGACTTTACTCGTACATTCTGCGATCGCGTCTGAATTTTTGCTCGAAGCCGCTCCTGCACTCCAAGCGAAGAATGTTGAACTCCGAGGCGATGAACGAACTCGTGAGATTTTGAACATTCCAGAAGTAACGGATTGGGCAGTTGAGTATAGTGATTTGATTTTGGCGATCAAGATTGTGGATTCGATCAAAGACGCGATCGCACATATCAACACTTACGGATCAAAGCATACTGATGCGATCGTGACTGAAGATGCCAAAACCGCACAGCAATTTATGAATCAAGTGGATGCTGCGGGTGTGTATCACAACTGTTCGACACGATTTGCAGATGGTTTTCGATATGGATTTGGAGCCGAAGTTGGCATTAGTACTCAAAAGATGCCGCCACGGGGTCCGGTGGGTTTAGAAGGATTAGTGACTTATAAGTATCAACTGGTTGGAAATGGTCAGATTGCAGCAACTTATTCGGGTGAAAATGCAAAACCATTTACGCATCGGGATCTATGATTAACCGCCTAGCGTTAATCCGAACTCAGGTCTTTGAGCGATCGCCTGGGTCAAGTTCTCTTTAGCAAGAGGCATGACTAATCAACGAAAGATATAAGCAATTCTGCTGAGTCAATCAACGAAAGTGAATCGGATTGACTTTATTTAGTTGAATCGCAGTCGAGACTTTCTTCAGATGTTTCCCTTGCGCTGAATTTCTACGATAAAGACAGTTCAGCAAAGCGCTTCCCCGCTCAACTAGCAAGGTGGTTAATCATGGCAATCATCAACGAAGAAATCAAGGCAAGGATTGAACAGCACCAGCGATGGATTCAGTCGAACGGGAAAGAAGGTGCGATCGCTGATCTGCGGAATGCTAACCTGAGTTTTACTAACTTGAGTTCTGTTGATTTGCGGAATGCCAACTTGCGGAACGCCAATTTGCATCATGCCGACCTAAGTTCTGCAAACTTAAGTTCTGCCAATTTGAGTTTTACCGATTTGAGTTCTGCAAACTTAAGTTCTGCTGATTTGCATCATGCCAACCTGAGTTTTGCAAATTTGAGTTTTACTAACTTGAGTTCTGCCAACTTGCATTCTGCCAACCTGAAATACGCTGACTTGAGTTCTGCCGACTTGGATTGTGCCAATTTGAGTGCTGCTGACTTGCACTATGCGATCGGAAATATGCGCGAGGTGAAATCGATCAACTTCGAGTTGGTTTCTGTCGTGTGGTACTGCGATGAAGGCGAAATCATGGTCTGTATGAGTAGTCAGCGGAAGAGTTTGCAAGAGTGGAAAACCCTCGATCGAGAGATTCCTGTCGTTCAAGACGGAGATCCAAATCGGTGGAGACACCTTGCGCCGATTCTGTGGCAACTGATTGAAGCTTCCCCGCCCGACAGAAGTATAAGGTTGTCGTCTAGCACTGTAGAGGCTTTCTGAAGAATCGAAATTTGCCCCCATCCTGTATCGGTATCTTTCCATGCTCAAGCAAAGAACTGTTCCCTTCAAACCAACGTTGTTATCATTACCAGAACAAATCAGCCAGTATTTCCAGTTTGAGCAGCTAGGCACAAACTATCGGACTGAATGGCTGGCGAGTCTTACCACGTTTATGGCGATCGCTCCAACGCTGGTGGTGAATGCTCATATTTTAGGTAATGCTGTGTTTCTAAAGCAGCCTGGAGACTTATTTGAGCAGATTGTAGTCGCACTTGCACTTTGTTCAGCAGTTGCCAGCTTTTTAGTGGGTGTTCTTGCAAACTATCCTTTTGCGGTGAGTGCGGGGACTGGGACAGCGGCGCTCTTTGCTTTCTCGATCGTGCTTGGCATGGGAATGAATTGGCGTTTAGCCTTCACCGCTGCGTTTGTACAAGGCATTCTATTCACTGTGCTTTCAGTAAGTCCCTTTCGTCGCACCCTAAACGATGCCATTCCCAATTCATTGAAGCAAGCAATGGTGGTCAGTTTAGGCTTATTCCTGTCCTACATTGCACTATCGGGAAAGGTTGCTTCTCCCCATCTAGGCGCAGGTATTATTGCCGCAGGGACGACAACCCCGACGATTTTAGGGAACTTGGAGCAGCCTGCTACATTAATTGCGATTTTTGGGATTCTGTTAACAATCCTACTGATGATTCGACGAGTTAAAGGGGCATTGTCGTTGGGCATCGTTGGCACTGCTTTGCTGGGGTGGAGTTGTGGTGTGGCTCCTTTCCCTCAGAGCATTTTCACCTTGCCGCACTTTCCACAGGAATTGATGGGACAAGCGATCGCTGGAGTGCAGTATCTTAGTTGGTCACAGTTAGGGAACTTTATTGCAGTGGTGTTTATTTTGCTATTTGTGTCGCTGTCAGATTCGATTAGCTCGCTGAATGTATTGGGGCATCAGATGAACCAATTGAACGCCGAGGGTGAATTGCGCCGTTCTCAACCTGCTCTGCTGGCTAACGGGTTGGGTACAGCCTTTGGAGCATTGATTGGGAGTACTCCTACGATGCCCTATGTACTCTCGGTAGCCGGAATTATTGAAGGGGGACGGAGTGGATTTGTCGCGATCGTCGTTGCCGCTCTATTTCTAATTTCGACCGTGTTTGCTCCACTATTTGCCGCTGTTCCTGCTTTTGCAACAACTCCAATGCTCGTCATAATCGGTGTGATGATGATGAGTGGTGTCCGCTCGATCGATTGGACTGATCTATCAGAAGCCATTCCAGCATTTTTAGTGATTTTGATCATGCCGCTGACGTTTTCGATCGCAGATGGAGTTGCAGCAGGATTGATTGCTCATGCAGTTGCAAAAGTAGCTCAGAGAGATGTGCAAAAACTGCGACCCTTTGCGGGTAACTCGAAGAGATCGAGCTTAATTTTGGCAGGTATTTCCGTGGCTTATTTCACGTTAATCACCTTGCAAACTTAGAGTTTTTACATCATCAGAGTACTTTAAATCCTGCAATTGACAAACGGCTTAAGTAATCCTGCTCAATTCATCAACGAAGGTTACTGCCATATTACTGCTCATCAAACATAAGGAGCTAAGTAGGAGAGCCAAATTAAACTACTCGTTGGGTTTGGGTTTCGACTGCGCTCAACCCTCGAAGAATCGGGTGTTGCGCGTTGAGCGGAGTCGAAACGCATCTTACGATTAATCTCACTCATCTACTTATCATGATTACTCGCTGCATGGTAGTTCTTTACTCTAATCAAAACCCAAACTAGGAGAAAGCGATGTCTCAAGAAACCCCATCTCGTCAAGATGCCTATCAAGCTGGATATCTGCGGGGCTTTGCCGGGAAACCATCTCAACCAGAAAAATTTCCAGGGCAAGAGGACGAATATCGCAGAGGTCATCGCAAAGGATCGCAAGAGGGATATCTGAATCAGATTAGACCGTTTTAGATAGATTGCTCAATGAACGATCGCGGATTGAGTTGAATGATGAATCACTCGGTGAATTGTTCAACTCAGTTCGATCGCACTGCACACAGAAGAGAGCGAAACACTTGCGACGTGCTACTTGGATAGGTTGCAACCAGATGAATGCTTCCGTCGGGTTGCTTGATCCAGCCTTGCGCTTCGACGATTTCTGGAACAGGTTGAGCAGTCGGAAGTGAAGATTGGCTTGGAGCGCGATCGTCAATCCAAACTCGATCGCTCATCAACGGTTGTCGCGGATCGTCGGGCAGTCCACCGCGACCCGTAATCGCAAACGAATTGCCTTCATCTGCTGGACAAGTGGAGGCAATCAATCCACTCGTGTCTTGTAGCTCTGCGGGTAACTGCACTAAACCTTGACTGGGATCTACATCGGGAGTATTCAGCACGATCGTCCCACTGATGCCAAATTGGGAACTCGCGGTAATGCTGCTCAATCCAGTAGTGGTACTCGACCGAGGCTCAATCCCGATGAGTCCTTGCGTGGTAATGCGAATGTTGCCGCCGCGACCTGTAAAGGCATTGGCGGAGATAATACTGTTTTCTTCAGGCACCGCAACAATGAAGTTGCTATTCAGGGTGATATTACCTCCATTGCCGCCCGCTTGAGCCGTTCCCGCATCGGTCGAGATTCGCCCTCCGTTCCGTAATAGCAATACGTCCTGCACGTCTAGACCAATGTTCCCGCCATCGGTACTAGCAGTTGCAGCAGAGATGAGACCCCGATCGATTCTCAGCGAGTTAGTCTGAATGTCGATATTGCCAGCAGATTTGGTGCTTTGACGATCGACGATCGTTCTTGCATCTTCGACAGTGAGACTCGCATTGTTTCCGACAGATAGCGAGAGCGTTTCAACACGAATACTGCCGACGCTTCCGGTTGCCGTTGGGGTGATTTGTTGACTAGAGACTAGTCCCCCGTCCCCAAGCAGGAGTTGTCTGGTGTTCAACGTGATCTCTCCAGCATTGCCGCTAGCCCTTGTGTTTGCGGTCAAGCGGCTGCCAAACTCACCATCTCTTGAGATTCCAATGACTTGGATTGAGTCAGTGGCATTCACAGTCAAATTTCCACCTGCCCCCTCACCAAAGGTAGCAGATGATACTTGTGCCCCATCACGGACGATGAGCGTTCCCGTTTCAATGTTGATATTCCCGGCATTGCCCCGACTGTCAGCATCAGAATACAAGCCGCTGGGAGATTGAGCATCTGCCGACTCTCCAATGAGTTGAATTGAGTCAGTCGCTTTCACCGTCAAAGTTCCGCCTTCTCCTTCACCAAAGGTACCAACTGATACTTGCGCCCCACCGCGGACGATGAGCGTTCCCGTTTCAATGCTTAAATTCCCGGCATCGCCACGACCTGAGGTATCGGTAAACAAGTTGCTGCCAAACTGACCGTCTGCCGAGGTTCCAATCAGTTGGATTGAGTCAGTCGCTTTCACGGTCAAATTCCCGCCTGCTCCTTCACCAAAGGTTCCCGATCCGGCTCGTGCCCCATCGCGAACGATGAGCGTTCCCGTTTCAATGCTTAAATTCCCGGCATCGCCACGACTACCAGGATTAGTTTGAGCATACAAGCCGCTGCCAAACCGAGCATCTGTCGGCTCTCCAACGAGTTGAATCGAGTCCGTGGCTTTGACGGTCAAATTCCCCCCTGCTCCTTCACCAAAGGTACTAGCTGATACTATTGCCCCATCGCGGACGATGAGCGTTCCCGTTTCAATGCTTAAATTCCCGGCATCGCCACGACTTTCAGTTCGAGCATACAAGCCGCTGAAAAATTGACCATCTGCCGACTCTCCAACGAGTTGAATCGAGTCCGTGGCTTTGACGGTCAAAGTTCCGCCTGCTCCTTCACCAAAGATACTAGCTGCTATTTGTGATCCGTTAGTCAGGAACAGCGATCGCGCATTAATCACTACGTCTCCACCCTTCCCGATCCCGCCAGCAGCAATTAAATTTTCAATAAATGATTCGTCTCGCAGTGTGACATTTTCTGCCGCTTGAATAGTAATTCTGCCAGCTTGGGCTTGTGCCGATCCTAACCCTTCGCCAATTCCCGCTCGAAGACGACTGCCTGCACTCATGTCGAGATTCCGTGCCGAGATCGCAATCTCACCCCCGCCACCCGCCGTAACATCGACTGAAGCACCATTTGTCAGCACTACATTGCCTCGTGCAAGGGAATCAGGAAAACTCAAACTACCATCGGAGTTTGATACAACGGTTCCCGCTTCTGAAATACCGCCTAATGCGATTCGTCCTCCGGGTGCGAGTAATTGCCCACCGTCGATTGCCACATCACCACCGACTAGAGCTAAGGTTTGCCCATTCGGAACTTGTAAAATTGCACCTTGCGATCGCACTTCCCCCGATCGATTTTCATACTGCAACCCAATCGGGGCACTAATCGTGAGCAAGGGTGGAGACTGAGGATTGCTGGCACTGAACTCAAACTCATTATCAAACTTTAGACTCTCTGCGGTACTTGCTAGAAATGATCCACCAATTTCTAAACGAGCATTTGCACCGAATAGAATCCCGTTGGGATTGATTAGGAATAAATTTGCAGTTCCGTTTGCTCGAATCAATCCGTCAATGTTAGAAACATTACTTCCAGTAACACGAGTAATGATGTTTGTGATATTCGGAGCATTGTTAAAGGAGGCGCTACTGCCTGTCGGGATTGAGAACTGTTGGAAGCTGTGAAAGAGATTATTGCCACGGGTTGCGCCCCCCTCGATTTGAATGTTGGGATCGCCAGAAATTTGCGATCGCTCTCCTACAGGCAAGGTCAGATCCGGCACGACTTGAGCAATACTGCGATCGCTCAGTCCAACTCCGAACATTAGCGCCAATCCCAACATCCAAGCTTGAGTTTTCACAGGTGCATCCTCAATGATGTGCTTCAATCCGACTCCAATGCGTACCTGTGGTGATTCAAGCAGATTCGATCGAGATTAACAACACCTTTGCCGCTCAATGAGTTGGAATATGAGATTTTGTATGAGATTTATAGATATCAGAATTCTAGAGAAAACGCCAAGATGATCAGCAAGCAAACAAAAGCGCAAAAGCGAATCACAACAGCTTTGTGCAGAACCCTTCTTTGGGAAACTCAAATTGAGGCTCAAGTGGCAGAGTTTCTCGCAACTGAACGCCAACTGGCGGAATGCGCCTGAATCCAGATTTAGCGACACTACTCTACCGATCGATGACCACAGTTCTGCCTAACTACAGACCAAGCGGCTGCATCCAGTGCGTTAAGCTTTACAAAAGTTTATAACAACGCCTTTTATGACTCCGAATTTGTTAGAAGCAACCCATGAATACTGGCATAAACTGAATGAACTCGAAGCCTCTTACCAACGTGGGGAAATCACGCTTGAAGAAGTGGATGCCAAAGTTGAAGAATTGATGACAGAGTTGGGACGATCGCGACGAGCAGCGTTCAGCTATTTCTTCAGCAGTGTTCGTCGATTGTGGCAGGAGCAGCGAGAGACGATCGTGGGTGTTTTGGGATTGGGCGTTTTGACTTACGGGTGGGTGGTTGCTCATTAAACGACTCGCAAATTTCCGACGCAAGGAGGATGAAGAAAATAAGCACAGTCACGAATGATCAAACAGTAACCGTTTGAATTCGTTCCAGGCTTCTTATTGAATGCTCACCTCAAATCAATACGTTCGCTACTCCCCCGCTGTCGAAGTCAGGCAACCAGACGAAGATCGACTGATCCGCCAAATCCTCGACTCCGTTGCTCGGCAAGGACAAAAAGTATTCGACAAACATCGTCATGCAATGCGCGGCGCTCATGCGAAAAGTCATGGCGGACTGAAGGGGGAACTGCAAATTTACGACCACTTACCCACTCATCTGGCTCAAGGGCTGTTTCGCGAACCCCGCACTTATCCGGTGATGATTCGGTTCTCCAGTGTTCCGGGCGATATTCTGCCGGATAGTCTTTCAACCTATCGCGGCATAGGAATTAAAGTCATTGGTGTCGAAGAACCGAAGCTTCTCGCGACTGAACCTGGTGCGGTAACTCAAGATTTTCTGATGATTAACAGTCCGATTTTTCCATCCGGGAATCTGGCTCGCTTTCTGCCTGAACAGTTGCTTCAGGAAAAGGTTGTAGTGAGTGCCCCAGAAGAGGCGCAACAACTCTTGGGAATGGCTGCCCGTACCGTAAATGCAGTCACTCAAACCGTCGGTATCCCTCTCTATCCGACTGCGCTGGGAATTACGCAACCAGAGACGCATATCTTAGGAGAGACATACTATACCTCTGCTGCTCTACGGTATGGAGACTACATTGCCAAGTTAAGTGCAGTTCCCGTATCGACCAGTCTTCAGCCGCTTCAAGGTCAACGAATTGAGATGGAGAATGCTTCGACGCTGCGCGATTTGATTGTCGAGTTCTTCCGCAGACAGTCGGCTGAATATGAATTGCGGGTTCAACTGTGTACTAATCTAGAGACAATGCCGATCGAAGATTCTTCGGTGCGTTGGTCAGAGCAGGATAGTCCTTATCAAGCGATCGCTAAACTTACGATTGGGATGCAGGAAGCCTACAGTCCCGCCCGTCAGGTGTACGTGGACGATGTACTGTCTTTTAGCCCCTGGCATACGATCGCCGCGCATCAACCGCTTGGTTCAATTCAGCGGCTTCGCAGAGAGGTGTATGAGGCTTCGAGTCGTTACCGCCATGACATGAACCAACAGCCCAAGGGCGAGCCACGCAATATTGAGGAGATGCCCGATTAGAAAGAACGACAATCCTGCAAAGTTCAACTGGCTTGTGTTAACAATAATCTGAACGGTTTTTTGACCGAGAAAATCTAGTGCATTGTTGTGATTATTACGCCTCACGCTCGACTAGGATGACGTTCTCGGTGACTTTCTCAAAGGTATCGTCGTGACTGATGACGAAGAGTTGACGGAAGGATTTAATGTTTGCGATCGCATCAGCTAAACTTTCCCGCCTTGGTCGATCCATGTTCGTAGTTGGCTCATCAAAGAAAGCAATATTGATATCTGCAAGTACTTTCAGCAATGCTAATCGGACTGCTAAAGCAGCACACATTTGCTCTCCACCCGATAGATTGATAAATCTGCGGGAATGTGCACCTTCTTGCACCATGATTTCATAGTCACGTGTCCATTGCAGAGCGACATTCGGACGGTTTAATAGTTCTCGGAATAAGCGATCGGCTTCATGAGAAATCGTCTGCACATAGCGTTCGGTGATTCTCGGTGCAGCTTCTTTGTAGGATCTTCGAGCAAATTTGATGAATCGTTCTGTTTTTTGTTTCTGTTTGAGTTGGGTTTGAGCTTCGGTACGTTTTTGCTGTGTTACTTGTAGCTTGTCGAGTCGAGTTTGGCATTCTGCTAGACGCTGAACCTCGATCGGTAATTTGGTGCTGAGCGAAATCTTTTGGCGATTAGCTTCTTGATAGTCTGCATTGATCCGTTTAACTTCTTCTGGATCGTAGGTTTCTTCGAGTTGTGCTTTCTGATCGGTTAATGTTTTCAGTTGCGCTTGGTATTGTTCTAATTGTGCGATCGCGGTTTCGAGTTGCGTTTTTCGCCCTTTGTAATCATTCGCAGATTTTTGATGTTCGAGATAGATTTGATAGTCTGATCTGTAGCGATCGCGTAAATTTTGCTGTTCTTGAATTTGCTCTGCTAAGTTCTCAAACGCTTTCAAAGCTTCGTCAATTTTGCCGATCGCGTCTTGTGCTGTATTGAGTTCAGCTTGTAATAGAGCGCGTTCTGTGTCGAGATTGGCTAAAGTCTTCAGATCGCGAGTGAGATAACGACTGCGATCGCGAGGATTTTCCAAAGCTTCTAATTGCTCTGTAGTTTGTGCTAATTGGGTTTGAAGTTCGGGTTCTGCAATGAGTTGAGATTGATGTTCAGCAATGAGCGATCGTAGTTCTGCAACTTCAGCATCAAGCCTTTCCTCTTGGTCAAATTTGGCATCAAGTCCGCGATATTGAGATTCATGATCTCGATAGGTTTTAAGCTGAATTTGAGTTTCTTTGAGTGATTGTTTTAATCGATCGACGACGGTTTGCTGCGATAGATCATCGAGAATTCCTTGAAGGTCTTGCATCAAATGATCATTCAGCTTTGAACTATTTTCGAGTGTAGCTAGTACTGCTTCTAGTCGAGGCTGCCAAAGGGGTGTCGCTTGTTGTAGTTCTTTTAAGGTTGTTGTTGCAGCTTGAATCTGTTTCGTTTGAATATCTTCGCGCTTCTGGGCTTGTACTAGAATTTGTCGAAGATCTGCCTCAAATTGAGTGGCAGCTTCGATTCGGCTTAGTTGCTGTTGGTAGCGCTGTTGTAGTTCTTCAAGCTGAGGAATTTGTTTGACGATCGCGCCCAATTCTTCTAAGCGTTCAATTTCAGCACTTAGTTGTTGTTGACTGTCTTGAAGCTGTGCGAGTCGTTTTTGATCACGTTGAATGGTTTGTCTCCAGCTTTGACACGATTGAAGCTGCTCATTGAATTGTCTCTGTTGTTGCTCTAGTTCAGATTGTTGTTTAATTAACGGTTCTAATTGTTTGAGATCTGCTTCAAGCTGCGATCGACGTTCTTCTTTCTGAGCTAACACCGCAAACTTTGATTCAGAGGTGCTTAGAGCATTGGCACGTTTTGTTCGATCGCGCATTAGTTGTTCTTGCTGCGATCGCTGTTGATCCAATTCTCGAAGTGCTTCCTCTGCTTTCAGATAAGCTTGATAACTATCACGCCGCTCTGTGCAGATTTTGACAGATTTTTCAGCCGCTTCTAGCTCAGTTCTAAGGCGTTCTAGATTGAGTTCATCAGAGCGAATTCGACTTGAAAGCGATTCAAGATTTGCCGTTAGCTGAAGCACTTGAGCCGCGATTTCACTGTACTTCTCTTGATCGGATTTTAGTCGATCGTATTGTTCTTCCCATTGTTTCAGATCAGTCTGAATCTGCTGAATTGTGCTGCTAAGAGTTGCTTTTTGCTGACTGAGTTCATCCCACTCTAGTAGCAATTCATCATACTGCTGGATGTCCCGCTCTAGCTTCTCAGATTGAGCTTTCGCAAACTTTTCTAAGTCCCCTAGCTCCTTATAAACCTTTTTGTATTCCTCGACTTTTAGAATCGGATCAAAGACTTTCTTGCGTTCTTCCGCAGTTCCAAGAAAATCAACGGTAAATGTCCCTTGTGGAACCCCGATCGTATTCCGAAACAACTGTGCTAGGTTCGTTCCTGCTGGCACTCCTAAATGCTCTCGCAACCAAGGTAGAACATCCTCTTTTTTGGTGTAGTTCAGCTTTTCGCCAATCTCTGGATCAAAGATCGTATAGCTCGATCGAGTACAGCGACTAATCTCATACGTCCGCTGATCTCGACTCGAAATGAAGCTCACTCGTACTTGGGCACTATTCGCCCCATTCCGAATCAAATCCTCTTTCGTGTACGCGCCCGAATAGTCAAATAGCACCCATGCGATCGCTTCAAGAATGCTCGTTTTTCCCGCACCATTCTCGCCACAAATTGCATTCGTCCCCGGTTGGAACGAAAAAGCGCGATCGCTATGAAACTTGAAGTTTTTGAGGCTAACTGAAAGAATTTCCATACGTTGATTCTACGGCAGATCAGATGTTCTGATCCACAATCGGGAATGGAAACGATTCTAACGTCGATCGCTGCATTCGAGCCGACACCGACTCATTTATTTTCGGTCTAGCATTTTGCCTCGAATTTCCACCTGTAGGACTGTCCACATTGAAATGCGATCGCGCTTCATTTCATATAGATCTAAAGGAAATTGAATGTTCCTGAACTATAGCAATCCAATTTGAGTTGCAAAATTCGGGAAAGCCCCCAAACCCCCAATTCTGGGGGCTAAGAGTCTTGTTCCCCCAAACTTGGGGGCTAGGGGGCTAGATCAACCATACGCCTTACAACTAATTTAGGATTGCTATATGTGGAAAATCATTGCTGGAGTGTTGCTTTCACTGGGAGTGGGAGCCGCGATCGTCCTCAAACTAATCAATAATGCTGTCGCCGAATTTTACTCACCTGGATTCATATCGAATTCAGTTTCCGATGCTCGTTCTCGTGGTGTATTGATTGCTCAACCGCGCCTCGAAAGCAATGTAATTCGCTGGAAAGGGTCTGAATACGCGATCCGAAGCGCATGGATTGAACAAGCCACACGCATCAAATACGACTGGATTTTTTTCGAGCGAGTGATTCCGACAGGATATCGGTTAGTTTTAGCGATCGACAGAACCGGAAACCCTCCTGGTGAAAGCTTTCTCTACTTCATGGATGGACTGGTTTGCAATGATTCGATTCAGATCAACGCAACACGACCTGAAGATCCATTACTGATGTATGGGGAATTTTCAGCAGAGATTCCAGAGTCGATCAACTGTATGATCCGTAATCCAAATTGAATTGCTTGTGTTTGAATAACGTATCCAAGCTACCAGTGATTTGTTATGGCTCAATACTCGATCGATGAATTTATCAGTGCCTCGGCTCAAAGAGATCGGGGACAAGGCACATTCGAGCTAGAAAGTCCGCATTTATTAGAAGTCAAGCTGAATGGTCGCGTCTGGTCAAAGGTGGGCGCAATGATCGGCTACTTAGGCAACGTCAACTTCAAGCGGGAAGGCGTTCTCGAACACGGCATCGGCAACTTGATGAAAAAGATGGTGTCTGGCGAAGGAATGTCGCTGATGAAGATGGAAGGCAATGGGCGCATTTATTTGGCAGATTCAGGCAAGCGAGTGCACATTCTGAATTTGAACAATGACACGTTTTTTGTAAATGGTAACGATGTCCTAGCGATGGAAGACAGCATCAAATGGGAAATCAAGCTGATGCGACGAATTGCTGGCATGGTTGCAGGAGGATTGTTCAACGTTCGCGTATCAGGAACAGGAATGGTTGCAATCACAACCCACTATGAACCTTTAACCTTAGCGGTGAAGCCCGGTGTCCCTGTCTTTACTGATCCAAATGCCACGATCGCTTGGTCGGGATCGCTAGAACCCGAAATTGTGACCAATTTCACGGTTGGAACCTTTTTAGGTCGTGGCAGTGGAGAAGCGATTCAGTTAAAGTTCCAGGGCAATGGATGGGTTGTACTGCAACCTTACGAGGAAGTGTATAGTGTCGAAAGTGGAAGCTAAGAGGATGCTTTGAAGGTAATCGTTCATCGCCTGAACCGCCCCTCGAATAGAATTCGGGGCTATCGGAACAAAGTCTGTTGAAACAGACTGAAAAGACTACTACAACTTGCTTTCAGTCCCCTTTAGTGGACTTTGTACCGATAGACCGTGATTTCCAATCACGGGCGGAATGCAACCGAAGCGAAGGACTTTCTATACTTTTCAAACATCCTCTAATGATTCTCTAACTGAATTCCACGAATCGAATAGTCCAGCAATTGCATCGGATGTAGAACAGGTACAGATTTTCCTTGCAGTTTCAAATGGCGGGAGATCTGTACATAACATCCAATGTTTGCAGAAGCAATCACACTCGCGCCTGTATTCGTTAGGTTTTCTACTTTCTGCTGTCCCAATTCGTTCGCTACTTCTGGCTGAAGAATATTGTAGATTCCCGCACTCCCACAACAAAGCGCTGCATCGACAGGTTCTCGTAGTTTCACACCTGGGATTTTCCGCAACAATTGACGCGGTTGAACACTAATTTTCTGACCATGCAACATGTGACACGCATCTTGATAAACCATTGTTAAAGGCTTGTCTTGCAGCGGTGATAATTTTGCGGTTAATCCCACTTCAGCTAAGAATTCTTGAACATCTCGAACCTTACGAACAAAGGCTTCTGCTTTCTCGCGATAGTTCGGATCGTCTTGCAAAATGTGACCATACTCTTTCAAGGTATGACCACAACCTGAAGCATTGATTAAGACAAAATCGGCTCCAGTTTTATCAAAGGTATCGATCGTTTGTCGTGCGAATTGTTTAGCTTGTTCTTCTTGTCCTTGGTGATGGGATAAAGCACCACAACAGCCTTGAACTTGGGGAACGACGACTTCGCAACCATTGGCAGTGAGTACCCGCACCGTTGCATCATTGACATCTGGATTGAACAATCGTTGAACACAGCCTAGAAGCATTGCGACGCGATAGCGCTTTTCTCCTTGAGCAGGAATCAGTGCAGGAATTGAATCAGTGAAAGCTTTAGAAGGAATCTCTGGCAGAATCGCTTCCATTGCGGAGAGTTGAGGCGCGATCGCATTTAAAAATCCCATTGACCTCACAATTTTTTGAAGCCCCGATTTCTGATACAAGCCCAACGGACGCAACAGAGTTCGCATTCGATCGGGATATGGAAACACCGAGAAAATGAACTGTCGTAATAGTTTTTGAGCCAGCGATCGAGGTTCTTTCCGTTCGATCTGCGGACGAGTGGCAGCAATTAACTTGTCGTACTGCACTCCAGAGGGACAAGTCGTGACACACGCTAAACAACCTAAACAAGAATCGAAATGTTGTACTGTTGCCGGATTCAGCGGAATTTCACCTTCGTTGATGCCGTCCATCAAATAGATGCGTCCTCTGGGCGAATCCATCTCTTTCCCGATCACGCGGTAGCTCGGACAAGTCGATAAACAAAAGCCACAATGCACACAAGAATCGATCAGTTTTGGATCGGGAGGATTGTGAGCATCAAAGCCTGGATTGGTTGCTGGGTCAGAGGTTTGCATTTCTAAATTCCGCCTACAAAACGGTGAGGACTGAGTAAATTTTGAGGGTCAAATTGGGATTTGATTCGCTGCATGAAACCGAGCGCATTTCCAGAGTATCCCCAGACTTCTAGCTGTTGTTTGAACTCGATCGAGGCTTGCAACACCGAGAGATATCCACCTGTCGCTTCACAAATCGATCGTACTTCTAGAAGTTGAGTCGATCGAGCTTCTGAAATGCTCAATCGTCCAATGCCGCTTCCTGCATGAATCAGAACTTCCGCAGCGGGTAACAGTGCAGAAATTTGATCCAGCACCGAAACCGCTTCAGTGGGCTTTACTCCTATTTTGCAAACGATCGAGTCACTTTGGACAGATGAATTGATTTGATTTGTGAGGCGTTGCCATAGATCCGAATCGGCTGGCTCAGAAGTCTTTAAATTCAAAGCTTTTCCAACTTCGGTCAATCGTGCAATCTGTTGTTCAACACTTTCTGCAATGCTTTGGAATCGAACGAGCAAGCTAGAAGAGTTTGGCAATTCTAATACTGATGAGATTGATTCTGATAACAAATCAACACTTACAGGCGTTAATGCTGAACTTAATAGAGTCTGAGTCGCTTGCTCTAATGAATCTAAATCACCGCTGAGAATGATCGATCGAGAAACAGCAGGAATCGGATAGACCCGAACTGTAGCTTGCGCCAAAATCCCCAAAGTCCCATACGATCCGGTAAGTAGCTTCATTAAATCGTAACCCGCCACGTTTTTTACGACTCGTCCGCCTGCTTTGACGATCTCACCATCCGATCGCACAAATGTAATTCCCAACAACATATCGCGAACGCTGTTGTAACGATGTCTGAGCGATCCAGAATCCGCCGTTGCAATTACGCCTCCTAAAGTTGCACGATCGCTAAAAATTGGATCGATCGCGCAAAACTGCCCCGCTTTTCCGACGATCGATTGAAGTTCAGCAAACGAAATTCCTGCTTCAGCCGTCACAGTTAAATCGCCTTCAGCATGTTCAATTAAGCGATCGAGCTTTTCGGTACTCACAACCAAAGCGACTGAATCGATTACGCCACCCCAGTGCAACTTCGTCGCATGACCACAAGGAAGAATCTGCCACCGATTGCGATGAGCACAAGACACGATCGCGCTTAATTCCTCAACGGTCGAAGGAGACACCCACGCAACTCGATCGGGGTGAATCAGCGATCGACTTAATTGCGCTTGCTGAAATTCTGTCAGTGAATCCCACGTCCGTATCGGTACGGGCGCGATCGCGGATTCGAGCGTTTGAAAAAGAGTTGGCATCCGTAAAAATGGGGCAGACAACACAGAAATTGGGAAATCTC
This sequence comes from Leptolyngbya sp. AN10, assembly GCF_050565645.1. NCBI lineage: Bacteria > Bacillati > Cyanobacteriota > Cyanophyceae > Leptolyngbyales > Leptolyngbyaceae > Leptolyngbya > Leptolyngbya sp. AN10. The sequence goes on from NZ_JBNXVP010000003.1 coordinate 162,523, forward strand.
TTAGTTAGAAATAATGAGAGATTTATGAAAACATTTCGATCCAGATCCTATTATCTAGGGAATAATGCGCTTATGTTCAAGGCGAAAGGTAATCATGAGCATTGATATAGCAGTAGAAGTTTAGAGTAGGACATCCTCGGAGTTGCCCCCAAACCCCCAATTCTGGGGGCTTAAGACTCTTGCTCCCCCAAACTTGGGGGCTGGGGGGCTTCCTCGAAGTGCCCTAACTAGAGTAGGTACTGCTATAGAAGCGCAGAGTTTCTCTGTCTCCTACAGTCTCATGATTTCCTCTTTTTTACCTACAGCGACGATCGATGCAACAGATAGACGCGCCGCCCAGTCTAGTCCAACTCCAAACGCTTCTTAGTCAGTGCGATTCTGAAGCGTCTCAAGCTGCTTTTTCAGAGCTACAGGCAACGATTTCTGCTCTGCAACAAGAACTTCAAGCAGAACGATCGGCTCGACAACAAGCCGAGAATAATCAATTGCTCTTACAAATGACGATCGAGGGAGCAGTAGACGGCATTCTCGCGATCGATCAACAAGGAAATATCCTCAGTGCCAATCAACAATTTCGCCAGCAGTGGAATGTTCAAGAGCCTGTCCCCCTTCACGAGTCACAGCTTCTAGAACAAACCACTCCGATGCTCGTCGAACCTGATCAACTCCGAAATCAAGTCAAACTCGAATCGGAACATCCCAGGCTTGAAGGTCACAACGTTTTCCAACTCAAAGACGGGCGGATTCTAGAGCGATTTTCTAAACCCTTATGGCACAACCACGAGATTCGCGGTCGGGTGATTAGTATTCGCGATATCACCGAACAAACCCGCGCTCAGAAGAATCTCGCTGCCAGTGAGAAATTATTACGCACCGTTGTTACTAATACTCCGACGATTCTTTATGCGATCGATCAAAACGGCATTTACACGCTTTCTGAAGGGAAAGGTCTGGAAACACTGGGATGGAAGGCGGGCGCATTAGTTGGAAGATCGGTCTACGAATTTTACCGGGATTATCCGCAAATTATTCGAGACATCGATCGCGTTTTGGCAGGAGAAGAACATCGATCGATTCTCGAATTTCAAGGCGTTTTCTATGACAATCGCGCCACTCCGATTCGCAATTCTGATGGTGAAGTGATCGGCATGATTGGCGTTGCAACCGATGTAACCGCTCAACGACAAGCCGAAATCGAGCTACAGGAAACCAAACAAGATTTGGCGATTCGAGTTGAACTGAGAACCGTTGAACTGAAAGCGGCAAATGCGAAATTGCAGAAAGAAGTTGCCCAGCGAAGAGCGATCGAACAAAGTTTGCGAGATAAACAAAGCTGTCTGCAAATCCTCAATCAAATTTCGCAAGGGGTCACAGCCGGATTATCGGTGAATGACTTGATCAAATTAACGATCGATCAAACCGCTGCTCGGTTTACAAATGTTCGAGTGCTATACGGGGTCATCGACAATCGCCACTTTAACGCAATCTATTCGGCTCAACCTGCGGATATGCCTGCGATGAACGGAATTATCGAAGGACTATATCTGACTCCGCAGTATTTCGAGATCATTCAGCGACACGAACCTGCCTTAATTGAAGATGTCTTACAAGAGCCTGCCTTTGCGCCGATGGTGGGCGATATGTTGAGACGTAGAACTCGTGCGATCGCAATGGTCACAGTTCAACATTCAGCAGATCAGATCGGAATTTTGGCGCTGAACGCACCCTATCCAAAACGTTGGTCAACTTGCGAAGTCGAAACGATTCAAGAATTGGCAGATTATTTGTCGATCGTGCTGCAAAAAGTCCGGGCACAAGAAGAACGGTACAAAGCAGAAGAACGTCTGAAATTATTTGAATCCGTGGTTGTGAATGGAAACGATGGCGTGATTATCACCGATACAAATCTGGAAGACCCAAAGATTAGTTATGTGAACGCTGCATTTGTGCGAATGTCCGGGTACACCGCAGGAGAAGTGATTGGGAAAACGCCTCGAATTCTGCAAGGTGAAAAAACAGATCGATCGCAACTTGCTAAAGTTCGGACAGCGGTGCGAGAAGGACGATCGGCTCAAGTTGAACTAATGAATTATCACAAAGATGGCTCTGAATATTGGGTGGATTTAAACGTCGTTCCAATTTCAGATTCGCATGGAAATCTTACTCATTTTGTTGCACTACAGCGCGATATTACTGATCGAAAATGGTCAGAAAAAGCGTTGATTACGACTCAAGCACGATTGAAATATCTGCTGTCTTCGAGTCCTTCAGTCATTTATACCTGTCAACCGAATCGGAATCGTGCTTGTACATTTGTCAGCGAAAATATTACACAGCAATTCGGCTATGAGATTTGGCAATATCTCAAAGATCCACATTTTTGGATCGACCACATTCACCCGGAAGATTTATCGATCGTACTCGAACATGTCGATCGCTTACTAAAAGCTGGAGAAGCCACTTGTGAATACCGATTTTTACATCAAGATGGCTCTTATCGCTGGCTACGTGACAGCATGAAGCTGCTAAATGATCAATCGATCGAGGTAATTGGCTCTGTCATCGATATCAGCGATCGTAAGTGGGCAGAAGATCAAATTCGCGCCTCACTTGAAGAAAAAGAAGTGATGTTGAAAGAAATTCACCACCGTGTGAAAAATAACCTGCAAGTTGTATCAAGTTTACTCAAATTACAAGCAGGTTACATTCAAGATAAACGCATCGTTGAAGTATTTAAAGAAAGCCAAAATAGAGTCAGCGCGATGGCATTGATTCATGAGAAGCTATACCAGTCTGAAGATCTCGCAAAAACTCACTTTTCAGAGTATATTCAAAGCTTAACAACTGCTCTATTCCGCTCTTATTCGGCAAATTCTCGTGCTATTCAACTTCACTTAAATGTTCAGGATGTGAGATTGAGCATTGATACCGCGATCCCCTGCGGATTAATCATCAACGAACTCGTCTCCAACTCTTTGAAATACGCCTTTCCCAGTGGCGAAACAGGCTCAATTTATATTGAGTTACACGCTCAAGAAGAGCCACTATTCGATCGTATTCACTACTCACTAATCGTAGGTGATAACGGTCGTGGATTCCCCCCAGAACTCGATTTCCGAAATACGAAATCGCTTGGTTTACAGTTGGTCTGTACACTCATTCGACAGCTACGAGGGGAAATAGACCTCAGTAGTAAATCAGGAGTCTGTTTTACAATCACGTTCTGCGAACAAAAGATCAGGGTTTAAATGTTATGTCTACTGCCAGAGTGCTCGTCGTCGAAGACGAAAGTATTATCGCGCTAGATATCCAAACGAGCTTACAAAATGCCGGATATCAAGTTGTGTCGATCGCGACTTGTGCTGAGGAAGCACTAAACGATACAGCCGTACTGCAACCAGATTTAATATTAATGGATATTCGGTTGCGAGGCGAAATGGATGGCGTAGAAACTGCTGAACAAATTCGTCAAACTTGGCAACTTCCCGTAATTTTTCTGACTGCTCATGCGGATGAAAATACATTATTAAGAGCGAAAAAGACTCAGCCATTCGGCTATATTCTAAAGCCTTTTGAGGATCGAGAATTAATCACAATGATTGAAATTGCCCTATCTCGTCATAAGGCAGAATCTCTGATTAAAACTGCGCTGAGAAAAGAAAAAGAAATCAACGAATTAAAATCACGGTTTGTCTCGGTTGTTTCTCACGAATTTCGCAATCCTTTGAATACAATTTTGTTTTCAACTGAGCTACTTCAACGATACGGCAATCAAATTTCAGATCAAAAGAAAGAGACTTATCTTGAACGCATTCAAGGTTCAGTCAAACGCATGAATGAGCTTTTATCCGATGTTTTAACGGTTGGAGAAACTGAAGCCGGAAAGCTGCAATTCAGTCCTCAGCCACTTGATGTGATTCGATTTTGCAAAGAACTGGTTGATGAATTTCACTTAAGCGATCGAGGAAAAAGCCAGATCAATTTCTCGTTCCGCCAAACTTCAGATCAGGATCGCCCCTCACTTTCCTTACTCGACGAACGCTTATTGCGCCACATTTTAACGAACTTACTCTCGAATGCCCTGAAGTATTCACCTAGCGGCGATCCGATCGAATTCAAGCTGAATTTAAGCGATCGAACTGCAATCTTTCGGATTCAAGATCACGGCATCGGAATTCCTAAAGCCGATCAAATTGATCTTTTCCAATCTTTTCATCGGGCAAGAAACGCCAAGACGATACCCGGAACCGGATTGGGCTTATCGATCGTCAAACAATGCGTCGATTTACATGGGGGTACGATCACTGTGGAAAGTGAGGAAAATCAGGGAACTCTATTCACTGTCACGCTACCGTTAAATAGGCAGTCCACGGATGAAAACAATTCTCGTAATTGAAGATGAGCAAACGGTTCGAGAGTCGATCTTGGATTTACTAGAAGCTGAAGGCTTTCATGGAATTGGTGGAGAAAACGGTAATGCTGGAGTGCAACTGGCACACGAGTATCATCCTGATCTGATTCTCTGCGACGTGACGATGCCAGATCTCGACGGTTTTTCTGTGCTCGCCCAACTCCGCAAGTCTCCTGATACGGCTGGAATTCCTTTCATTTTTCTCTCCGCCCGCAGCACTAAATCCGACCAGCGACAAGGCATGGAACTCGGTGCGGACGATTATTTGACGAAGCCTTGTACTGCAACAGATTTGCTTGGAGCGGTGTCGGGTCGATTGGCAAAATATGAGGCGTTAGCAGAACGGTTAGCCAAAAAAGTAGAGGCAACCAGAGCGGAAAAACCGGAAATCAGTACGGATTCAACTCAAAGCGAAGTGCTGCCGATGTCTGGAACGCGAGATGGGTTGCTGAATCACTTTTACCAGGAGCTTCGCAATCCGCTTTCGACAATCAATATGACGCTGCATTTACTGAAATTGGAGCGCATTGGACATGAATCGACGATCGCAACAGTGCAGCGGGAATACAGTCGCGAATTGGCGATTTTGCAAGAGGTGTTCAAGCTTCAGGAATATTTGATGCCAGAAAGCGCTGAACTGCTGCGAGATTGCAATTTGGTGCGATTGATGAGCGAGGAAAGGGTTTAAAGAAAAGAGCGATCGCAGTTTTGCGATCGCTCTTTCTTGAGTTTGATTAAACCGTTGCTAATTCTGGGGTCGGACGCTTGCTATTCCGAATTCCTTCGATCGCAGTTGCATAATCCGGGGCATTGAACACCGCTGAACCTGCCACGATCGCATTCGCACCCGCTTCAATTACTTGCCAGGTGTTATTCGCTTTCAAGCCACCATCCACTTCAATCCACGGATCAAGTCCACGCTCATCGCACATTTGGCGCAGCTTGCGAATCTTCGGCAACACTCCAGGAATAAAGCTCTGTCCACCGAATCCAGGGTTGACGCTCATAATTAGAACCAGATCACACAGTTCCAAAACGTAATCGATCAGTTCCAAGGGGCTACCCGGATTGAGCACGACACCCGCTTTTTTGCCGTATTCCTTAATTTGTCCCAAAGTCCGGTGCAAGTGGGGCGAAGCATTATGTTCTGCGTGAACGTAGATGTGATCGGCTCCCGCTTTGGCAAAATCACCGACATACTTTTCAGGCTCTACAATCATCAAGTGAACATCGAGCGGCTTTTGGGTCACGGGGCGAATCGCCTCCACGATCAAAGGACCGATCGTAATGTTCGGGACAAACCGACCATCCATGACATCGACGTGAATCCAATCGGCTCCAGCAGCATCAACAGCGCGAATTTCGTCGCCTAACCGACTAAAATCAGCAGAAAGAATCGAAGGTGCAATGACGATCGGTTTATTGGACATGACGGTTAGTTCCCCTTGGAAAGCATGAGAATTTGTGATCAGTTTAACAAATTGTGAAGGATTTCTCTCAGTTTTCGGTCAGGGTTTGAACAAATCTTAGGAATTTATACTCAAAGGTGTGGCAGATGAAGTGGTGGGTTGGATTGAGCGGCATATTCGTGGCAGTGACAGCACAAGCGATGCCTGTCGCGGAATCATCGATCGGGAAAGAAGGAATCGACGCGCTGCGACTTCAGCAGGCTCCGTACAATCTAACGGGGAGGAAGATCGCGATCGGGCAAGTCGAAATCGGACGACCTCCGCAATTTGGCATCGATAAAGCTGCAAATACGAATCAGGTGGTTACGCTCACTCGCGTCTTTTTCCGCAATCAGCCCGCCAAAACCAATACGAATCTAGACACTCATGCGGCTCAAGTTGCAAGTGTGATGATCGGAGACAGTAAAGCAGTCCGGGGAGTGGCTCCAGATGCGCGATTGTTTTCTTCTGCGGCGGCAACTCCTCAACGCAGTGGACAATCTGAAGAATGTTTAGCATCTCAGCAGATCGCATTACAGAATGGCGGCGATGTGCGAGCGATCAATTTCAGCTTTGGTGAATCGTTGCAGCAAGATCCACGTCCGAATGCTCGATTAGATGGAAATGCGCTACTAACTCAATGTATTGATTGGTTGGCGACCAAGTACAATTCGCTGTTCATCATCGCAGGCAACCAAGGGAAAGGTGGCATTCCAATCCCGACCGATAACTATAACGGCATGGTAATTTCCTTTACGCGCCGAGTCAGAGAGGACTATTCAAAGATCGATTTCTCAAATATTGGCGATACGAATCCGCGAATTTTCAAGCGCAATGACGGAATCGAAACCAGTTTAGGCAATCGTCGATCGCTCTCTCTCACGGCTCCCGGCAGCAAAATCAATGTTGCCAATCTCAAAGGAGAGCAAACCACCTCGATCGGGTCAAGTTTCGCCGCTCCACACGTGACCGCAACCGTGGCATTGTTACAGGAATTTGGCGATCGACAACTCCGCACCAGTTGTAAAGGCGGCTGTAAATTGCCCTGGACAACCGATGCCCGCAGACACGAAGTAATGAAAGCAGTTTTGATGAATTCGGCTGACAAACTTCAGGACAAAGGAGACGGTCGCTTGCTCGGAATGTCACGCACGATTTTCGAGAAAGACAACAAAACCTGGATTGATTCTGATGCTTATAAAAATCGCAAAATTCCCTTAAACATTCAAATGGGTGCGGGTCAATTGAATGCGTTCCGGGCATATCAACAATTTAGCGCGGGACAACGGAAGCCAGGTAAAGCCGTTCCCGCGATCGGATGGAACTATGACAAGATTGGGACTAATCAAACGGTGCAAGATTACATCATCGATCGACCTTTATTGCAAGGCAGCTACGTTTCCGCGACGTTGACTTGGGATCGACTGGTGGAATTGAACGATCGCAACAAGAACGGCAATTTTGATGTTGGGGAATCATTTCGCGATCGAGGCTTGAACAAACTCGATCTCTATCTCATGCGAGCAGAAGACACGGATATTCGCAAAAGTATCTGGTCATCTGTTAGCGACATCGATAGTATTCAGCACATCTTTTACCCAGTTCCCGCCACCGGACGTTATAAGATTCGAGTCGTTTTCCGTCAGCAAGTGAATGCGCCAATACAATCTTATGGTCTAGCTTGGTGGTCGGCTCCGTCTCAAAAATAGTAACGCGCTCCTACGCAATCTTGAAGTTGACTAATGTAGTTAGTACATAGCGTGTTCATCGATACACGATTGAGGTCAAACACTGGTTGGAATTGGTCAATGTTTTGGTCAATTCCCAACTTTTTTGGAGAGAGGAGTATGAAAACAATCCAATGGAAACGATCGGGAATTGCTTTATTTGCGATCGTGCTTGCAGTTGGCGCAATTTCTTGTTCGGGTTCTGCCAATTCACAAAACCCAAAACCAGAGATCAAAAATAATCAAATCGCTCAACCAGTCCAACCTGTGAATCCAAAAATTGTGGAAGCAAATACGAGATTCGGGTTCAAATTATTTTCTGAAATTCTCAAGAAAGAAGGAAAAGAAAACGTTTTTGTGTCGCCTTCAAGTGTTGCGATCGCGCTTTCAATGGCGTATAACGGCGCAAGCGGTGAAACCAAGACTGCAATGGCAAGAGCGCTCGAATTTCAAGGCATGACGCTTGAAGAAGTTAACCAAGCACATCGCAATTTAAAGGCAGCATTAGAGAAAGCTGATCCAAAAGTACAACTCTCGATCGCGAATTCACTTTGGGCAAGACAAGGTGTTTCTTTTAATCCGAGTTTTCTCGATCGTAATGCCAAATTCTACGATGCCAAAGTGAAATCTCTCGATTTCGATCAACCTGCTGCGGTTGAAGAAATCAACGGATGGGTGAAAGAAAGTACGAATGGCAAAATTTCAAAAATTGTCGATCGTATTAATTCCAACGATGTGATGTTTCTGATGAATGCGATCTATTTCAAAGGGAAATGGACAAACGAATTCAACAAAAGCAATACAGAAAATCGCCCATTCGCATTAGTCAATGGCTCGAAGAAACAAGTGCCTTTAATGAAGCAAAAAGGCAAATATCGCTATCTCGAAACCAGTCAATTTCAAGCGATTAGTCTTCCTTACGGTGATGAACGTTTGAGTATGTATGTCTTCTTACCAAAGACCAATCTTGCTGCTTTTCAAAAGTCTTTAACGGCTCAAAATTGGCAGACTTGGATGAAGCAATTTAGCACTCGTGAAGGGCAGATTCAATTGCCTCGATTCAAGATGGAATACGATGTCGAACTGAAAGAAGCGCTTTCTGCTCTCGGAATGAGAATCGCTTTTGAAGACACAGCAGATTTCTCCGGACTCAGCAAAGGAACGAAGATCGATCACGTCAAACATAAGACTTTCGTTGAAGTGAATGAAGAAGGCACAGAAGCGGCTGCGGTAACTTCGATCGGGATTGTGCCAACTTCTGTCCAAATTCCACAAGAACCGTTCAGAATGATTGTCGATCGACCATTTTTCTCTGCAATTCGCGACAATCAAACAGGCGAAATTTTGTTTATGGGATCGATCGTCAATCCGGAATAAAAGAAGTGCGATCGCCAATTCAAAAACGATCGCACTTCTTTTATTTCTTAATGGGGGCGAAGGGACTTGAACCCTTACAACCTTGCGGTCAACGGATTTTCTTACTACTGTAGTTTTCACTACCGCACGTCTGCACGTTTGTAGTCTGGACTATGCCTTCACCTTTTAGCGAAATAAACGCCAGTCAGGTGGGAGCCGTCTAGTCTCTACACTTTCTTTGAATCGAAGATTCAAAGCTTAGCTCGGCGTTGGCAGATGAAAGCGTTCGCCGAATTTGACTCCATTCACACAGAGCATTTCTGCTCAGGTGCTCAAATCACTAAGTCCGTAGCGTCTACCATTCCGCCACGCCCCCAAGATTTAATGTTCTGAATTTCAGCCATGAAATCAGAAGCTTAACCAGAATATCACTAGAATTGCAGGATAGGTATAGAAATTTGTAAAAAGATCGTCGATCGAATTTCACTGCACAATTTCAAGAACGCGATCGCGCGGAAGCGATAGGATAGAGGAGTTGATATCCGGTTGGAACGCATGGACGTAGCACTTCTATACCTCGCTCTGGGCGGCGCTTACCTTGTGGTTGTGCCGTTAATCATCTTTTTCTACCTCAAGTCGCGCTGGTATGTGGCAAGCTCGATCGAGCGCGGATTCATGTATTTCATGGTGTTCCTTTACTTTCCAGGAATGCTCCTACTTGCACCGTTCTTGAATTTCAGACCGAAAGCGCGGCAGATTGAAGCTTAAAAAAATGCGACGAATTGACGCGATCGGGATTACGTTTGGTGTGTTTTTGGCTGGCGGGCTTGCGTTTCTGGTACTTCAGGGCGCAGGTCTCGACAGTATTAGCGCGGGAATTTGGAGTCAGTTGCTCCTAGTCGGCGGCTTGATTGGCTGGTTGGCGAGTTACCTGTTTCGGGTCGTGTCGAAGAATATGACCTACAATCAGCAGCTTCGAGAGTATGAGGAAGCGGTGTTGCAGAAGCGCTTGGAAGAATTGACTCCCGAAGAATTGGAGAAGCTTCAGGCAGAGATTGAACAGGAAAAGCAAGGTTCTTAGGATCTCGTGCCCGGATTTGCAGTAATCTACTGAAGTTGCGTTTTTTCAAGAATCGAAATGGCTTCAGTGTCGGAATGTTTTGAGCGACTGCGGGATCAAGGTCGGTGCGCGTTGATTCCTTTTTTGACTGCCGGAGATCCGGATTTGGAGACGACCGCTCAGGCGTTGCAGATTCTCGATCGCTCTGGAGCCGATTTGATCGAGTTGGGCGTTCCGTATTCTGATCCCCTGGCAGATGGTCCTGTGATTCAAGCAGCGGCGACTCGATCGCTTTCAAACGGAACTCGATTAGATGATGTCTTGCAACTGGTGAAGCAAGTTTCGCCGAATTTACGATCGCCAATCATTCTCTTCACTTATTACAATCCGATTCTGAATCGCGGTATTGAAACCTTTTTGAAAGAAATCTCCGAAGCAGGAGCGAAAGGTTTAGTGGTTCCAGACCTACCCCTAGAAGAAGCTGAAACGCTGTTACGTCCGGCAAAAGAGTTTGGCATTGATTTAACGCTATTAGTTGCGCCAACCAGTCCAGCCGAGCGGATTGCAGCGATCGCTCAACAGTCTCAAGGATTCATCTATCTCGTGAGTACAACGGGTGTCACGGGAATGCGATCGCAAATGGAATCGCGTGTCAAAGATTTAATTGCAGAATTGCGGCAAGTGACCGATAAAGCGATCGGCGTTGGATTTGGAATTTCGCAACCGGAACAAGCGCGGCAAGTGATGAACTGGGGAGCAGATGCGGCGATCGTCGGAAGCGCGTTTGTAAAGCGATTATCTGAAGGAACGCCTGCTGAGGGATTGAAAGCGATCGAGGAATTCTGTCAGACGTTGAGAAGTGCGATCGCAGCGGATTAAGTTACCGCTTGAATGAGTGCAGTGGGTGTAAAAATCTGAATCGTCGCTTGAGCGAAATCTTGGGTATCGCGAGTCACAATGCCATCAAGCTGATTCTCGATCGCTGTTGCATACTGAATTGCATCCTCAAAATCGGGAAATCCAAGTGATAGAGCTATTGCGATCACGGCTTGATCAACCGTTGCAATCTGACAAATTCTCGATAGTTTCCTCAAAAATTCCAATGTCCAAATATGACCTTGAGTTTTACGAATGATGTAGTACAAATCGCTGTATGTTGTTGCAGAAATAAACCCTTCTGCACGTCCTTGCTCAATGAGCGCGAAGGCACGATCGCTATCCTGAAAAAATGGCTGTCGTTGAAGCGCAATATCGATCAAAACATTCGTGTCTACTAAAACTTTCAAAGATCGTATTTCTCCTTAAGGGCCTCCCATCGTGCTTCATCTTCATCAAAATTCTCTGGGATCGGTTGAGCAGTCTTCCACAACTCTCGAAAAGCTTGGGTCTGAGGTTCGCTTGAATTTGCCGAAATTTGATTTTGGATATTTACGGGTTGCTGAGTCGGTAGTAAAAAAATCTCAACATCCCCAGGAGGAAGATCGATCGCTTCTGTGATCACCAACTGTCCATTGGCATCCACTTTTCCTTTGAGTTTGTAAGCTGACATAGTAACTCTCCGTGACTGGATTAGTTCGAGTGTACAGAAAATTTCGGGGGTTTGAGCGGAGGAATTTTGCCGATCGTTGAGAAGTGCGGTCACGCTCGCGTGAGCCAACAGCACCGCATCAGATTAACTCAACTTAGCGGCAATGTGAAATAGAATGCTGTTCCTTGATCAGAACTTTCTATGTTGATTGTTCCGCCATGAGCTTCTATCACTTGGCGACAGATATACAATCCGAGTCCTAATCCTGGTGAGTATTGAGTTTGCTTTCCAGGGGTATAGGGTTCAAAGATTGTTTTTTGCTGAGTTGCAGAAATTCCAATCCCATTGTCTTGAACTATCACCTTTAACAGTCTTGCACCCTGAATTGCTCTCAGTGTGAGCAATAAACCTGGTGGATTATGAACGATCGCATTATCAATTAGATTGTTAAAAACACGAGCAATTTGCTGAACATCCACCTCGACAAGTGGTAGATCAGTCGAAAGCTGAGAAGTTCGGAATAGTAAGGAGACCAGGGCGTGAGATTGAAATCACCTAAAAGAATTCGGGGTTGTTGCTGTTGTTGTTGCAAATAACTTCTAAGTTCAGCAAGAAGAGCATTGCGTCGCTTGAAAGTACTGGGTTTGACAGGAACAGAGGGATGCACTGAAATTAACTGAACTATCTTTTGATTGATGTTTAAAGACGTAACTAGAGCAGAACCATTCTTGAAGCCTTTGCGCTCAGGGGAAATCAGTGGAAATCGGCTAAAGAGAGTTAAACCGCCGCCAGAAGTCCGATAGGAAAAAGGAAGGCTCTTTAATCGTTGGGATAGTTCTGTTTTTGCTTCAGCACTACTTTCTTGAATTGCAGCAATGTCAGGCTTAACTGTCTGAATTGCATTGGCGATCGCATCCCATTGATTATTCGCAACATTGATGTTGAACGTTAAGACTCGAATGGAATTGCCCGAACTTTGCTGAGAATGAGGCAAGTACCAAGGAACAATCCAAGCACTATTAAAAGCGAACAATCCTAGAGACAGATAGAGCAAGACTTGAGTGCGGAATTTTCGGATTTTGCAGATTAGGCTAACGATCGCAATTCCACCTGCAAGCAACAGATAATACACTCGAAAATGGCTGAATAATTCCAGAGGATAGCTTCGCCAAAACAGGCTCCCGATCGACAAAATTGCGATCGTGCTCAAGACGATCGCTAGAACTGCTCTAATGATTCGCTCACTCATGTTGCTTCACGCTTTGATTTAAGACGTGCTACAACTGCAATTCATCCGATTCCGACAGAAAAAAAGGCACCCGATTGGATGCCACGATGAACTCTTAGAATGATGAACTCATTGGTCTATGCACCTTGACGATTTCCGCGTTGTCCTCGCTGACTGCGTTGCTGTTGAAGCTGATCCCGCTGTTGTTGGGTCAAAACTTCGCGCTCGATCCGTTCCCGCGATGCCTGCATTCTTTGGCGAATCTGGGTTCTTTGCGCCTCAGTCAAATTCAGCGATCGCATTGCGCCCTTCTTGTCTCCACTCTGAATCGCTGCATTATATTGAGTGCGTTGTTCAGCGGTTAGAACTTCGTTGACGATCGCATTCCGAGTTTGTTCGCGAATGGTTCGCATTTGTTGTTTCTGAGCATCAGTGAGATTCAGGCGATTGGCTCGTTCACGCTTTGGTTGCTGTTGAGTTTGCTGCGCTAACAATCCTGAAGGACGAGCTTGAACAGCAAACGGCGCTGCAACCATCAGAAGGGCAATTGCTCCGGGAAGAATCAGTGAAAATTTTCTCATTACATCAATCAAAATGGGACAGTTGAAGCCAAACAAACAAGCTTCGGGAGATTAGACCGGAGTGCGATCGCAAAGGTTCAATTGGGTTGATTACTTTCTTAAGAACAAATAGATATCGTCGCGCTGATATCTGAGATTAAAGCGATCGTCTGCCCGAACCTGTTGCAGAACTTGATTTAAGAACTCTAGAGGAGCCGTATATTCTGAGTTGGTTCGACGCACATCGAGCAAGACAGCTTCGTAATTCGGAATCGTTGTTAAGTCGAGAGCTTTCGCTGCATCAAACGCGATCGTAATCGTATTAATATTGGGTCGATGACTCAGGTGCGGAGCAACATCCATCACGGTTAAGACACTCGCTGAAGGTGGAACTAGCGCGACCGCTTCTCGTTTTGCCCGCCAGTTATCAAACATTGGGAAGTATTCATACGATCGACTTACGGCTGAGAAAAAGATGAATCCTGTGAGCAAACACAGCAAGATTAACCGTTTCTTCCGTATCCATCCCTGATTCAGTTTGAATGCTGTAATCACCGTCATGACAACAAACGGCAACACAGGCAGCGAATATTGAAACACTAAGCTTTTCTGTGGAGCAGAAATACTGAGCAAATTTAGAGAAATACAAGGAATAGCACCAATTAGCGGCACGATCGATTGAGGAGACAAAGCCCAGACGATCGGTAAAGTTAACTGAATCAAATACTTGATATTGGCACGTGATACGAGTTGATCAATTACTAACCAAGGTTTTGTAACAGCAGTAATCGCGACTTCCGAGAATGAATTTCCTAAGTCCCCATAGCGATAGAGATGGCGACCGATTTCTGCCGAATTTCCTCCGAAGTGCGGAATGATGATTTGAGTTGAAACCACAAACCAGAGCAGACCTGCGACGATCGCAATCAATCCATAGTTGCGACGATGTTCAAATTTCCAGAGCCAAATGCCCATTGCAAAGACAGTGAGTGAAAGAACCGCTTTGCAGCTTAGAATCAGCGCGATCGCGAAACTGAAGAGCCAAATTTTTCGAGTTTGCGCCGCCCAAATTGCCCAAAGAAACGCTGGAATCGCGATCGATTCTGGGTGAAAATGAAACTGATTTTTGCTGAACAAAACCGGATACAACAAATAGGTCAAGATCACCCATTTCGACTGTGAGACCGTCAATCCTGCGTGTTGAGCTAACTTCCAGGCTGGAATGATCCCGCTGGCTAGTGCGATCGCTTGCACAGCGAGTAACCAATTTGTACTTGGATAAATCTTATAGAGCAATGCCAACGGATACAGAATCAATGCTGCATGATCCCCCAACACATGAAAGCCCATATATGACGAGATCGGCTCTAATCCTTGGCTGATAAGATAGACGGCTTGATCGAAAATTCCCATGTCCCAAGCCGAGGACAGAAATATCAGATGCTTGAAACTGCTGGTGAGAAAGAAAAGAATCGAAACCGCGATCGCGAGATACAGGGCAGCATTAATCGGCTGGCTATGGAAATCTAATGCTTTGTTTACACGAGTCGAAACGCGAGTCGGGATGAAGTCCAGCATATCTCCAGATACATTCACTCAACAGCAATCGAGCTTACTTCTACCACTTGAGAACAAAATGAAAATCTTCACAAAGGGGGATTTCTTCTGAAATGCAATCTTAAAATCTCCGTAAAACGCGATACACTAATTGCCTTTGGAACTGCCCCAATTTTAGGTGTATCTCTAAATTCGGGAACAACAAGGAGGAGATTTCATGTTCATCATTAGCACTCAATCTGCGAATCTGTTGAGTCAAAATATCAATCATCTAATGCTGCAACGGAATCTAGTCGATCTCGCTCTTCAAGCCTTACCAAAGATAGTTTGGGCGATCGTGATTCTTTTGTTCACTCGCTGGGCAGCCAATATCATTCGCCCGATCGGGTTTCGTCTACTCAAATACGCAGAGCCAACCCTGCAAAAGTTTTTGATTCAGGTTGGCTCGATTTTGGTGTGGATGGCAGGAAGTGTTGCGGCTCTGAATGCACTTGGATTGCAGACCACTACGATCGTAACGGTGATTGGTGCGGCGGGTTTGGCGATCGGTCTTGCACTGCAAAACAGTTTGTCTCACTTTGCGGCTGGCGTGATGCTCGTGAGCTTTCGACCGTTTGAAGTGGGGGACGTGATCGAAGGAGCAGGCGTGTCTGGAACCGTGGACAGTATTGGATTGTTTTCGACCACGATCGTTTCTTCCGATAATGTTCGGATCACGGTTCCAAACAGCAATTTATTTAGTGGAACGCTAAAGAACAATACAATCATGGGCACTCGAAGAGTCGATTTGCAGATTGATATTGGCGATCGAGACATTGAATCTACAATCACACATTTACTATCTCTCGTTCAGCCGCATCCCTTAGTACTCCGAGAACCCAGACCGATTTGCCATGTAGAATCGATCACCGCAGAAACGACGATTCTCTATCTGCGTCCGTGGTGTGCAGCAACGCATCATGAACAAGTACGATCGGAGATTTTGCAACTCGTGAAAGAAGCACTGAAATCTAACGAATCTGTGTGATCGGTTCACCTTTGAGTAGACGGATTTCTTGTTCTTTCGCTTTAATTTCCTTGTTCATATCGCGCACCCGACCGGAAAGGATCTTGATCAGATTCAGAGCGATTCCGGGCGTTTCATCCACTGCCTCGTAGAGTTGCTGCTGAGTTAACACAAGACATTCACAAGGCTCGATCGCGGTTACAGATGCCGATCGCGGTTCTGAATCAAACAGGGACATTTCGCCAAAGAAGTCGCCTCGTTTGCAGAATGCCAAATCTCGACTGCCATTGTGAACGCGAACCGCACCTTTCGAGATTACATATAGCGATCGACCTTGTTGACCTTCAACTAAAATTGGCTCTCGTACCGCATACGATCGTTCTTCCATAATCGATGCCAATCGTACTAAGAAATCGTCGCGCAGTTCCTTAAAGATATCGACTCTGCGGATCAACAATAATCGTTCAAAACTGTTTAACATAGCTTCCCTCACAGACTGACAGAGTTAGTTCAAACTAGGACGTTGGAAAAAGACGACATTAGAAGATGGCTCTGGTGAAGTCATCCCTAACTGTTGCATCATCTGTTTCACTTGCTTAGAAACAATCGGATCACGGTCATTCTGATACTTCAGCAATACGCGCTTTATCCTATCTGGATGTTCTTGAGCAATGTAGCTGATAACAGCTTCTCGAACATAGCCTCTTGGGTGTTTCAAGCTGGCTCCAGTTGCGGCTTCATCTAGCTTCCAACGAGCGCGTTTTGCTAAGTGGAAACAACAGGCTAATGCCCAATCTGAGATGAAATGTCGCAGTTCTAGAAGATGATTTAATCGATCGTTCGGCTGCATCGGAGTGTAAGGTGCAAGGCTGGATAGACTTTGGAGCTTATCCATTGGCAATTCTCGATCGAGGACTCCGAGCAGTGCGCGTTTGTTTGCAATGTCCAAGGTACTATCAAGAATTTCTAATCCTTGTGCGATCGCGGCTCTCGATTCGGATTGGAAGTTAAATTCTGCGACTCGAATCGACCCGATCGGATAAAGAAATTTCATCAGCAAGAACAATCGCTCGATACTATCAGCAGGCAAGATTGCTAATGCTGACTGAAGCGAAGTTGTTTCATCACAGCGAATTCGCTCAAAGATCAAATCCGTCGAAGCAGCATAGATTTGACCCATGAACATTAACTCTTGATCAATCAGTTGTTCGATTCCTTGTCGTCCTAACTGTTCTGAAACCGCTTCGATTCCCTGTTCATTGGGGATTTTGAGCAAGATTCGGAGCAGTAACCGTCGATTGGTTCCCCAAGAAGTTAGCAAGCGAGAAATGAGAAGATCGATCGCTTCTGGTGTTCCAATTTGTCCGATCGCGCTAAATGCTTCACTCCGAACTAGCGGCGGACGCTCGATATCATCCGCAATCCAAATCAGCTTCGGTAAGACTTCATTGCCTAATCGAACTAACGCAGATTTCGCAGCTTCACGAGTGGGACGAACATATAAACCACTGAGAAGATAGCGGTAGAACTCTTCTGATCGAGTCGCTGCGATCGCTTCTAACGTGGCACACTTTACCTCGATCGACGGATCTTTCAATAGCTCTGCTACATAAGGTTTCAACCATAATCGAAGTCCTTGCAGATGAACTGCTCCACCGAGCGCCCGACACCCGATCACTCGTTCCTGGGTTTGCTTATGTTTTAACATCGCTTGCAACACATACGTTGCTTCTGCTTTCTCTGAAATTGTTCCTTGCCGCAGAATTAACGACGCTGCGGTTGCTCTCACGATCGAAGGATGATTTGATTTGAGATAGTGCCGTAGTTCACTAATCGAAGCCGTTTCTTCAGTTAGCCAAATGTATCTCAACGCGACTGCCATCACTTCCGGAGTAGGACGTTGAGAACATAGAGCTTTAACCGGATTGAGAAAAGCAGGATTCGGATGATTTAGCATTACTTCAATGCTTTTGTACTGCAATTCGGGTGTTAACTTAGCAAGCAGCGGGACGAGAACTTCACCTGCATTTTTGCCATCAATCTCACTCAGAAATTCGATGCAGGCACGTTTATCTTCATCGGCTCCGGGCTTTTCTAAAGTCTCGATCGTTCTTTGCCTCAAAGCTTTCATATCGACATCCGAAGTACTCAGTTGCCCGCGCCCCGCATTCAGCACTAATAGATTGAGATACTCTTTTTTGAGAAATACGATCGTGACTAACCACCCGATCGCAAACAAGATCATGATCCCGAAACTGAGATTTTGCTCTACGACTCCCATTCCATTCAAGCTCAGTTTCACCAGTCCCAAAAGCATAACTCCAGTCAGGGCAGTCGAAATGGGTTCTGCAATTCCTCGAACCTTTGCCTGTTCTCGATTTCGTAAGTGATCTGGAACCGAGTAGAACAAGAATGGAACACTCCCTGTAAGCAAAGTGTAATGCAGCAATTCATAAAGAAATCGCATCACGAGAATACTGACGAAAACTGGAGAAATGCCCGTAATCGAAATGCCAATGAATGCGATGATGATCATCGGCATCAACATGAGCGATCGAAATACTCCAACGCGATCGAGAACGCGACTAGAGAATGACCACTGCATGATCAATTCACAGACTCCCATCGCCCCGTTAAACACACCGAGAAATCCCGCGATATCGCCTTGTCCTAACCGCGATGAGATTTCAGAGTGTTGTCCAAGCTGCGTGAGAAACTGAAACTCAATCAGAAGGAGAAACACTTGCGCCAACGCAAAGAAAATCTGCAACAGAGACATATATCGCTGCATTTGTCCCTGAAGTCGAGTTCCAGAATTTTCAGCGGTAACTCCTTCTCGTCGCCGTCGCACCTCTGGAAAGAACTGCTGATACAGATGGCTCAGTCCGCCTAAAATGACTGCTCCAGACAGCATAAATCCAAAAGCGATCAGTAGAACTTGAGAGACCGCCACCTCACGCGGGAACAGTCCGAGCACAAAGGGAAGCGAAAATCCTCCTGCAACATCAGCCACCAGAATTCCGCTGCTGATCAGAGGATAGGTACGTTTGATTTCTCGAATATTGAAAAGCTGATTTGCTGTGATCGACGCATTCAAATCATTGAGAACGTGACTGGCTTCGAGCCAAAGCTGCATCGCAAAGACAACAATTTGCAGCACATAAAATTGACCAAAACTCTCTCCGAATGCACCCGATAAACCGAGAGAGAAGAAAGGAAGCGGAGACGCGAGCAGAACTGCGATCGCAACAATCACTGCTCTCAGCGGCAACACTCTCTGAAGTTCCGAATACAACCAACTCAGCCCAATCTTGATCGCCGCACTGACAATGTAGATCAACGGCAGATTTGCTGCGCCGAACTGGGAGAGAAACATCTCAACTGAACAGGCTTCGAGCCAGATCAACCCGGTTGAAGTGAAAGTGTAGAAGGCAAACATCCAAAACGTGCGATTGCCTTCACCAGAGCGGAGATTGATCCAGCGGAGAAAGGGGTTTTCTCCGGATTTGTCGGGAGCTTGATTTGTCGAAACCATGAGGAGGGCTGTTCTAGGTTGAATCGATGCACACGATTCCAAAACTTGCTGTGATCGATCGAATATAGCCGTACTTATTTCAGTTAGGACACTTCGAGCCAGCCCCCCAGCCCCCAAGTTTGGGGGAGCAAGAGTCTTAAGCCCCCAGAATTGGGGGTTTGGGGGCGACTCCGAGGAGGTCCTAATCTAAACTTCTACTGCTATAAATCAGAAATCGTACAAGCAGTCTCTAGAGGAATCCTCCCTAAGATGCCCAAGAGATTCCACGTCCAACACAAGCAAAAAGGACAGCGAGACTTGATCCCACTGTCCTTAGATTTAGTAAATGCAGATTTGGCTTATTTCTTCGGAGCCAAGAGCATCATCATATTACGCCCTTCTTTTTTCGGGGCTTGTTGCACTTCGGCAATTTCTTGGAGGTCGCCCGCCATCCGTTTCAGCAAGGTTTCCGCAAGATCACTGTGCTGGATCTCTCGTCCTCGGAACATGATCGTCGCTTTGACTTTATCTCCAGCTTTGAGGAAGCGTTCGGCTTGATTGATTCGCACATTGTAATCGTGTTCTTCAATCTTGTAGCGCATCTTGACTTCCTTCACGTCCACGGTATGCTGCTTTTTCTTCGCTTCTTTGGCTTTCTTTTCCTGCTCGAATTTGTGCTTACCGTAGTCGATGATTTTGACGACAGGGGGATCAGCCTTGTCGCTGACGAGAACGAGATCAAGTTCCTTTTCGTCTGCCATCGTTTGCGCTTCTCGCGAGGTCATGATTCCAAGCTGAGAGCCGTCAGCATCGATGACACGAACTTTCGGAAACCGAATCCGTTCGTTGATCACGGGCATATCTCGATTGGGTCTTTTTTCTATCACAAGCACCTGTGTTGTAAGTGAATAAGGGCGACAATGAAGAGACTAAAATCATTGTCGGGTTGTCTGTATCGCCATTCTACTCAGTTTGGCGAAATTTCTCTCTACTTTGTTACGTAAATTCTAAAGCAGGGATCGGGATTTGGGGATTCGGAGAACCGATTAAAATGAATAAACAGAGTGATATCGGTGAAATTGTGGTAGACGCTTTACCTTGGCGGCAACGAATTGGCAGTCAGCGCGATTGGATGTGGCGCGGTTGGCAGACGCGATATACGTATTTGCGATCGCAGAAATCCGAGAGTGATCCCCCGCTGATGTTGATTCACGGGTTCGGAGCTTCGATCGGTCATTGGCGGCATAATGTCTCGGTTCTGAGTCAGCATCATACGGTTTATGCGCTGGATCTGTTGGGATTTGGGGCATCGGAAAAAGCGATCGCACCGTATAACGTGGTGCTGTGGATCGAGCAGGTTCACGATTTTTGGCTGACTTTTGTGCGAGAGCCTGTGGTTTTGATCGGAAATTCGATCGGCTCAATGGTTTGTTTGGCGGCGGCGAAGGCGTATCCCGAAATGGTTAAAGGGGTTGTAATGCTGAATTTGCCGGATTCTTCGGTGTTAGATACACCAGAATGGGCGGGGACAGCGGTGAAAGTGTTTCGACCGATCGCGGCGGTGGGAAAAAGTGTTTTCACGTTTCCACTGATTTTTAACCCGTTCTTTCGAGTGCTGAGAAGTTCGAGTCTGATTCGATTGTGGGCGCGGCAGGCTTATACAAATTCGGACAGTATTAGCGATGAATTAGTCGAAATCTTGTCGATTCCAGCCCGCGATCGAGGAGCGGTGAAGGCACTGCGATCGATGGTGACGACTCCGAAAATTACAGAGTACAGAGCGCGATCGATTTTGCCTACGATCAAGATTCCAATGCTGTTGTTCTGGGGCAAGCAGGATAAGTTTGTGCCGCCGAGTTTGGCTGAATCTTGTGTCAAGCTCAATCCGAAATTGGAGTTAGTAGAAGTTGAGAATGCAGGGCATTGTCCGCACGATGAACAGCCCGAAATCGTGAATCGTAAAATTCTAAGTTGGATTGAGGAGTGTGTGAGATGACCGATACGTTTCGGATTTCGCCTTTGATTCGGATTACGTTGCTAAGTTTATATATTGCGTTAACGACTCCGCTTCCGTTTTTGGCAGAGGCGACGGATGCTCCGGTTCCAAGCCGTTGGCTTTGGGTTGGAATTGCGATCGGCTTTGTGATTCTGTTCGGGGCATTGAGTGAGCGTGTGATTGTAAATGATGAGGGAATTCAAGTGGCTTATCCAGCTTGGGTTCCATTTCGTAAAGGTTGGCAGCTTGCTTGGTCTGAAGTGAAAGCGTTGAAGCCTCGATCGACGGGACAAGGCGGATTAGTTTACTATTTCCTCAGCAAATCGGGAGAAGGTTATCTCTTACCGATGCGGATGGTAGGATTTGCGCGATTCGTCGATCGAGTTCAGAAAGAAACGGGGATTGATACAACGGATGTAAAACCGTTAGCACAGCCTTGGATGTATTTGATTTTGCTAGGGTTCACGGTGTTGTTGCTGTTGATTGATGCTTGGACGGTTTCAACAGCGATCGGGCTTGGACTGTGAATCTTGGCGTGTTTGTTCATCCGATAGCTCGCCCGGAAATGAATCTCCGGGCTAATGAAGGGAACCCCACTGAAGTGGACTAAAACCGCGTTCTGAGGGGGCTTCAGCCTCCTTTCTCCTATTAGCCCGGAGATTCATTTCCGGGCGGACTCTATCGCAGCGACAGACCTTTAGCAACACAAAATTTTGAACCTACTCACCAAAATTTGAGAGGATTCATTCCCAATGTAGAATGGCACGAATTTGAGCCGCCAGCGATTTAGCTTTGAATGGCTTTACGATCCAGCCTCTAATGCCCTGTTTCAAAAGCTGTTCAGATGGACTCGCCTTTGCAGTTAATAGAATCGTTGGGATATCACAGGTCTGTTGATTCACCTGCAATTGTTCAAACGTCATTGCACCATCCATCGTTGGCATCATCATATCAAGCAAAATTGCATCGGGCTGATGCAGGTAAGCGATCGTTAGTCCTTCTTGTCCGGATGCTGCGGTGAGCACGTTCCAATCTGTCACCGCAATCAGACTAAACCGGATAATATCGCGGATACCCGCATCGTCATCAATCACTAGAATTTGTTTCATTGTTTTGTAAGAGGGTGTTTGGGAAGGATAAAAAGCGGCTTTGCTGCGTTGCGAGTCCGCCCGGAAATGAATCTCCGGGCTAATGGAAGAAACCCCGCTGAAGCGGGCTAAGAGAGTAATACGGAGTTCTTAGCCCAGTTTAGTGGGCTTCCCCCGATCAGCCCGGAGATTCATTTCCGGGCGGGTGAATGCGATCAACGATGACTTCTCAAACACCCTGTAAGAAATGAAGTGGTATCCGGAAAACAAAGCAGGTCCCAATCCCGATCGTACTTTCTGCCCAGATTTGTCCTCCATGCTGCTCAACAATGCTTCGACAAATTGCCAGTCCTAACCCCGTTCCGCCTTTTTGCCGAGCATCAGACACATCGAGTTGATGGAATCGATCGAAGATTTTTTCCAGTTGATCTGCTGCAATTCCTCGACCTCGATCGCGCACCTGAACTAACACCGATTGATCTTCTACTTGAGCAATTAAATCCACCTGTTCACCTGTGGGTGAGAATTTGATCGCATTGCTTAGTAGATTGGTGAGGACTTGAATTAAGCGATCGCGATCTGCATCGATTTGAACAGGCAAGGGCGACACGAAAAGAAAAACCTCAGCTTGATCTGCAAGCATCTGCATTTGATCGATCGAATCGGTCATGATTTCTGCTAGATCACAGAACTGAATCGAGAGGCTGATTTTGCCTGATTTTAGGCGTTCGAGGTCGAGAATATCATTCACTAATCGAACTAAGCGATCGGCTCCTTCTGCGGCGATTTTGATGGTTCTTTGTTCCCATTCAGAGCCAGGCTCGATCAAACCTTCTGAGAGTAAATTCAAGGCTCCGTAAATTGAAGTTAATGGGGTTCTGAGTTCATGACTGACGATCGAGACAAACTCATCTTTCAATCGGGCAATTTCCGCCCGTTCTGTAATGTCGGTGCAGATTCCACAAACCATTTGCGGCACACCTTGATCATCGAAGATCGGGAATCGAACTGAAAGCGCAGTATGAACCAGACCATCTGCATAGAGAACTTCTTCCTCAGACTCGATCGGATGTCCTGCTTCGAGTACAGCCTGATTGCAGCGATTGAAAGTAGCCGCAAGATCGGGCGGAAAAACTTCATCGATCGTTTTACCAATAAAGTCCTTTTGAGAGCGATTAAAAACGCGATCGTGCTGCTGATTTACCAGCAAGATCTTACCTTTCGTATCGACGAGATAAATCACGGCTGGACTGTTCTGAATCACAGCTTCTAACAATGCCTGACTTTCTCGCAGCGCTTTGGTGCGTTCTTCTACACGAGCTTCTAACAGCGCATGTGACTGTCGAAGGGCAAGCTCGATTTGTTTGCGATCGGTGGTGTCCTGGAAAAAGACTACTAAGCCATCTGAAGACGGATAAATTCGGTTTTCAAACCACCGATCCCACGGCGGATAATAGTCTTCGAGTTGGATGACCATCTGTTCTAACATTGCACGATGGTAAACATGGTAGAACTTTTGCCCTATCCCCTCCGGGAACTCCTCCCAGATATGTTTTCCGATCAGATCTTCAGGACGACGATCGAGCATTTCTCCTGCTTTGCGATTGACGTAGGTATAGTGCCAATTCGCGTCGAGTGCAACAAATCCATCGGTGACGCTCTCTAGAATGCTGGTGACTTGCTGACGGGCAGTTTGCGCTTCGAGATAGGCAAATTGTTCTCGTTGGAGTGCGAATCGAAGCTGAGTTTCTGTGGCTTTTAGCTCAGTAATATCGGTGATCGTTCCCACGTAACCAACGATTTCTCCGATTGAATTCCTTTCGGCTACGGCTTGCCCATACACCCAGGTGATTGTGCCATCTGGACGCTGAAATCGATAGTTTTGTTGAAACGGGCGATGCTCTTGCGCCGATCGATACCATTCTTCAAAAATTCTTTGTCGATCGCCTGCATACAAAGCACTCACCCAACCTTCGCGCATCGCCTCTGAGATCGAGACTCCGGCGATTTCACTCCAACGATCGTTGACATAGAGACAATTCCCGATCGCATCAGTGTGAAAAATTCCGACGGGTGAAGCTTCAGTTAAAGTTTGATACCGCTGCCGACTCCTTTGCAGCACGATTTCCATCTGTTTGCGCTCATCAATATCAATGACGGTTCCAGTCATGCGAATGGGTTTCCCAAATTCGTCGTAGAACGCCTTTCCTCTGCCTGCGATCCAGTGAACGCTGCCGTTTTTCCAGATGACACGATATTCGCAGTGGTAAGTGGTGCGATCGCGAATTGCTTTCTCGACTGCTTGATTTAGAGTAGTTCGATCGTCGGGATGTAAGCGATCGTCGAATGTTTCGTATCGTCCATCAAAGGTATTCGGAGCCAGCCCAAAAAGCTGTTCGTGTCCACTTGACCAAGTAATTTGTCCTGTGATCATGTCCCAGTCCCAAATCCCCATTTGCGAAGCTTCTAGAGCTAATAGAAGACGAGCTTCACTGATTTCACGATCGCGAATTTGTTCTCGGAGTGAAATGTTTGCTTCATCGAGTTGGCGGGTTCGCCGATCGACTCTGGAATACAGTTGATCGCAGGTTTGACGCAGTGTTTGAGTGATGCGATCGCCGTTCAGCTTTTTGTTTCCTTGCAATATAACAAGCAATACGATCGCCAAAATTTCTAAAACAACTTGTAAAAAGCTATTGGGAACAACATCAACATCAAAAGGAAAAACGAATACATAGATTAAATACGTGATTCCAATAGAAGCACTGATTAGCCCAGATTGAATCCCTTTCAGGCTAGAACAAAGAGAGATAACTACAATAATGAGCAGAAAAGGAATTGCGGTGAAATTTTCAAAATAGCGTAATCCTTCAGTCAATAGAATCAATCCAGCGATCGCGGCTCCGCCAGTCCAAGAAGGAAGCGATCGCGCAAAGGATGGAGTTAACATAAGCACCTCGAACAAGATATTTAGCGAGCCGCTTGAGCGACACATTGGCGTAGAAGCTGAACTCGCTCCAACCGATTCAATACCCGCGCCACCAGTTCTGATTCAACAATCGGCTTCCGCACATAATCATCTGCTCCAGCACTAAACACTTGAGCAATCGTTTGCTCATCCGAATGTGCCGATAAAAACAGAATGGGGAGCGCGTCCCAACGTCGATCGTTGCGGATGACTTGACAAAGTTCGATGCCATTAACAGTCGGCATTTCGATGTTCAGGATCAGTAAGTCAGGATTGACTTGTTCTAACAAGTGCCAAACTTGTTCGGATTGATCAACCAGAGTGAGATGAAAACCCCAAGGCTGTAGGATCGTGCGGAGAAAGTCCAGCACTTGAGGATCATCATCGACAATCATCAACGTGGTTTGTATTTGATTTAATTGTTGCAGCACATGGCAGACATTGCCCATCACCTGACTGGATGAAATCGGCTTTTGTAAGAAACTGCGTCCGCCTAATCGTGCTACACGAATACGATCGCTAAAGGCATCACTCGCCGTAAAAACAATCACTGGAATCTCAGGCTGATTCTCAGAAAGCTCCGTCAATAAGCTAAAGCCATCTTCATCAGGAAAGCTCAGATCTAGCAAAATTACATCGGGCGATCGCGTTCTCAAAATCTCTCGTGCTTCTGCTACACTCGTCGCGCCTTCTGCTTGAATTGTCCAGGGATCACA
Organism: Leptolyngbya sp. AN10; assembly: GCF_050565645.1. Classification (NCBI taxonomy): domain Bacteria; kingdom Bacillati; phylum Cyanobacteriota; class Cyanophyceae; order Leptolyngbyales; family Leptolyngbyaceae; genus Leptolyngbya; species Leptolyngbya sp. AN10. Next base: position 188,686 of record NZ_JBNXVP010000003.1, read on the forward strand.
ACAAAATCTTTGACTCACTGTCGTTAATTGCTCGATTAGTGCAACATCATCATCTACGATCAACAACCGAGCGACGAGATTTTCACCAGTGTGAACTTCTAGCGGAGGTGAAGGATCGATCGTTGTTTTTAGCAAAGTCGTTTTTAGTGCAGCTACTTTTTGGCGCAACATTGGAATTTTTGTACGATCGCCCTCGGTACAAATTGTTTTCAACTGTTGCTCGATTTGGCTCGATAAAGCTGATCCAGTGTCAATCCCGAAACTTCCAAGTGAGCCAATCAGCGTATGAACTTCTCTAAACGCTTGCTGTTCGAGGTCAGGACTAAGCGTTTTTGACTCGATCGCATCGACCGCTTGTTCGAGAATGGCAACACGATCGAGATACTTTTGAGAATGTTCCTGCCAAGCAAACGAAAACTCAGGCTCGATCAACTCTTTTGCGGTTTCTAGGGCTTGAATCTTTAAGCGATAGCCAAATCCGTAAATCGTCTCAATGAATTCATCAATTCCCACTTTTCTAAGCTTTTGCCGCACACTTTTAATCTGTGCCCGAACTGCATTTTCTGTCGGCGTTTCATCGATCGACCAAAGATGCTCCATCAGAGCTTGATGGCTAAAAATTCGCTGCTGATTTCGGACAAAAAGCTCCAGCAAACTGTACTCTTTGCGGCTGAGAGACAGCGGAATTTCATCGTAAGTAAACTCACAAACATTCGGATCGAGCACTAACTTGCCCCAGGTCAGAATCGGCATCGGTAATCGACCCCGACGCAGCAAAACTTTGATTCGTACCAGCAATTCTTCGATCGCGATCGGCTTGACCAAGTAATCGTCTGCCCCCGCATTCAGCCCTTGGAGCTTGCTCGTTCCATCCGCCGTGAGAATCAGAACCGGAATTACATTTTTTGCACTCTTACGAAGTCGCTGGCAGAATTGAATTCCATCCAGTTTCGGCAACCGTAAATCGAGCAGAATCAAATCATACTCAGATGCTTGTAAGAAGTCCCAAGCCACCTCACCGTCTTCAGCGAGATCAATACAGTAGTTCTGTGCTGTCAGGAGTTCTCGCAAATTTTTAGCAAAGATCTCGTTATCTTCTACAATCAGAATCTTCACTTTGAGATCCTACGGTTGAGGGCTTCAGAATAGTTTATCAGCGAGAATAAACATAGAGTACGATCGTCTTCATAAGAATTAATTAGATGCTAATTCGGTTAGAGCAAGTCAGCTTTACGACGGGAAGGATCACCAAAAAGGGCACTCCAATTGCAGGGTATGAAGTTCTGCAAAATCTTTCATTTGAGGTGAAAAAAGGCGATCGGATTGCGATCGTAGGAGCCTCCGGTTCTGGAAAAACAACGTTGCTCAAGCTCTTAAACCGATTGCTCGAACCGAGTGCAGGAACAATTCAGTTTGAAGGCAAACCGTATTCGGAAATTCCAGTGCTGCAACTAAGACAGCAAATTCTCTTTGTTGCTCAAGAGCCGAAACTGTTCGGAATGACGGTCAGAGAAGCTTTGAGCTATCCGCTGAAACTGAGAAAGTGGAAAGATAGTGAACAGCGAATTAATAACATTACTGAGCGAATGAACATTCCGCGAGAATGGCTCGATCGATCTGAGCTAGAGCTTTCCACGGGAGAACGACAATGGATCGCGATCGCACGTGCTTTAATCTGTCAGCCGACGGTGTTGTTACTGGATGAACCGATCGCGAATTTAGATGCGAATCGGAGTGAAGCACTGCTGAGAATTTTGATGCAGGTCGATTCAACAGTTTTAGTCGTGACGCATCAGTTTGAATGGGCAGAACGATTCGGGGAGCGGGTTTTGCAGTTGCAGCGGGGGCGATTGATTCGGGACGATCATCGGGTCGATTGGCAAGAAGTAAAACGATCAATCTCACAAGTAGAAGCCGAAGAAGCGGCAGAATGGGATTGATTTTGACGCGGTAGAATTCGAGATTACAGCAGTTCCAAATTCAAAATCTTGTACTACCTCGTGATCTCTGCATCCCTTGATCTGTCATCAATTGATTGAGAATAGAGTCAAGAATTACGAGAGAAGTGACGAGAAAAGCCCTATTCAGGTTTGAATTTAGAATTGCTGGAATAGAGTCGTGCAAGTTGGGACTGAATCACAAGATGTCTTCCAAAGACATCTGCTTTTCAATACTAGGTAGAGACTTCACATCAATATAGTCCTGAGCAAATTTCTTAAGTCCATCATCTTCGCTGTATATACAACTGGCTCCTCTTGCAAGTGCAATAGCCGTAATCATGTAATCAGCTTTCATCTCAGCCCTTGATATTTCCCCTCTAGGCTGCCTCTTGTCATGCCATATTCTGGCAAAGTGCAGGGATGCTTGCGTATCAAAAGGCGGAACAATAAACCGACGGTGCATCAATTCGCTTACAGCGCTATGCAGCCTTGGCTCTAACGCACATAGCATTTCTGCAACAACAATTGACGGAACTATTACGTTGATTCCGTCCTCTTCACACTTGCTGATTAAATTCTTCGCTTTGGCTATTTTATCTTCCTGTCCAACAGTTGCTTTCCCTCTGACACCCCAGATTAGTATGTGTGTATCGAAACAAACTGAATTCATCCTATGCCTCCGAGAGTCCGTAGCGTATTTCGGAGACAAAAGAATCTACGTCATCAATCTTGTCAAAAGCATCGCCAATTAGGTGAGATAGTTCCTCAAAAGCCTGCAACATTGGAACTTCTTCATAGCTAGAAATGCCAGTTACATAAAAATCTTCGATCTCTAGGGTTTCAGTATTCCATTCCGCAAAACCACGTAATTCCACTTTTGTGTAGAGTCTAATACCTGCTTCTTTAGCTACCAATTTACTGGTGCTACAGTAGATAATCTTACTATCTAGGGTCTTAAATTGAATTTTAGGCTCTGAACCACCTACACGGGTTATTTCTCCGTATATCGCTGTTTCTCCAGATAATGGGTAGACATCAGGTATTTTGGTTTCTGGAGTCAAAACTGCCAGAGATTCTAAATTACCGTTCTGCGTTAGAAATTCGGCATTGCATTGATGTCGCTTCGTGAAAGCAGACAGCTTTCTCAGAGAGTTGATTGCGCTACTAGGCAGTACGCCAAAATCATTTTCTGCAATTGATTGCGTGATACGACGGGTTGCAGGCAAGGTTAATTCCACGAGGTTTGGAGAGAATTCTAGCCCAATACTGCCCTGCCGAATACCCTTCAATCCGACAACTACAACCTCTTTCTTGAGTTCTGGGTAGTCACGAATTACCACAGACGCAATCATATCCTCAACAGATTCGATCACCTCTGCAATCTCCTTAGAGCGAATCTTGCCTGGGGATATGCCTTCGCCAGTTAATAGAATTTCGACAGTTATATCGTGAGCCATACAACGACTTCACCGCCTCATTGCTATAGGACGATCCCTTTATAATAACATAATTCTAGGAAGATCACATTTACTAGTGCAAAACTTCAGCAATTCCAAATTCAAACCTGAATAGGGCTTTTCTCGTCACTTCTCTCGCAATTCTTGACTCTATTCTCAATCAATTAATGACAGATCAAGGGATGCAGAGATCACAAGGTAGTACAAAGTTTTAGATTTAAAATTGCGATCAAAATTTACGATCGCATTGACACAAATCACCTCACATGAGGATAATGGGAGTTTGTTGAAAACTCTAGACTCCTGAAATCCCTTGGCTAACGTAGTTGTTATAGGTGCCCAGTGGGGCGATGAAGGTAAAGGCAAAATCACCGATTTGCTCAGTAAATCGGCGGATGTCGTGGTTCGCTATCAAGGCGGTGTCAATGCTGGGCACACGGTGGTTGTCAAGGATCAAACCTTTAAGCTCCATTTGATTCCGTCCGGAATTCTGTATCCCGAAACCGAGTGTATTATCGGTTGCGGAACCGTGATCGATCCAAAAGTATTGCTCCAAGAATTGGATCAGCTTGAAGCGCTCGGTATTTCGAGTGAGAACTTGCTGATTTCGGAAACGGCTCATGTGACGATGCCGTATCACCGTTTGATTGATAAAGCCGCAGAAGAACAGCGCGGCAATCACAAGATCGGGACGACCGGGCGTGGAATTGGTCCAACTTACGCGGACAAGTCAGAGCGGACGGGCGTTCGGATCGTTGACTTGATGAATCCAGAGGGATTTCGCGAACAGTTGGAATGGACGATCGCACAAAAGAACGTCATTCTCGAAAAGCTTTACAATCTGCCGCCGTTAGATGCGGAGGAAGTCTTCACCGAATACATGGGCTATGCCGATCGCTTACGTCCCCATGTTGTGGATAGTTCGCTGAAGATTTACGATGCGATTCGCCGCAAGCGGAATGTCCTGTTTGAAGGCGCACAAGGAACGCTGCTCGATTTGGATCACGGCACTTATCCGTATGTGACTTCCTCGAATCCGGTATCGGGCGGGGCTTGTGTGGGAACGGGAATTGGTCCGACGGTGATCGATCGAGTCATCGGAGTGGCGAAAGCGTATACGACTCGTGTGGGAGAAGGACCGTTTCCGACCGAATTACATGAAGAAATGGGCGCATTGTTGTGCGATCGAGGAGCCGAATTTGGAACCACGACCGGAAGACAGCGGCGCTGTGGCTGGTTTGATGCAGTGATTGGACGGTACGCCGTTCGCATCAATGGTCTGGACTGTCTAGCGATTACGAAGCTAGATGTCTTAGACGCAATGGACGAAATCAAAGTATGTGTTGCTTACGAAATCGATGGGCAGCGCTGCGAAGATTTTCCGAGTAATTCGCGCTTGTTTGCTCGATGCAAGCCGATTTACGAAACGATGCCGGGATGGAAGCGATCCACTGAAGAGTGTCGATCGCTCGACGATTTGCCAGTCGAAGCGCTTGATTATCTCAAGTTTTTGGCAGAATTAATGGACGTGCCGATCGCGATTGTTTCTTTAGGTGCAAAACGCGATCAAACCATTATTGTCGAAGATCCCATTCACGGTCCGAAACGGGCACTGTTGTACACCAACGAAACGCCCCAACCCGCTAACGTTTAGTGATTTTTAGGTTTATCTTATGCCGTTCTCGATCGAAGCTCAAAAACGTCCTGAAGGAACTAAGCCGAATGCGCTCCGTCGCGATGGCAAAATTCCTGCAACTCTGTACGGTCACAATGGTGCAGAATCGATTCACCTTGTTGTGGATGCGAAACAAGCTGGGTTCTTAGTCCGTGATGCTGCCCCGAATAAGTCAGTTGTTGAAGTCAGCATTCCGGAGTTGTCTTGGAATGGTAAGACTGTAATGCGTGAAGTTCAGACCCATCCTTGGAAGGGTTCGCTGTATCACATCAGCTTCTTTGCTCAAAAAGGCTAGTCTTTGCGGCTTGCTGATGACTTTGATGTATATAAAGCTAGGGACTTTTCTCTAGCTTTTTTGATGTCATTTTTTCTGCGGAGTCGTGATCTTGAAGGCAAGGCTAGAATATGGACACAAGGTTGAAACAAGGTCAAAGAAATGACTTGGACTACAAATCGGCAAGCAGAAATTATCCGGACAGAGCGCGGGCTAACGATCGCAGGCACTCGCACAAGTCTTTATGATGTGATTGATCTGCTGAAAGCCGATTACCCTCCCAAGCTGATCCGTGACACGTTTAACCTTACGGATGCACAAATTGCTTCGGCTTTATCCTACATTGCGGCAAACCAAGTTCAGGTTGAGGCTGAATATCAGGAAGTTCTGCAAACTAGAGAGGAAATTCGTCAGTACTGGGAAGATCGAAACCGCGATCGCCTAGCTCATATTGCAGCAACTCCTCATAAACCTGGACAAGAAGCGTTCTGGACAAAGCTTGAGGAACAGAAAACGAAACGTGCTCCAGAGTAATCATGTTCCTAGTTGACTACAATCTGGATGGTTATGCGCTTATTTTTCTCGGCATCTTAACAAAAGGCGGTTGGCTAGAATTCGCACCTGTTCAATTTGTGACGTTTAGGGAAGCTGGACTCGCAATAGACAGTAACGATCGTACAGTCTGGCGCTACGCTCAAGAACACGAGATGATGATCCTGACTGCCAACCGAAACATGAAAGGTGAAGATTCACTAGAACAAGTGATGCGCGAAGAGAATACCGAAGACTCGTTTCCAGTGTTAACCATTAGCAATCTCGATCGTCTCAGTGAAGCGGATTATCGAGAACGTTGTGCTGAACGCTTGATTGAGATCGCTGTAGACATTGATAGATACAAAGGGGTTGGTCGGCTATTCATCCCATGATTCTGTTAGTCGCGTCTGAGTGCGCCTGGTTAAAGCTGCTGCAAGAGATTTGGAGTTTGTGACTGCTTACTGACCGATCTGATGTATATAAAGCTAGGGAGAGATCCCTGGCTTTTTTAATTTGAGTAAGTTTATGACGAATACGACTCTTCCCCCGATCGTTGAAGCGCTTCTCGATCCGGCAGTATATGATCATCCGGTTCAAGGCTCGATCGAGTTAATTCAGACGCACGTTTCCTATGTTTTTCTCACCGGGGACTATGTTTATAAGCTGAAAAAGCCCGTGAATTTCGGTTTCTTGGACTATTCGACATTAGAAAAGCGGAAGTTTTACTGCGAGGAAGAACTGCGGCTGAATAAACGGGGCGCGGCTGAATTGTATTTGGGAATTGTGCCGATCGCACAAGAGGGTGACAAGTTCGTTCTGGGCGGAACGGGTGAAGTTGTTGATTATGTAGTGAAAATGGAGCAGTTCCCACAAGAGACGCTGCTCAGTGCAATGTACGATCGAGGTGAACTGACAGAGCAGCATTTGATCGATTTAGCAAAAGTGTTGGCAGCATTCCACAAGTCAGCACCCACGAATGATTACATTCTTAGTTTTGGGGAAGTGTCGCAGATTCGACAAGCGATCGACGAAAACTATGATCAAACCGTCGGATATATTGGCGTTGCTCAGACTCAAGAACAATTTGATCAAACGAAAACTTACACTGATAAGCTCTTTACTGAAAGTGAATCATTGTTCAAGAGCCGAGTAGAACAGCGATTCATCCGGGAATGTCATGGTGATGTTCACCTAAGAAACATCTGTTTTTGGAACAATAAGATTTTACTGTTCGATTGCATTGAGTTTAATGAGCCTTTCCGCTTCGTCGATACGATGTTCGATATTGCTTACATCATCATGGATTTTGATGCTCGGAACCGTTCTGATCTAAGTAATTTGTTCTTGAATGCGTATCTCGAACAATCTGGAGACTGGGAAGGCTTGCAAGTTCTGCCGCTCTACAACAGTCGTCAATCGTATGTTCGAGCAAAGGTAACATCATTCTTGCTCAGTGATCCGACTGTTCCGGAGACAGTCAAAGAAGAGTCGAAGGAAACTGCAAGCCGTTACTATCGATTGTCCTATGAATATACCAAGCCAAAACAAGGCAAGATCATTTTGATGTCTGGACTATCGGGATCAGGAAAGAGTACGGTTGCTTCAAAACTTGCTCGTGAATCGGGAGCGATTCAAATTCGTTCTGATGCAGTTCGGAAACATTTAGGTGGAATTGCATTGGATGAGAAAGGTGATCAGTCGTTGTACAGTGCGGAGATGACACAGAAAACATACGATCGATTACTCAATCTCGGCACTACGCTGGCATCTCAGGGATATACCGTGATTTTGGATGCGAAATACGATCGACAAGCTTTACGTACTCCAGTAATTGAGCAAGCACAGGCGAAGGGAATTCCGGTTGAGATTTTGTACTGTGAAGCATCTGAAGAAGTATTGCGCGATCGACTTGCTCAACGTCAAGGTGACATTTCGGATGCTGATCTTGATGTTTTAGCTAAACAGTCGTTTGAAGCATTCACCGAAGCAGAGAAGCCTTTGGTTAAACCTGTGAGCTAAATTAGAGGGGCAGAGCTTTTTGCCCCTTGATGAAACCATCAGAGTTATTGCATGACGGAATTCAGATTGAAGAGGTTGACGGATTAAACCTCTTCAGATTTACGCCTGCACTGCAAGCGCGATCGGGTGAGCTACTAGAACAAAAGAAACTGCGATCGCTTTCTCCAGAAGAACAAGCAGAGTTAGACAGCATTTCAGAACTCTCTGATATCTTCAGCTATGCGAACTATTTATTAATCGGTGCTACGGTTGGAATATCACCGCCACCCGTTAACTATCCGATCGAAAATAGTTCTTCAGCGGATGAGGGATGAATCGCGATCGCACTATCAATCTCAGCTTTCGCAATCCCTTTCTTCATCGCTAAACTAAATCCTTGAATAATCTCCGCATCTTCCCCGACCCCGTGGATTCCTAAAATGCGATCGTCAAAAGTCACATACTTCACAACGCTCTGAAGCTTCTGCTTGATTAACGTCGAATGTAAGTTAAGACTACGCTTGATTTCCACTATCGAAAGAAAGGTTTACAGGCTGTGAAGGGCAACCACAGATAGAGGATAGCAAGCATTCAGACCGCTACGATCGATTTCAATGTTCTGACAGCAAGACTTTATGAGTGAGCAATTGAAAAAGGGAGACTCTGTAGAGTGGAATACCTCTGGTGGTAAAACGGAAGGCAAAATTAAAGAAATTATCACCGAGCCAACCGATTTTAAGGGACATCATTTTGAAGCATCGAAAGAGAATCCTGAGTATTTAGTCGAAAGTTCAAAGAGTGGAAAAGATGCCATTCATAAAGAAGAACAATTGAAAAAAACGAAGGAGAAAAATTAATGGCTCAACATACTGCGACTCAGAATCAGGAGACTCTCAAGGAGTTTCAAGAAGCAGTGAATATGTCCGCGAAAGAATTAGAAGCTTGGCTAAAAACTGAGGAATCGCTAGCGGTTGGAATGAAAAGTAGCGAGGATGCGGAATCAACCGGACACCAATCGGGTCGAAGAACCGTTGAGCTTTTACATAAGAAAAAATCAGATTACGATGAGTCAGACTTCAATCACATGAGACGAGTCGTAAGCTATGTTCATCGGCATTTGGCGGAAAAACCTGATGGCGATATCGAACATACTCGGTGGCGGTATTCGCTCAAAAATTGGGGACATGAACCGCTAAAAAATTAGTAATTTTTGAATGCGATCGCACTTTTTAGCGATCGCAATGTCCAACTTTATAAATGAAACGATTATGACCCCTGAACTTGGATTGGTGTGTATCTCTGCGTCGAAAACGGTGCGATTCAAAACGATTACACGCAAGCGGTTATTACAGTTTGATTTGGTCGAGCAGGAACGATTGTTGCGCGAATTGTACGCGGAGAATTTGCGACGATTGGGTGTAGCGATCGAGTTCTGTGCGGCGAATAAAATTGGACTGTATCGATTAAGTTCGGGGTTATTTCCGTTTGCGGATGATCCGATGGGAGCCGCAATTTTAGACGAGTTTGCAGGAGGAATGGGACTAATCGGAGAACAATCGAGACAACTTAACGTTCGATTAGTTCTGCACCCGGATCAGTTTGTGGTGTTGAGTTCTGATCGTCCTGAAGTCATTGAAAATAGCATCAAGATTTTAACGATGCACGCTCGAACCTTTGATTTATTGGGATTACCGCGATCGCCTTGGGCATTGATGAACATTCACGGTGGAAAGGGCGATCGAGCAGAGCGATTGATCGAATCGATTCAGAACTTACCGGAAAATATTCGATCGCGGCTTACCTTAGAGAATGATGAATACACTTACGGATCAGAGCAAATTGCTGAAGTCTGCAAGGCAGCGGGCGTTCCGCACTTGTTTGATGCTCACCACCATGTGATTCATGAAAAGGTTGAGAGCTATGAAGATGAGAGCGTGATTCGGGCGTTTGAAATTGCTCGATCGACTTGGGAGAATCCGGATTGGCAAGTGGTTCACATTTCTAATGGGGCTGAAACCTTTTTGGATCAGAAACATAGTGAATACATTACAGTGATGCCGAGTTGCTATCGGCAAGCTCCTTGGATTGAGATTGAAGCAAAACAGAAGGAGTTTGCAATTCAGAAGCTACAGGCAGAATGGTTGTATTCAGATTTGAATGTATTGCCGCCTGTGGTGGTTGAGACTGAGGAGCAGAAGGAGGAAGAGATTCAGGTTGAGGCAGTGACTCCATCAACTCAGGATGAGGAACCTTCGGATTTGATGGAGCAGGCGGTTTCGGTGTAGTTGGGGATTGTTCGATTCGTTGTCGATCGCTTCAGGTTGTTAGAAGTTATTTGCTTCGTTGCTCACCCGCCCCGGAATGAATTCGGGGCTAACAGAACAAAGTCCACTGAAGGGGACTGAAGAACTTAAATTTTGGAATGAGTTATGGCTTTTACAATAGATGCTACTGTTGGAACTCCGAATCAAGAAGCTGCAATTCAGGCTTTTAAGCAGTTCGTTTCGCAGATGTCGCATTCTTCGAGAATTGTTGCTGTTCATGATTCGGATGCGGATGGAGTTACGGCGGGAGTCGTTTGGCAACGAGTATTTGAGCGATCGGGATTTGCTTCAGTGCATCGCGTGATTCCCGATCGAGAACGCAATGCTTGGACTCCGAACAATCGGGCGATTATTCAATCCGCAAATCCGGCTTATCTCTTTGTGATGGACTTAGGCAGCCGTTCGGAGCCTGTGATTTCTGGTGTTCCAACTTGCTTTATTGATCATCATCATCCCGAAGGTGTCCCTGAGGGCGATACTTTGATTAGTGCTTACAATTGGGAGCCGATACCAAATACTTCGCTAATCATTTGGGAATTAGGGAAAACGATCGCGGATATTTCCGATCTTGATTGGATTGCCGCGATCGGGACTTTGAGTGATTTAGGCGATCGCGCTCCTTTTGAACTATTAACCACTGCAAAACGTAAGTACACCGCGAAGTATCTCAAAGAAGCAACTGCTTTAATTAATGCTTCTCGACGAGCTTCGCACTATGATCCTGAAGTAGCAGCGCGAGCATTGTTGAATCATCCAAATCCGAAAGCATTAGTCAATTCGGATAGTGCGGATGTGCAACAACTACGATCGGCAAGAGAGGAAGTTAAACTTGCACTCGATGAAGCTCGAAAAGCGGCTCCAGTATTTTCTGGCAATGTAGCTTTACTCCGCATGAATTCGCCCTGTCAAATTCACCCGTTGATTGCTCAGAGTTGGCGCGGTCGGTTGCCGAAATTAGTTGTAATTGCTGCTAACGAGGGCTACATGCCGGGACGAGTAAACTTTGCGGCTCGATCGAATAGCGTTAACGTGCTTGAATTTCTGCGGAGTCAACAGATTTCGGCAGGCGAAGGAAGTTACGGACATGGACACGATCGAGCATCAGGCGGGAGTTTGAGCATCGAACTTTGGAATGAATTGTTAGCAAAACTAGGCTTCCCAGAGACAGTCTTTGCAAAATCGTAAAACTACTCCTATGGAATGATCGATCTCTCTCTAAGGTAGATGCAACTTTAAGTTTGAATAAACGAGCATAGAGATGAAAATCGAGTCATCCCTGAAAGATAAATGTACGGTAGTCTAGTCGCTCCTCTGCCAACCCAATTGATGCCAGAGGCAATCGAATCCATTGTTAAAAGTAATCCTTACTATAAGGCGGAACAAACGTTTAGTGGACTGATCGAAGCTGAGAACTTAGATCAGCGACTCAATGAGTTTGAAGAGCAGATTCGGTACTTTGAAACCGCGCTGACCTTTGCACTCAAAGAAGCTTACGATCAGCCCAAAGGTTCGGATGCAGCACACCTTTTCTTGCAGCGTATTCTGTATAGAATCAATCGCTTGAACCTCTTTTGGTATGACGATTTGACGCATTATGCAAATGAGCGATCGACATATTTACAAAAGGTTCGCAACGAAATCGAAGCCGCTTGGCAAGCTTGGGAATTGAAGCAGATTGATACTGAGGCTTATCACTCAGTAGATATCAAACAGGCATTGCTCGATCGATATCAAGCCGATCTCGATCCTGAACTCTCTGAAGAAGCGATCTATCTTCGTAAAGAGATGCCATTTGAGGGATATCGCTATCTTCTAGCAATTACTTCTTTTGATGGATTAGTCGAAGCAAGCCGTTTATCTCGAATTCTAGGTGGTGCTGCGAATGAAGTTCAAGCCACTTTAACGAAAGTACTGCTCGAAGAATACGGAAATGGTCGTTTGTCGCGGAAACATTCCACCTTTTTCGCGAAGATGATGACCGAATTGAGCCTTAGCACTCAGCCTGAAGCATATTTTGATCTGGTTCCCTGGGAAGCTTTAGCAACCACGAATCATAACTTCTTGCTAACAGAGTGTAAGCGTCATTTTCTGCGCTACAACGGCGGATTAGCTTATTTTGAAGTAGCAGGTCCTTCAGCCTATCGGAACTATCTTGCTGCGGCACAGAGACTTCAATTATCTGAGGGTGCAATGGGGTATTGGGACTTGCACATCAAAGAAGACGAAAGACACGGACGCTGGATGATCGAAAACGTGACGTTGCCTTTGGTTGATATGTATCCGCAACAGGCTTGGCAGTTGTTGTTGGGCTATGACCAAGAGAAACTCATGGGCGATCGAGCCGGAGCCGCGATCGTATCAATGATCCGTCATGGTGTTGAAACTGAATCGCTTCCGACGATTGTGCTGAATTAGTCGAGCATTTGGGGCAGTTATGGTGACTGCCCTTCATCATTTGTGATTTGAAATTATAGAGGATAGTACCTTGACTGGGACATTAATTAGACCGACGCAAACAGTTACCGAAACTGAAGTATTTTTCTGCCCTGAAGAGTCGCATTTCTATTCGCATTGTTTAGAGCGATTGGTATTTTCGCAGTGTCAGGATTCGCGTTTGATCGTTGAATTTGGTTCAGGAGATGGCAGTCCGGTGATTAATTCACTGGTGCGCGCTGCAAGGCAGATCCCGGAGGGATCGCGCTGTAATGATGTGATTCATGGTTTTGAACTGAATCCCTCTGCGTATGATGTGGCGCAATCGAGAATCGAAAAGTGCAATCTGCACGATCGATATGTGTTGCACAATAAATCATTTTTTGATGCAGCACCGACCGATGCAGATTGTCTGATTGCAAATCCGCCTTACATTCCTGCTCCGGACAATCAGATTCGGATGCCGCTGTTGCATGGTGGTGTGGATGGTGCAACGTTGACCAACAAGTTGCTAACTCTGAACTATCCGCGTGTGATGGTGCTAGTGTCGAGCTACTCGAATCCATTAGGAACACTCGAATGTGCTGCTGAACAGGACTATGCGGTTTCAGATTTTATGGTGACACCCTTGCAGTTTGGTTGCTATAGCTCTGAGCCAAAAGTGAGAAACTGGATTGCTAAGTTGCGGGACAACGGGCAAGCGTTTTATTCAGATAACATTTACTTCCTTGCGGGTGTTCTGTTCGAGCATTCTAGTGTTGCATCTGTGGATATTGCAGATGAGCTAGTTCGTGTGATGACTGCGCTATAATTCTCGCTTTCGTTGCTGTCCCGCCCGTGATTAAAAATCACGGTCTAGCTGTGCGAAGTCCACTAAAGGGACTGAGCACTACCAGATCTCTAGTCTGTTTCAACAGACTTCGCACCGTTAGCCCCGAATTTCATTCCGGGGCGGAACAGAAACGCAGCTAGAAGCTAACAATTTTTCCATTGATATGTCCAAAGTAGATATTTTAATTCCCACCTACAATCGTGCTTCTGCATTAGCAGTAACCTTAACCAGTCTGATTGCACAAAGCTTTCAAGACTTCAATGTGATTGTTTCAGATCAAACCGATGATCCAAATACGATCGCATCAAATCTAGTGCAAACTCCGATTCGAGTTTTGAGATCGCACGATCACAAAGTCCAAATTCATCACCATCTCCCTCGTCGCGGACTAGCAGAACAAAGACAGTTCTTACTTGATCAAGCAACTGCTCCTTATGTTCTGTTTATTGATGATGATCTGATTCTCGAACCCTTTGTGCTTGAACAATTCGTGAACGCGATCGAACAAGAAAACTGTGGCTTTGTCGGCAGTGGACTCATCGGATTAAGTTTTGCTCAAGACATTCGACCGCATGAACAAGCGATCGAGTTTTGGGATAGTCCAGTGCAACCGGAAAAGCTCCAGCCTGGAATGCCTGAGTGGGAGCGCTGGAAATTGCACAATGCAGCGAATCTATACCACATTCAGCGATCGCACAACATCACCCCAGATCAGCCGCGTAAGTACAAAGTAGCTTGGATCGGTGGCTGCGTAATGTACAACACTGAGAAACTGCGGGATGTCGGTGGCTTCAATTTTTGGAAAGATTTACCAGAAAATCACTGCGGCGAAGATGTGTTCGTACAGCAGCGAGTGATGGCGAAATATGGCGGCTGTGGAGTGCTTCCGTCGGGAGCATATCACCAGGAATTGCCAACAACAGTTGTCGATCGTACTTACAACGCTCCTATTGTGCTGGCGATTCACTGAGCCATTTTTGAAAAATGCTTCTACGATCGAAGAAGATGAGTTGAGCCTAACGTATGATTCCTGAATTCTTCGATCGTGCTTCTGTCGGTTCTGTTTGGCGGGTTCCTTATCAAGAACGAGCAGTAGAAGCAGAACAATGGGCGAAACAGCATAGAATTCTGCCTGCCAATACCGATCGAGTTCGAGTTTGTCTTTTAGCGATCGATGTGCAGAATACGTTCTGTATTCCCGATTTTGAATTATTTGTGGGTGGTCGATCGGGAACGGGAGCCGTTGAAGATAACATTCGATTGTGTGAGTTTATCTATCGCAATTTAGGCAGCATTACTGAAATTGCGCCAACGATGGATACTCACACCGCAATGCAGATTTTTCATCCGATCTTTTGGATTAATGAAGCTGGAGAGCATCCAGTTCCCGCTGCGACGTTGATTCCTTATGAGGCAGTTCAGAAAGGCGAATGGCGCGTCAATCCAGCCGTTGCAGCTAGTCTGAAAACGGACTATGACACGCTGAACAATCATGCACTGCACTATACCAAGCAGCTAACCGACGAAGGGAAGTATCCATTAACAGTGTGGCCCTATCACTCGATGTTAGGTGGAATTGGTCATGCGATCGTGTCTGCTGTCGAAGAAGCGATGTTCTTTCACTGTATTGCGCGTAAGAGTCAGACCAGCTTTGAAATCAAAGGAAGTCATCCACTGACTGAAAACTATTCGGTGTTAAGTCCTGAAGTTTTGACGACTGTTGGCGGCGAACTGTTAGCACAGAAAAACAGTCAATTGATTGATAAGTTGCTTAAATTTGATGCAGTCGTGATTGCAGGTCAGGCAAAAAGTCATTGTGTCGCTTGGACGATCGATGATTTGCTCACAGAAATTCAAGCCTATGACTCTAGCCTGACTCAGAAAGTTTACCTGCTCGAAGATTGCACTTCTCCGGTTGTCGTTCCGGGCGTAGTCGATTACACCGAACAAGCCGATCGAGCATTTGCTCGATTTGCTGAAGCTGGAATGCACTTAGTGAAATCGACGGATGCGATTTCCGATTGGTTATAACGCAAATTCGATGATTTCTGTGCAATTCAGTCTCGCCCCGGAATGAATTCGGGGCGGGGCAGTGCAATGAACGGCGGGATTTTATTAAGTGGCAGATCCCTAACGTCCTGTTAAGCTTTCTTCACCCAAACCGATCGAGGCATCAGACTATGAATTGTTCTCGCACCCGGTTCAATGCGTCCGAGTCGTGCATCCATCGCCAAACTCGCCAGAGAATAACTATCTAACATCGATAGTTTCTTCAGTTGCGAAACTCGCTCGATCATTTGCAGTGAAGCCGCATTCATCGCCTTCTGCACATCTGCATCAGTGGCAACCGTGACATAACTATCGCGAGTGTCCTGAGTTGGATTTGCAGGAAGTTTCGGGCTGGCTTTCTTTGGCAACATACAATAAACGCCTTTCAACTGATTGACGATTTCAGCGACTCGACAATCCCCGTAGTCATTCATGAACTGTTGAGCTTCTTTGCTGGAAATCCGCTTCCAGTCAGAGACAAACTTAACTGTCTGCTCAACGAGCATATCGACCGCTTTGTTCATATCCCGATCGTATCCCATCGTAATCCAATGCGTCGGCGTTTCAATGCGCGGGAACGTGAGTGGCGTTTTCTTCAAAACTTCGACGGTTAAATTCAATTCACTAAACGCACCCTCGATCGCAGTTAAGTTAATCTCTCCATTCCCTTGTGCGATGTGAGAATCACCCGACCACAACAAAGCACCATCAACAAACACAGGTAAATAAATCGTGGTTCCCTGCACCAATTCGCGACAGTCTAAGTTACCGCCATAAGCTCCCGGTGGAACGGTACTATACTGACCGCTTTCTGCTCGTGCTACTCCAATAATTCCAGGGAACGGACGCACCGGAAGTTCAATTCCCGGCAAGAACTCTGTTACACCTCGACCGAGATCGAGATAGAAATGCTTCACCTGCGCTTCAGCGAACTTGTCTGGGAACTGTCCGAGCTTCAGACTGCCAGGAAGGTTCCAATTCGCGCCATAGCTGCGGGGAACAATTCGATTGATGCGAATCTTCAGCACATCACCGGGCATTGCACCTTCAACGAAGATGGGACCTGTGACGGAATGCGGACCTCGACCGGGGAAATCAGTCCGAAGTTTGGTAATTTGTTCGATCGATAATCCCGGCAAAACCTGATTCAGTGATGCCATCATCGTTTCCATAACGACGGTATCACCCGATTTAATCCGAGCGCGAGGCGGTTCTGCATTGTTAAACCAACCCCATTGAACGGTTTCATCGGTTGCAGGCAATAGATACACGCCGCCTTGATATTGACCGACAAAACCTTGGCGTAGAGCATTGATCTCAGGACGCTTAGTCGGTTGATTGTCTTGGGCATTCGCTTTAGAAAACATAGAGACAGCAGCAGCACTCGCAGCACTACCAATAAGAAAATCTCGACGCTTAGACATACGGAAAATTACGGATCAGAACGGAATTTATTATTTCTTACGGATTCGTTCTGAAATGTGACAAGCGTTACTATTTTTGAGGTTGGCAGTTCGGACAGTAGTGCGCCGATCGACCTGCTAATTTGATCCGCTCAATGGTTGTCTCACAAGTTCGACACTGATCGCCATCTCGCCCATACACCCAAGCAATCCCGCCATAGTTACCATTCACCCCCGATACATCCCGAAAATCACTAAAACTCGTGCCTCGTGCAGCAATACTATCTTTTAAAACTCGGATTACATTTTTTCGGAGTTTGGAAGTTTGCTCGATCGATAATTCCGTACACAGTGTTTCAGGATGAATCCCAGTTAAAAACAATGCTTCATCTGCATAGATATTTCCAATCCCTGCAACTAAAGCTTGATCCAGCAAAGCATTCTTAATCGGGCGTTTGCGGTTCTTCAATTGCTCATAGAAATAGAGATCTGAGAAATCTTCCGAAAATGGTTCATGTCCCAATCGCTGTAAGCCTGTAATGATCGTTTTCGGATCAACATCGCCCACAACGTGCCACATCTGTCCAAATGTGCGTTGATCAACGAATCGAAGTTCTCGATCGTGATTAAAAAACAATCTAACTCGCGTATGTTTCTGCAACGCTTCGGATTGTTTCATCCATAAAAGCTGTCCGGTCATTCGCAAATGCACACCGAGCCAGCCGATCGGATCGAGTTTCGCTAAAAGATACTTTCCGTATCGCTGCCATTCGGCGATCGACAATCCTTTCAAACTAAGAATAAATTGATCGGCACTTGGATAAGCAACAGTACGATCGAGTAACACTTCACCACCGACGATCGGCTGATTTAATGTCACTTGATTTAGACCTAATCGGACGGTTTCGACTTCAGGCAGTTCAGGCACAGCAACTTGATCCTTAAAACTCTATTGTCGCGTTAAAGACTTCACCGCAGCAATTAAACGATCAGGTTCAATCGGCTTCGAGAGGTGCATCTGAAATCCCGACTCGATCGCAGCAATCCGATCTTCCTGTCGAGCAAACGCTGTCAAAGCAACCGCTGGAATAGTTCCACCTCGATCGGGAGAGAGTGATCGAACCTTTTGAATCAGCGCATATCCGTCTTCATTCGGCATTCCAATATCGCTAATTAACACCGTTGGCGGCGATTGCTCGATTTGCTGAATGGCTTCACGACTAGATGCCGCAGCGGTGACGGTTGCTCCAGAAATCTCTAGAGCCGTGACTAAAAATTCGCGGGTGTCTAACTCATCATCTACGACTAAAACGCGCACACCATCAAGTGAAACATCATTGTCGATCGACAGTGTTAAGTCCCGAATGCCCGATCGAGCAGGATTGTTCTTAAGCAACGGAAGCTCCACGATAAACGTTGAACCTTTCCCTTCTCCCAAACTTTCGACTCGCACTGTTCCATTGTGCATTTCGACTAAGTTGCGAACGATCGCCAGTCCTAATCCTAATCCGCCCGTAGTTCGAGTCGTCACATTCTCCGCTTGACGGAAGCGATCAAAGACATACGGCAAAAAGTCCGAACTAATTCCTTTCCCAGTATCAATCACGCGAATTTGAGCATGAGAATCGGTTTGCGATAGTTCAACTTTGACGATTCCTGATTCGGGTGTGAACTTCACTGCATTGGTCAGCAAATTCCAAACCACCTGTTGCAGTCGATCGAGATCACCGGATACGATTGCGCTATCCGTTTCTATTCGTGATTCGAGATCAATTTGTTTGATATCCGCACTTGGTCGAACCGTGTCGATCGCAGCTTCAATCACTTGTACTAAATCCACCGATCTCAAATTCAGCCGCACTTTCCCGCGAATGATTCGAGAAATATCGAGCAAATCTTCGATCAATTGTGTTTGAGCTTCAGCATTCCGCTCGATCACCTGGATTGCTTTTTCCTGCATCGATTCGTTTAGTTTTCCGGCTCGAATTAATTTCGTCCAACCTAACATTGCATTCAGCGGAGAACGCAATTCATGAGATACGATCGCTAAAAACTCGTCTTTCATTCGACTCGCTGCTTCCGCTTCCGATCGTGCAGTTTGAGCTTCTGCCAATAGTTGAGCGCGTTCGATTTCAATCTGTTTTTGGTCGTGAATATCCGTACAAGTCCCAAACCATCGAACAATCCGACCCTGCTTGTTTCTCAGTGGTTGTCCCTGTCCCAAAAACCAGCGATATACCCCATCAAAACGACGGAAGCGATATTCGATCTCATAAAATTCGCCATCGCGCACCGCTGACATCCAGCGTTCCTGCGTGGAAGTGCGATCGTCAGGATGAATAATTTCCAACCAATCCAGCTTCGACAATTCGGCTTCAGTTTTCCCGGTGTATTCACAAAACTGCCGATTGGCATACTCGTTTTGTCCATCAGAATTGGTGACCCAGACAAACTGAGGAATCAGATCTGCCAAAGCCCGATACCGCGCTTCACTTTCGGTTAAAGCCGTTTCTGCCAATTTACGATCGTGAATATCGGTAATAGTTGCAATCCATTGCTCGACTTGTCCAGTCGCATCAATCGTCGGAACCCCATGTGTCAGATGCCAACGGTACTCTCCATCGAATCGACGGAAGCGAAATTCGACGAGATAGGGAATACGATCGCGCTTTGCAATTTCCCACTTTGTGCGACACAGTTCTCGATCGCCGGGATGCACGACTGTTTCCCAATCCTCAGCCGCTTCTAAAAAGGTGATGCCGCAGTAATCCCGCCAGCGATCGTTCGCGAACTGAGCTTCACCCTTACCATCTGTCACCCAAATAATTTGATGAATCGAATTCGCAAGCGTTTTGTACTGCCGTTCGCTTTCTTGCAGCGCAATTTCACTATATTTAGCATCGGTAATATCTTGATTCGTCCCAATCAACCGCACCGGATTACCATCAGCATCCAGAAATAACTTGCTTTGAGTTCTCAACCAATGAATCGTTCCATCGGGATACACGACTCGAAACTCTTGGGTATATCCGCGCTTCTCGTTCAGTGCCTCAGTTACACACTGCTTTACAGTCTCTCGATCGTCTGGATGAACACAATTCAGATAGGCTTCATACGTTCCATCAAAATCGCCCGGAACCAATCCAAAGAGACGCTCATTATCGCCTGCCCACGTGACTCGATCGTGTTGGACATCCCAATCCCAAATCCCTAGCCCCGTTGCTTCCAAAGCTAATCTCAGACGTTCCTCGCTCTCTTGTAACCGCGCTTCAATCTCTCGACGTTCCGTAATATCGAGAAAAGCTCCGATCGACCCTGTAATTTCATGCTGAGGGTTCCGAATCGGAGCCGCATAAGACAAAAGATGGCGCACCGTTCCATTCGGCTGCACAATCTCAAATTCCGTATCTCGCACCTCTACGCCTAAGCGGGCTGCAAGCTGCATCGGTAAATCTTCAGCCGCAAGCTCTTGTCCGTTCCGCATCACCCGAAAAGCGGGCTGTTCTCCATCTGGGGCACTTTTTGAAATATTGCGACCAGGACTGACTTCTAGCATTTGTCGCAGGTAAACATTGTGTCGCATCTGAGCGCAACTCGGATCGATCGCAATCCCAATTCCAACAGGTGCAAGTTCAATCAGAGTTTGCAGTTCAGTCACCGTTGCGCTTAATTCTCGATTCAGTTGTTCAACGGCTGGATCAGATTGCCTCGAAACTAGCGCTTGATCGATTGTCGATCGCAATAGTTCAGGACAAAGTTCTTCTTTAATCAAACAATCCTGAGCGCCCCGTTTCATCGCCTGCACGACTTGAGGCAATGCTGCATTTGATTCCGCTAGAAGAATGATCGCAGGCATCTGATCTTGTTGTGCTTGTAATCGATCGAGAAATGCGATCGCATCCATATCAGCCAGCGAAACATTCAGCAGCACCACGTCGGGAGAGCAGTTGAGGCAATACTCTAGCCCAACTTCACCGGATTCCGATGCCAAAATCTTGTATGAGTGATTAAAGTTCTGAGTCAAATCCTGTCGATAACTTTCTTGATCAGCAGAATCCGAATCGAGGATCAAAACAATAGTCGATCGCTGCATTTGTTAAATTTACGTTATATCTAGCTTGGGAACGACTGAAGGAAATGTACGTTGCTGCCGTTGCGAGAGCAAATCATTTTTTTCAGTGAAATTTGATGGGGCGCTGTGTCTGAGCGAAAAGCACTTTTAACTTAGTTTCCGCCAGAAACAATGCTCTAGAAATCAGTGTTTCTTCATCCTATCAATCTATAGCAATCCTGAGTGAGTTGTGAAGTAGGGAGGATTGTGAAGAAGTGGGGAGTGGGGAGTGGGGTGTTGCTCCCGTTTTGATTTCTTACTCCCTACTCCCTACCCCCCACTCTTTCTAATGTTTACGACTCAAATAGGATCGCTATATTTGATCAATGTCCAATCTCCAACACCTAACACCCCAGACCTAAAAAAATCGAGCCAGTCCCAACAGAAGAAAAGGACTGGCTCTACTCTAATTATCGCAGAGATTTTATTCTTCTGCTTTCTTTGCCGCAGGTTTCGCCGCAGGTTTTGCACCAGCCGCAGGAGCCGCCGCCGCTTTCTTCGCGGGTGGCTCAACTTCTTCGAGTTCGCTCAATGAGAAGTTGTTGGTGTTGACACCGCCCGATTGACCGCTGTAGCCCGTGTAGTTGACCTTCTCAAACCGCACAATCACCGGATATTTGATGCCGCTTTGGTCGATCGAGGCAACCGTACCGACATCACGATACCAGTAGGACTCTTTCCGCAGAATGCGAACTTTTGAACCACGTTGAACCATGATTGTTCTCTTCCTTTTGTTCTGAAAATTAACGAACCCGGATCGATGCAAAAGACAGATGATGCCGCGTCAATTTTCCCCAATTTACTACGGGAGTTGAACCGGAATGCGATCGCTGTTACGAGTTGAAACATTCTGAAATAAATCAGCCCAAGGTCACATCCAAAAACAGCATCAACACAAATCCAATCATCACTCCCAGAGTTGCTTGCTTTTCAGTTCCCAAGCTGTGCGACTCTGGGATAATTTCATCGCTAATTACAAACAGCATCGCTCCCGCCGCAAATGCCATTCCCCAAGGAAGTACGATCGATGCAACTGAAACGACTCCTGCTCCAATTACGCCGCCGATCGGTTCTGCAAGTCCCGTCAATAGTGCCACTCCAAACACATTCCGTCTGCGATATCCCTGGGCTAAAAGTGCGATCGCGACGACCAATCCTTCTGGAAAATTCTGCAATCCAATTCCAACAGTCAGAGCAATCCCATTTGCAACATCGCCACCCCCGAATCCAACTCCAACCGCCAAGCCTTCAGGAAAATTGTGCAGCGTAATCGCAATCACAAACAGCCACACTTGCCGCAATCGACTTGCATTCGATCCTTCTGCGCCTTTGATGAAATGTTCGTGCGGAAAATAGCGGTTTGCAAGCCAAAGAAACGCGCCACCGAGCAGAATACCAAGAACCACGATCGACGCAGCCGAAAGCTGATTTTGTGTCAGTTTCTCCGCCGCTTCAATCCCTGGAATCACTAGAGAAAAAGAAGTTGCCGCCAACATCACACCTGCTCCAAATCCAAGCAGCGCTCCTTGAGTTTGCGGCGTAATTTCTTTGATGAAAAAGATCGGGAGTGCGCCTGCTCCAGTCGCCAATCCCGCAACTAAACTACCCGCCAAGCCTAACAGCGTGACATTATCCGCCATAAGTTCGACCTCGCCAGCTTTTCGGCTTTCGAGTAGACGATAAGAAAATCCGGAACACTGCCGCCGGATCAGCTAACGGCGAGAACCAGAACAGCCAAGCGCCTTTTGCAGAAGAGCGATCGTAGGATTGCAATACCGCTGCATTCAATCCAATTCGCATCGCCACCAATGCACCATTCAATCCCAGTGCGATCAGTGCAGGTAACGTGGTATTTCCAAATCCAACAATCCAAGCGCTAAAAATCAGCAACGGTAACGGTAACGCTTGCACCAAGATCAAAAATATCAAATCGCCCCAAACTTGAGCAGAAGTAGCTGCATCTTTAAGATCAAGCGATCGACCCCATTCATTCCAAGTTTCCGCCATGCCTTCGTACATTCTGACTTTGAGAATGTTCGCCCCGTCGAGAAATCCGACTTTCGCACCCGTCGCGGCAATATTGCGAACCAAAGTGACATCATCACAGAATGAGCCTTTCGCGCTCGTATATCCGCCAACTTTTTCGAGTATCGATCGACGACAAAAGAAACATTGCCCATTCGCCATTACTCGTTCCGCCGAACTTCCGATTTCTCCCGCTGCTCCAAATCGATACACCAGAGTCATCAATAAAGCAGGCTGAAGCCAAAATTCGCCCGGATATTTGAGAATAAATCTCGGT
The DNA here is from genome assembly GCF_050565645.1 of Leptolyngbya sp. AN10. NCBI lineage: Bacteria > Bacillati > Cyanobacteriota > Cyanophyceae > Leptolyngbyales > Leptolyngbyaceae > Leptolyngbya > Leptolyngbya sp. AN10. The sequence goes on from NZ_JBNXVP010000003.1 coordinate 212,018, forward strand.
GATAGCGTGATCAAGTCATAGCCTTCAGTCGTCGCAGTTTCGAGCAAGCTACAGACTAAACTCGGATGCGGAATCGTATCGGCATCCATTCCCAGAATCCACTCGCTATCTGGAGAACTGGCTAGAAATCCGTTATGCAATGCCCACGGACGACCGACCCAATCTGAAGGCAGCGGATCATCATTCATCAATCGAAATCTTGGATCAGTCTCTTGTGCAGCTTTGACGAGTTCCGGGGTTTTATCCGTCGATCGACTATCCACGATCGTAATTTCCCGCACCTCATAGGTTTGGCGAGTTAGCCCTTCAAGACACGGAGAAATGCGATCGGCTTCATTCAACGTTGGAACAACCACACTCACCGCCCCAAAGAACGCAGTCTTGGGCAACTGAGGCTGAAGGGGAGGACGACGCACCGCACCTTTAAGCAATCGTGATAGTAAAATTGCCGCTGCTGGAATCTGAATAACCAGCAACCCAAAGAAAAAGATATCCTGAAATGCAAAAGCCTGGGAATCGATTAACCCCAGGCAACTCGTCATGAAGTTCGTCAAGCCTCTAACCCCTTGTGTGATTGATCAAAAAGGGGCGATCGATACTCGATCGCCCCTACTCTCTTATTTCTGAGAAATCCCGACCGAAACGGTAGGAACATCGCGCGCAACCGAACCGGACAAAGAAGACTCCATCCCTTGACTGGATTTGCTCATCCACCAAAGTCCGATCGCTGGCACAACACCCAACACAACGCTCATGCAAGTCGGAATCAAATACCGCGCATCCAATTCCGTCACCGTGATAATCGCCCCAAACGCAAAGTTAATCAGATAAACCACCAAAGGCACTGTCAACTGAGCGCGAGTCAGATTTAACGGCTTGCTTCCCCAGAACAACGAAGCCACAAACATAAACAGCGCTCCAGTTCCGAGCCAGCCACTTACGTTCCGATACGGCATTCCAAAGAACTCACCCACTTCACCAAACTCCCAGAACGGGTATGGAGCCTGACTCATCGCCGGATCGAGAACGAAATCCCAAGCCGTCAAAAGAACTGATCCCAGCGCGATCGCACCCATTAACCGCGCCCAAACTGGCAACTTCAAACTTTCCAATCCGGTTCGTGCCAGCACATAACAGCACAACCCCACATAAAACCACGACAGCGGAATCGTAAACGGCACAAGACCTGCGATCTTATAGCCCAATCCGCTCAAATATCCATAAGCCCCGAATGGGAAGCCCGTACTCGTTCCGAGCAGTTCACTCCCCAAAGACAAAATCACCGCAGGCAACATAAACGTGAGCCAGTGCCTTATTCCGAGCGTGCGGTAAGCATAAAGAGCCACCGTGATTGCGCCCAAAAGAATATACCCCACCCCACCATTTGCCATGCTCCAGCCGAATGCAGTTTGCCCGATCGTGGGAAGAGCCGCGATAAATTCTGGATTAGGCAGCACCAGCAATAATCCTGCTAATCCAAAAGCCAGCGCCAAAGAATGTCCCGTCAAACACAGGCGCTCCACAGTAACCAGATGCTTCATACCGTTTCCTCAGAAAATATGGCACTCAATTTTTGCCTGACTATACAGTTTACAAATCTTGAGGGTCATTCTGGCGTTTTCAACGATGCTTTTTTAAGATTTACGCGAAAATTGCCGTTTTTTACTTCGATATCATTTTTTACTCCGATATCATTTTTTACTCCGATATCAAATGGTGTTTGAGAAGTAGTCGTTGATCGCATTCACCCGCCCGGAAATAAATCTCCGGGCTGATCGGGGAAGCCCACTAAACTGGGCTAAGAACTCCGAATTGCGCTCCTAGCCCGCTTCAGCGGGGTTTCCTCCATTAGCCCGGAGATTCATTTCCGGGCGGACTGGCAACGCAGCAAAGCCGCTTTCCATACTTCTCAAACGCCCTCTAAAACAGCCCGATCGAGCCAAATTTTCCTGAATAGCTCTATCTTAGGGTGGAAGATCAAGAGACTTCCGATTTTTCTTTTGACCATTCATTTTCACCGTTTCCGCTTCCCTGCTATGATCCCCTCAATCTCGTCACAATCGGACTGAATGGCTCAGATTAACAGTGCGTTCACGCTCTTTATGAGTTTGATGGTCGAGGCAATGCCCTTTTTGCTCCTTGGGGTGTTGTTCTCTGGCTTGCTGCAATTTTTTGTCGATGAACGAAAGCTAGTGGCAATTTTGCCCAAGAATGCGTTCCTCGGTGCGTTTGTCGGGAGTTGTATCGGGTTTCTGTTTCCGGTGTGTGAATGCGGAAATGTCCCGGTTGCACGTCGATTGATGCTGCAAGGTGCGCCTACTTCGGTGGCGATCGGCTTTTTATTAGCGGCTCCGACGATTAATCCGATCGTATTTTGGGCGACCTGGACAGCGTTTCGTGATCAGCCCGAAATTGTGTTTTTTCGCATCGGCTTTTCGCTGGTGATTGCAACGATTATTGGCTGGGTGTTTAGCGTTCAGAAAGATGTCCGCCCGTTGGTTCAAAACAGTGTTTCTGCCTATCTTTCTCGCAAACAGGAAGCGCCCAAATCTTCGGCTTCTCCGTTACTACAGTCGGGAACTTACTTTCTCGGACAATCGACAAAACCGCTGATTACTGACCCGATCGAGCTTCAAGCCGCAATGGGTGGAGTCATTACGAAACCGATTGATTATCGGCTGAGAATGTTGCTCGAAAACACGATTCAGGAAACACGGGAATTGGGCGGAGTCTTGGTGATGGGAAGTGCGATCGCGGCAATTCTCCAAGTCTTTGTTCCAAGAGAAGTGATTCTTGGCTTAGGTCAGGATAATGTCACCTCGATTTTGGCGATGTTGCTACTGGCAGCAGTCGTTTCGATTTGTTCTACTGTTGATTCATTTTTCGCGCTGTCATTTGCATCGACTTTCACAAGCGGGTCATTAATCGCGTTTCTCGTGTTTGGTCCGATGATCGATCTCAAAGGTGTGGGATTGATGTTGTCGGTGTTTAAATGGAGAGCGATTCTGTACATCTTCGGATTGGCAGGTCTATTAACGTTCTTGTTCTGTTTGTTCGTGAATTTGTATATCAGTTGATAATGTCTAGAATTCCTTGGCGTGTTGTATCTCCGTGGCTGGATCTGTTAGCAATGACAGCTTGGGGATTGGTTATTCTGAAGTTTTGGCTGACGAATGAACTCTTTTTGCTGATCCATCCGAACTACAAGATTTTGACGATCGCGGCAGGGTTCGTATTGCTGATTATTAGCGGCATCAAAGGCTTTTGGATTTGGAAAGCGAGTCGAAATGCGCGACCTGTCACAAGCGATTTGCCGCACATTACGCTGTTTCCACCTGGATGGAGCAGTGCTTTATTGCTGGTAGTCGCGATCGCAGGTTTAGTCATTACGCCGCGTCCATTTGCAAGTCAGACCGCTATCGATCGAGGCGTGAATGATTCGATTACGCTGACACGAGTTAGACCGCAGACGTTTCGCGCTTCGGCTCGGACTGAAGATAAGAGTTTGATTGATTGGATTCGGACGCTTCAGGTGTATCCGGAACCCGATGCGTACACCGGACAAAAGGCGAAATTGCAAGGATTCGTAGTCGTCACTCCAGAAATTCCAGAACAGTACTTCTTGCTGACTCGGTTTGTAATTACGTGCTGTGCAGCGGATGTGTACCCGGTGAGACTGCCTGTGAAATTAACTCAGGGAACGAGAGCCGATTACAAGGTCGATTCTTGGCTGGAAGTCGAAGGGCAAATGATCACGGAAACGCTGGCAGGGAAGCGACAATTAGTGGTTCAGGCGAATTCACTGAAGCCGATTCCAGAGCCGAAGAATCCTTACGACTACTAATGTGAAGAGTTCGTGAGATATTGGCATCGATCGCGAAAAATTGCCACTTTTGTCTGAGTCGCCCGTCAGGGCTGGAAGAGTATGGTAAGACGATACCCCTGCTGCTTCTATGATGAGACTCTATTCCCGCATCCGCCAGATTCTCCAGCGATCGACGTTTTACCTTGTATTTCTGTTGTCGATCGCGAGTGTGACTTTTCTAAGTACGATTTCTCCCGCTCAATTACCGATCGCTCAAAAAATGGAAATCCAGCCGCCGCTCTCGACTCGTGGAGCAGATATCATCGATGCAAAACAGCGATCGATCTTATTACGGGGCGTAAATTGGTTTGGAATGGAGACGGAAACTCAAGCTCCACATGGACTTTGGGCAAGAGATTACAAAGAAATGCTCTCTCAGATCAAAAGTCTGGGATACAACGTAATTCGGTTGCCCTATTCGGTTCAAGCGCTTCGAGGCAATGAAATCAGCGGCGTGAATTTCGAGATTGGCAGTAATCGAGAATTGCAGGGAAAAAAGCCGATCGAGGTCATGGATGCCGTGATCCAAGAAGCGGGACGGCAAGGATTAATGATTCTGCTTGATAATCATCGATTGAACAATCAGCGAATCCCTGAACTTTGGTATGGCGATGGATTTACTGAGGAAGACTGGATCGGAACCTGGACGATGTTGGCGGAACGATACAAAAATCAGCCGAATGTGATCGGAGCCGATTTGAAGAACGAGCCGCATGGACGGGCGAGTTGGGGAACAGGCGATCGAGCAACCGATTGGAGACTTGCAGCAGAACGCGCAGGAGAAGCGATCTTAAAAATAAATCCGAACTGGTTGATCGTTGTTGAAGGGGTTGAATCGAATGTGCCAGGTCAACAACTGAAACGGCATTGGATGGGTGGAAATCTTGAAGGTGTGAAGCGGTTTCCAGTGAGATTGTCGATCAAAAATCGCGTCGTTTACTCCCCGCACGAATATGGGCAAGGTGTCTATAATCAGCCTTGGTTTAGCGCGATCGACTTTCCGCGAAATCTCAGCACTCGTTGGGAAAAAGGCTTCTTCTACATCGCACGACAAAAGATTGCGCCGATTTTTGTCGGGGAATTTGGTGGGCGGCAGGTCGATGAAAACTCTAATGAAGGACGTTGGCAGCGTCGATTCGTTCAGTATCTCAGCGAGAATCAGTTGGGATTTGCCTACTGGAGTTGGAATCCCAACAGCGGTGATACTGGAGGAATTTTGCTGGATGATTGGATTGCAATTGACCAACCTAAACAAGAATTGCTCAATCAGTTGTTACCCGCTCAGACCATGCAGGCAACGCGGTAGAGGAAACCTGGCGAATGAATTCGCGGCTAGACAGACAAAGTGTACGCAGTTACACTAACAGCCATCAACCAAAATTAGTCCGCTTAGGGCGGACTTCGTTTGTATAGCCCCGAATTCTATTCGGATTAGGGCGGACTTCGTTTGTATAGCCCCGAATTCTATTCGGAGGGCATTCGCAAGACGATCGATTTATGCCACTGGCAATTGCAAAATGATCGATCTACTCTAATGACATCCGCAAGCTTATTCCACTTCACCCGGTTCGAGAATGCGCTGGAACAGATAGCCCGTTCCACGAGCCGTGAGAATCAATTCTGGATTGCTTGGATCATCTTCAAGTTTGGCGCGGAGTCGGGAAATGTGAACATCTACCACGCGAGTATCCACATGACGCTCCGGAGTGTAGCCCCACACTTCTTGAAGAATCTCCGATCGAGAAAATGGCTCTCCCGATCGACTCACCAACAATTCGAGCAAGCTAAATTCCATTCCAGTCAACCGAATCCGCTCGTCGCCTTTATAGACTTGGCGCTTATTCGTATCGATGCGGATACTGTTGATGTGAATCACACCAGAGCTTGGAATTCCGGTCACACCCGTTTTATCAACGCGGCGCAGAACCGATCGAATTCGTGCTTCGAGTTCTTTCGGAGAGAACGGTTTCACGACATAATCATCGGCTCCGAGTTCGAGTCCAGTGATACGATCGGCAACATCGCCCAGCGCCGTCAGCATAATAATCGGCACATCCGACTCTTTGCGAAGTTCTTGACAAACTCCGTAACCATCGAGTTTCGGCATCATCACATCAAGAACCACCAGATCTGGATCGGCATTGCGGAAAGTGTCGAGGGCTTCTTCACCGTCTGCTGCTGTCACCACATCGTACCCGATCATTGAGAGACGAGTTTCTAGAATGCGGCGAATGCTGGCTTCATCGTCAACAACCAGAATCTTTTCTTTATGACTTTCCACGATTTGTAATGCTCCTTGAAGTCAAATCCGTAGTCGTTAATTTTTTCAACTTTTATTATGGAGATAGTAGCTCACTTTTTAATTCTCAGGCTACCAAAACCTGATTATGGCTGAGCTTCAGGCTTTCTTAAGCTTTACGAAAGTTAACAGACAACTTATTTCTTAATTTTTGCGAATGCCCAAAGTACGATCGACGTTTGTTTGTAATGAGTGCGGGGCGGAATTTTCTCAACATTTCGGTCGCTGTCCGTCTTGTTCGACGTGGAATTCCCTGGAAGAACAAGTGTCGCGTCCGGCTACACCCCCCGCTGCTGCTATGGCTCAGGTCACACGGTTACGCGGTACAAAAAGCCGAACTTCGGATGCTCCTGCAAGACCGATCGCGTCAATGAAATTGAACGAGATTTCGGATCAAGCTCAAGATCGGTTAGCTTCGGGATATGTAGAACTCGATCGCGTTTTGGGTGGCGGAATCGTACCCGGATCACTCGTTCTGATTGGGGGCGATCCAGGGATTGGTAAATCAACGCTGCTGCTCCAGACCGCGAATCGGTTGGCGACTCGATATCGAACGCTGTATGTGTGTGCGGAAGAATCAGGACGACAGGTAAAGTTACGGGCACAGCGGCTCGGAGTCGGAAAGCAGGCGAACACCGAGGAAACGGAACTCTTAGAGCACTCTGAAGAAGAGGGCAGTCTTCATCTGTTGCCAGAGATTGATCTGGATACGATTTTGACTGAGTTGGAAGCGCTCAAGCCCAGAGTCGCAATTATCGATAGTATTCAGGCGTTGTATTACAGTGCACTCACTTCGGCTCCTGGATCGGTTTCACAGGTGCGAGAATGTACTTCGGTTCTGATGCAAGTGGCGAAACGGCAGAATATTACGCTGTTCATTGTCGGGCACGTCACCAAAGAAGGCGCGATCGCTGGTCCAAAAGTGCTCGAACACTTGGTCGATACGGTGCTGTATTTTGAAGGCGATCGATTCGCCAGCCATCGATTATTACGATCGGTAAAAAACCGTTTCGGTGCAACTCACGAGATCGGCGTATTTGAGATGGTCGATCAAGGTTTGCAAGAAGTTCTCAACCCGTCAGAACTGTTCTTAGGCAGCCGAGAAGAAGCATCTTCGGGAACAGCAACGATCGTCGCTTGTGAGGGAACTCGTCCGATTGTGGTTGAATTGCAAGCCTTGGTAAGCGCAACCAGTTACAGTTCGCCACGTCGATCGACAACTGGAATCGAGCACAACCGACTTTTACAAATTCTGGCAGTGCTAGAGAAACGAGTCGGAATTCCGTTATCAAAGCTCGATGCCTATGTCGCGTCATCAGGTGGCTTGAGTGTGGGTGAACCTGCGGCGGATTTAGGAGTCGCGGTGGCGGTGGCGGCGAGTTTTCGCGATCGTATCGTTGATCCTTACACCGTCCTGATCGGAGAAGTCGGTTTAGGTGGACAAGTTCGACCTGTTTCTCAAACCGAATTGCGATTGAAAGAAGCGGCGAAACTTGGGTTTAAGAAAGCGATCGTGCCTAAAGGTGCGAGTTACGGTGATGTGGGAATGGAAGTGATTCCAGTTGCACGAGTGTTAGATGCGATTAGTGTGGCGCTGGCAGGAAGTCGAGCAAGACCGACCGAAGAACACGAAGAGGAATAAGTGCGATCGTGAGTTAAAAGCTGTATGCAGTCTCTGAAGCGATTTGTTTGGAGGCTGCTTTTTCCATATCAGACTAAAATTTAGCTAGAGAGTACAGAAATCTATGGCGCAAGCAACGTTAAATCAAATTTTGAATCAGCTAGACACGCTTGAGCCAGAAGAACTAGAGCAACTAACTCAAGCCATTCATCAACGCCTGTCCGAGCAGAAAAAGGAAAAGACCAATCAGCAAGTCGCTGACCTTATTCCAGCAAATCAAGATTGTCCAGCCTGGTCGCCCTATGATGCTTTTGAAGCCGCAGAAATTATGCTGAAAGCACTACAGGACGCGAATACTCAAGAAGAATCTTTTTGGCTCCAATCAACTCAAAGCTCCCTAGACGCAATTTGGGACAACGAAGAAGATGATATCTATGCTCAGCTCCTTGAAACAGGAGAGCAGACGAATGGCTGAGTTTTCATCCCATTGGATTGCTCACAAAATGCTTAAATGGGTGAAGCCAATTTTGCCGTAATCATCGTGACTGAGACTAAGCCTAAACGTTCACTTGCAGGCATCGCTGGAATTGTCGCGATCGCAACCCTACTCAGCAAAGTTGCCGGACTGCTTCGAGAACAATTGATCGCCTTTGCCTTTGGAGTGGGAGTGGTAAGAGCGGCTTACGATACTTCTACAATTCTTCCAAGCTTCTTCTTAATTCTGCTGGGTGGCATCAATGGACCGTTTCACAGTGCGATGGTGAGCGCATTGGCAAAACGCAGGAAAGAAGAATCTGCACCGCTGGTTGAAGCGATTTCGACGTTAATTGGCAGCATTTTCTTAGTTGTCGCGATCGTCGTTTTCGTTTTCGCACCGTTTTTTATCGATTTATTAGCAAGTGGCTTGCGGCAGGCTCCTCCAGGTCTAGATCCAGTAGAAATCGCCACTCGTTTACAAACTAGAGAAATCGCGATTCAACAGTTGCGGATCATGGCTCCGATCGCTTGGTTTGCAGGCATGATCGGAATTGGATTTGGTGCGTTAAATGCAGCCGATCAGTATTGGTTGCCTTCAATCAGTCCATTGATTTCTAGCGTGACATTGCTTGTTGGATTGGGAGTTTTTCTGCTGACTTCAGGAACACCTGCAACGAATCCGAACTATGCAATTACGGGTGGAATTGTTTTAGCGGCTGCAACGCTCTTAGGAACGTTCTTTCAATGGATCGTTCAGTTTTGGGCACAGCGGCAATCTGGATTGGGTCGGTTTCGCGTGCGGTTTGTTTGGAATGATCCAGGCGTTCAAGAAGTGTTTCGGGTGATGGGTCCAGCTTTGTTTTCGTCTGGAATGCTGCAAATTAACGTGGTGACAGATTTAACGTTTGCATCATTACTACCGAATGCGGTGGAAGCGATTCCGAGTTTGACTTACGCGAATTTTCTAGTCCAAACGCCGTTGGGAATTCTCTCGAATATGATCCTCGTGCCGTTTTTACCTATATTTTCTAGATTGACTGATCCTGGACAGGTGGATCAGTTGAAAGCCCGAATTCGGCAGGGCATGTTGATTACTGCGATCGCAATGTTGCCCTTAAGTGCATTAATCATTTCATTAGCTACGCCGATCGTTCGAGTTGTTTATGAACGTGGAGCATTCAATCCTGAAGCGACTCAATTAGTTGCCTCTGTATTGATGGCTTACGCAGTTGGAATGTTTGTTTATCTCGGTCGCGATGTTTTGGTGCGAGTGTTTTACGCGCTTGGAGATGGTGACACTCCTTTCAAAATTAGTATAGTTAATATCTTCCTCAATGCGTTCTTTGACTTTCTGTTTTACAGACCGTTTGGCATTGTTGGAATTGTTTTAGCAACCGTGAGCGTTAATATTTTTTCAGTATTGGCGTTATTGTATTTCTTGAATCGTAGATTAAATGGATTGCCGTTACTTGAATGGAGCTATCCGATCGGTGGACTGACAGCAAGTAGCATTCTGGCTGGAACTGCAAGTTGGTTTATTTCCAATGCGATCGCAAATCTTTCCGGTCTAAACGGCTTTTTTCTTGCACTTGCACAAATGACGATCGCAGGCTCGATCGGGCTTGGAATCTTCGTGCTCCTAGCAAATCAGCTAAAATTACCAGAAGTAGACCAGTTTAGCGATCGTATTCTCCAACGCTTCCGCCGATGAAACCTTACACTGTGATTTATGACGGGCACTGTAATCTGTGCTCGAATCTCGTTCAACTTCTCGAAAACATTGACAAAGGCGAACGTTTCCAATATCTGCCGATGCAAGATGAGACGGGATTAGCGCAATTCGGCGTTACGGCTCAAGATTGCGAGATGGGAATGATTTTAATTGACAATGCGAAACCCGATCGTAGATGGCAAGGTAGTGAGGCGGCTGAGGAAATCGGTAAGCTACTCCCAGTAGGAAATGTCTTCGTCACCGCTTATCGGAATTTGCCGGGGATGAAATGGGTGGGCGATCGTGTGTATGAGCAAGTTCGCGACAATCGGTATGCGTTGTTTGGTCGTCGATCGAGTACCTATCAAACCGCTTATCCTGCCTGTGATAGTTCTTGTGAGCAATATTTCTCCAAACAGACTGATTGATTAGAAAATTTTGGCTCTAAGTTACACTGAGGCTAATCTTGCAGCAGCATGGGGCGTTAATTGTGTTGAATGGGATAAAGCAACGGGCAGTGGTTGGTAAGGATGGAAAGATTGAGATTCAAAATTCGGAATTTGCAGAAGGGACTGTGGTTGAAGTGATTGTTTTGGTTGAACAAGATCAGACCGAAATGGATGAAACGGAGTATCTTCTCTCCACTAAAGCGAATCGCGATCAATTGATGTCTGCGATTCAAACTCTTAAAACAAAAACTGACCTGATCACTTTCACGCCAGAGGAATGGAATGAGGAATATAACATTCCTTCCTGAAGCGTTTGAACAATTCAACAACTGGGCAGCACAGGATAAGAAAATTCATCGCAAGATTATCACGCTGATCAATGACATTTTACGTGAACCTTTTACAGGGCTTGGTAAGCCCGAACCTCTCAAATATGAACTGAATGGATATTGGTCGCGCCGAATTACAGATGAACATCGGCTAGTTTACGAAGTGACGGACACGCAAATCATTATTCTGAGTTGTCAGTTTCACTAGGCTAACTAATACGATAGGTATGGTAAGCAGGTCACGAATTTATGCGCTCTGATTGGCAAATTCAAAACGCTCAGCAATTGATTAGTAGTTTCTATCATTGGACAGGGAAAACGCTAATCGAAACACCTGAAGCATTGTTTGAAGCTCCGTTTGTAGTGGTTTCACATGGAACGGAACCAGATCCAGTTTTTAACTATGGCAATCGACAAGCGTTAACGCTGTGGGAAATGGACTGGGAAACGTTTACGCGAACACCGTCGAGATTGTCAGCGGAACCGATTAGTCAAGAAGAGCGATCGCGTCTTTTAACAGAAGCGAGCACGAAAGGCTATATCAGCGATTATCGTGGCATTCGGATTTCTAGCACCGGAAAACGATTTTGGATTGAAGATGTCATTCTCTGGACGGTGTTAGATGAACTGGGGCAGCCTTGTGGACAGGCGGCAACCTTCGCAAGTTGGACATTTATTTGACGATCGAGAAGGATCTGTTACTCTTGGGTAGTTCAGTCTACCGAAGGAGTAAACCATGCCGAATGTGACCCTTCACGCTTTCAACTGGCGCTACACAGACATTCTCGAAAACCTGGAATCGATTCGTGAGGCTGGATACGGTGCAATCTTGATTCCGCCACCGCTGTATTCTGACCCAAAAGGCGATCAATGGTGGCAACGCTATCAACCCAAAGACTATCGAGTGCTACTGTCTCATCTCGGTGGCAAGCGCGATCTGGAACGATTGATTGAAGCCTGTCACGGTGGAAGTTCCAGAATTCAAGTCTATGCAGATCTCGTGATCAATCACATGGCAAATGAAGCCAGAGACGATCGCTTTAATTTTCCCGGTGAAGCTGAACTGGCAAGATACAAAGCTGAACCTGCATTGTTTGAAGAGAATCGATTGTATGGCGATTTGAGTGAAGGACTCTTTTCGCCGTGGGACTTCAATCAAGCAGGAGAAATCGAAGGCGGCGAATGGAGCGATCGAGGAGCCGTTCAATACCAAAATCTCTCAGGACTGCCCGACCTCAAAGATTCAGACTGGGTGCTGAAACAACAGCATTTAATGGTGCAAGCTCTAGTCGAAATGGGATTTGATGGATTCCGAATTGATGCCATCAAACATATAACCGAGCGCATGATCGATAGTCTTGCGGACACTGCGGGGTTTCGAGAATTGTTTTGGTTTGGCGAAGTTTTGACTGGAAGCGATCAAGACGAAGCAATTTTCCTCGATCCTTTCCTGCGCGAAACTTGGATGTCCGCTTACGATTTTCCCTTATTCCAAACGATTCGAGAAGCTTTCAGCTTGGGTGGCTCACTCCGATCGCTCTCGAATCCAGAATCTCAAAAGAATGCCCTTCCCTGGAATCGAGCCGTTACATTTGTTGTGAATCACGATATTCCGCATAATGACGGCTTTCGATCGTGGTTGCTCGATTCCCAAGACGAACATTTAGCCTATGCGTATATGCTGGGTCGCGATGGTGGAGTGCCATTAATCTATTCCGATCACAACGAATCAAAACATTCAGCAGATCGCGATCGCTGGCTTGATGTCTACAAGCGTCCCGATCTCGTTTCGATGATTCAATTCCACAACGCCGTACACGGACTACCGATGCAGGTTCTATTCGAGAGCGATGTCTTGCTCGTCTTCCGACGTGGCGAAAAAGGCATCGTAGCGATCAACAAAAGTGGTGAAAATCAGTGGGCAGAATTCAGCACATGGGGCTTAAATAATCCAGGAAAATACCGCGATCTGATTCATCCGCATGAGATTAATTTATCTGGAAACACCTTCTCTCTCTGGGTTCCGCCCCGCACCGCTCAAATGTGGTTAGCCACTTCTTGAAAACGAGATAAAATTGCCTCTGACTCCGTATGTAATTCGTAAAGCTGATGGGACGTATCTTTATCTCTGCCGGACATGGAAGCCGTGTCAATGGAATCACCGATCCGGGGGCGGTTGTTGCCGGAACCACCGAAGCGAGAGAAATGATTCTCACCCGCGATCTCGTGGTCACAGAACTACGATCGAGGGGTGTTGAAGTCCTATCAGTGCCCGACAATCTCAATGCGACTCAAGCGATTAGCTGGATCAATTCCCGCGCCCGTCCCGATGATGTCGCTCTCGAAATTCGAGCGGATGCGTTTACGAATCCTGCGGTCAGAGGCGCAACAGTTTACTTTATTGCCAATAACGATCAGCGTCGTCGCAATGCAGAACAGTTACTGCTGGCTCTGATTCGTCGCGTTCCCCAGTTGCCCAGTCGAGGCGCTAGACCCGATACGGATACTGGGCTTGGAAGTTTACCGTTTACGCGCCAAATTGTTTGCGGCTCGCTCTTGATGACCGTGGGATTTCTAACGAATCCAGACGATCGCTTTATTATTCAAAATCAGCGTCGAGATGTGGCACTCGGAATTGCAGATGGATTAGTTGCTTGGGTGCGTGGAACTGCTTTACCGCCCGTTCCAAACAATCCGGTTTACCCCGAAATCAATATCAACATCAACGGGCAAGTCTACGGCGAGAAAGGCATTTTAGTAAATGGCAACGCTTATATTCCGATCGATTTAACCGATCGATTAGGACTCGATTTATCCAAACAGCCGAATATCCGCCGACTCAATTACCGCCAAGTGGTATTTATCAAAGCGGTCGATTTGCGAGACTATACGATCGCAGTCGGTTGGGATGCTCAGACGCGAACAGTGTTACTCCGATCGATTCTAAAAGTCTGCCCAGGAGCGCTCGATCGGATTATGGGCAACGGCAATACAACCTCTGTCCAGTTGATCATGTTCCTCAAGAGCAACAACGAGGCAGCATTATCCCAGTTTCCGCAGATTGCAGATTTGTACCGACAAGAAGGCTCGATCGAAGGTGTGAACTACGATATTGCCTTTAGCCAAATGCTGCTCGAAACGAACTATCTCAGATTTGGCGGCGAGATTCAAGCCTCCCAAAACAACTTTGCGGGATTAGGGGATGTCGGCGGCGGACCGCAAGGCGCAAGTTTTCCGAATGCTCAGATTGGAGTGAGAGCGCATATCCAATTACTGAAAGCGTATGCCAGTACAGAACCCTTAGTGCAAGAAGTGGTCGCGCCTCGATTTCGATTTGTGACACGGGGAATTGCGCCGCTCGTGGAGCAACTCAGTGGGCGATGGTCAGCCGATCCGCAATATGGAACGAAGATTACAGCAATTCTGCGGCGTTATTACGAAATGGCGCAAATTTTGTGAAGCTGAAAATCGCTGCGGTTTCTAACCACAGAGAATTACCTCGAACTCTGGCTCACTACAAACTCTCTAAATATTCCAGCAAATCCGCCATCTCTTGCGGACTCGGCTGGAATTTTGGCATCGGAGGCGTTTGTCCGCTGATCACCTGCTCGATTAGCCGAACGCTAGATTTCCGACTTGAAACATTTTTCAAACTCGGTCCCACTTTGCCATCTGCCATGATTCCATGACAACCTGCACAATTAATCTGAAAAATCGCATGACCTTGCACTGAGTCCCCTTGAAGCGACAAAACTTCTTGCACATAGGGATCAGCGCGATGGAATTGAGTAGCGCCGACAATTGACAGCACGATCGCAAAAGAAACAATTAGCACGATCGTGAGTAATTTTTGGAGCGACCCTTCAGATTTAACAAGCTGCTGGTTCAAAAGAGGATTCTATGAAAGGACTGTAAAATTTGTTCATTCATATACTAAACAGACTTTAACAAATTTCGGGAACTCCTGCCGAAGTAAATTCTGCAATTTTGCCTAAGAAGTTCTTGTATTTCAACGTCTTGCCCGTCTTGCTCGACTGGGAAGCGACAAGAACGGCTAAGATATTAGATAACGATACCTTCATGATTTAAGTTTCAAAATCTTACAAACCGAGGAGATTCAATCATGGTCGAACCCATTTTGCTAGGCATTGTCCTAGGTCTTGTGCCCGTTACTTTAGCAGGTCTGTTTGTTGCTGCTTACACCCAATACCGTCGCGGCAACCAATTGAACCTCTAAGTTTCTCAACCGACGAACTGCCCCAGAGAGTGTCTTTCTGGGGTTATTTTTTTGCGTCAATGTCATACAGAAGACAAACGAGGCGATTAGATTTGCAACAAAAGCATGAGGAATAAAAGATGGTGGATTTTTCACTCCGATCGCTGATTCGCGACGCGCTTCGTACCGTGTATCACAACGCCGATTGGATGGGCTGGAATTTATTTTTAGCGATCGTTCCTTTAGTCCTGAGTGTGTTCCTCTTCCGCCGCCTGCAATTCGGAAATTCGACGGTGACTTCAAGCCCGATCGAACATCGTCATCGTTCTCCGTTCTGGTGGATTGGTGTGGCAACCTTCGTCGCGTTCCTGCCCAATGCACCCTACATTCTGACGGATATCATTCATTTTGTGCGCTGGGTACGTGAAGGGGCATCAGCTTGGACAGTAGGGTTAGTCTATGTTCCGTTGTTTTTCCTGTTCCTCTCCGCTGGATTTGAAGCGTATGTGATGTCACTTCTGAATATAGGACATTACTTGAAGCAGCGAGGATTGAAAAGATACGTTTTTGCGACTGAATTAACGTTGCATGGACTGAGTGCGATCGGGATTTATCTCGGTCGTTTTTTACGTTTCAACAGTTGGAATTTGCTCACGCATTGGAACGATGTTGTAGGCAGGGTATTTGAAGGCTTGTTTACCAAAGATTCGCTTTTGACGATCGCGATTACATTTTTAATTCTTACAGTACTTTATGCGCTCTTAAAACCCGTTCATTTCGCGCTTTCCGACTACTGGAGATTTCGCCCGAAGAACCGACAAGATTTCGTAATTCCGAATTCCTAATCTGTAGTTAGATCCAGTGATGGATTTACTACGATGATGAGCATTCGAGCGATTGCTTTAGTGGGTTTAGGAGTATTGGGACTTGCGCCTTTACCTGTTCAAGCCGAACAAATCAAAAGAACAGAACAGCAAGGAACTGTCAAAGCTGAATTGTCGTATGAGAAGGTTCTAAGAGACGGCATTCCACAAACAGAAAATGTCCGATTGCGAATTCTGAGAGAGGGGCGATTGGTTTTTGATCAAGCACCTACTATGAATGAATACGATCGACCCCTGATCGAGTTTCAGGACGATCGCGGTTTTGTTGTTCGCGATTTGAACGGTGACAAAGATTCTGAAGTGATTGCAGATATGTTCACGGGTGGAGCGCATTGCTGTCGATATTCGCTGATTTATCAATACGATCGCGATCGCCAGAGATACAGTGAGACGCACATGAAATGGGGGAATTTGGGCTATCAACTGCGGGATCTCGATCGAGATGGCAAGTTAGAGTTTTACAGTGCTGACGATCGATTTGCCTATGCCTTCACAAGCTATGCTGCTTCAGCGTTTCCGATCCAGATTTGGCGCTTTAAGGATGGCGAAATGAGCGATATCACTCGCCAATATCCCAAAGAAATCTACGCTGATGCGTATCGACTCTGGCAGCTTTATCAGAAAATCCGAACCGAAGAAGACGCTGAAGTGAAGGGCGTTCTGGCGGCGTATTTAGCGGATAAATATCTGCTGGGTCAGCAAGAAGACGGCTGGAATCGGTTACGAGTGGTTTATCAGGAAAGCGATCGAGAAGCGTTTTTCGGCAGTCTGCGAAAATTCTTGAAAGAGACGGGTTACGCAAATTAAGGCAACAGTTCAAAATCCGCTACTGGGATGACTGTTTCCATGTCCATCCTTGAGTGGTGAGATTGTGGTGCAGGATTTCTTCAGATTGTGTGGCAAGATCTGGCGATCCGGCAAAAAGCCCAATTAAAGGATCTTTTCCAGTTTCTTTCGACTGAGTTTTTATGTCTCTAGTGCTTTGCATTTGTTGAATGTGTTCGATCAGTTGCGATCGCGCTTCGGCTGTGAGTTGAGCAATGCCGCTCAAAACCTGCTGAAATAGAGGACTCATGCGGGTTCTCCATGAGGGTTAATTTGATTGTAATTTGGAGAGTATTGCGATCGCCCATTCACAATCAAAAATATGAAACTCTTAGACGTTGTTGCACTTACCAAAGATCTACCAGAACAGAGCCTTTACCAAGGACAAGTTGGGACGATCGTTGAGGTTTATGATCCTGAAAACTTTGAGGTCGAATTCGTTGATCTTCAAGGAAAAACTTATGCCGTAGAAACTTTGAATGTGAATCAAGTGATACAGCTTCACTATCAGCCGATTTCTTAATCGACAAAATAACCCCAAACCCAAAGCAGCATTCTTCAATCCGCGCAAAGTTCCTAAGTTTTCCCTGCTCGATGCTCAACCATTGCCTCGGCTGTTAGGTTTGGTGATGAATTTGGCGATCGAGCAAGAAGCTCATCAGTTGTTCAGGTTACTGGCAGATTTAGCCAGTTGCCTACTTCGTTTGCAAGCCACTTCACATCTGCTTCTGATACGACACCAACTTCATCTGATGAAATTCTATATTTCTGCTGGTCTGTCCAAATTATAAGTTCAGGATTAGTTACGTCAATCTCACGACCATCCGTTCGTTCAATTATCCTCGTCGAGCGCCCTGTAAGCTCCACCTTATAGATCGCTGATGTTGGACTGGGAGGTTGATACTTGGACGACCAAGGTGTTTCATGCACTACATAAATTTGAAGTTGATCAATATGAAGTCGCGTAGATTCAAAAAAAGCATGGAGTAAACCTCTTATGGAGCCTTTGAAGAGATACAGAAACGGAAGTGAAAACATTACAATTTGCAGCTTATCTTCCCAGTACGCCCAATACAAAAGAAAGGCAAACATAAGAACAGGGAAACCGGTAATCAAGACCAAGACAATAAAGATCATGACACCAGAAGGAGGGATCGTGATTTCCAAAACGTCAGGGTTGACGGTTAGCAGGACTCTGCTAACCTCTGGCTTTTTAGGCAAATGTGACATTTTTTAAGAAGCAGACAGATTTTTAGTCATGGTCTAGAAAGAAATGTAATTCCTTGATCTTCCCTCAAACTACCCAATAAAAAATGCTCCCCTAGAAACCAGAGAAGCATTTTTCAATTTAGTAAGCGTCTTGCAGTTCGTAGAAGTCGTGGGAGATGTAATCCTTGCGGAGTGGGTAGCCTACCCAGTCTTCCGGCATCAGCAAGCGTTTCAAGTTCGGGTGTCCTTCAAACACAATCCCGTACATATCAAAAGTTTCTCGCTCCTGCCAGTCTGCGCCTTTCCAAATCCAGAACACAGACGGCACTCTCGGATCTTCACGCGGCAAGTACACTTTCAACCGCACTTCATCCGGTCGATCGGCGTTGTCGGACAATTTGATCAGGTGATAGAAACTCACCAACTGATCACCAGGACCCAAATCATAGCCGCCCTGACACTGAAGACAGTTAAATCCATTTGCATGAAGCGCGGTCGAAAAGGGGATCAGCAACTCCGGCTCGACTTTGATGATCTCGACTCCACTGGCATCAACGCCCATGAATTCGTGATCAAAACCGTTTTGGGTGAGCCACTTCGAGGTTTTGCCCGCTTCAACGATCGTTGTTTCGGTCGCTTGTTTTTCTTCAGCCACGATCGACGTTCTCCTTTTCCGCTTCCAAAACCGCAGGCACTTCGAGACCCAATGCTGCCGCGAGTTCACGGGGTGGAGCAATCCGGGTTTCAGCTTGCAGATACTTACCATCGTGAACCAATGGTGCAGGCTGCATATTGTGCGTTGTGCTGTAGTAGCGGTGGGTTTGCAGCAGTTGACCGCGTTCTTGAATCGATTCGTTTGAGATCTTCTTGCGGAGCTTGATGATCGCATCGACGATCGCTTCAGGGCGAGGCGGGCAACCCGGCAGATAAATATCGACCGGAATCAGTTTATCCACGCCGCGCACCGCAGTGGTCGAATCCACGCTGAACATTCCGCCAGTAATGGTGCAAGCACCCATCGCGATCACATATTTCGGTTCGGGCATTTGCTCGTAGAGACGCACCAAAGCCGGAGCCATTTTCATCGTGATCGTACCTGCGGTGATGATCAGATCAGCCTGACGAGGAGACGATCGAGGAACGAGTCCAAAGCGATCGAAGTCAAACCGAGAACCAATTAACGCCGCAAATTCGATAAAGCAGCAAGCCGTTCCAAAGAGAAGGGGCCAAAGACTCGATAATCTTGCCCAGTTGTACAAGTCGTCAACCGTCGTCAAAATGACGTTTTCAGATAATTCTTGCGTCACACCCGGACGCTCGATCGGATTGATAATCGCACTGCCGTTAACAGCAGGTGCTTCTGGATTCATGACCATTCCAAAGCTCCTTTGCGCCAAGCGTAGACCAGACCGACAACTAGAATTGCAATAAAGATCAGGGCTTCAATAAACGCCAGCAATCCGAGACGGTTGAAGGCGACAGCCCAAGGGTACAGAAACACCGTTTCTACATCAAAGATCACGAACACGAGCGCGAACATGTAGTAGCGAATGTTGAACTGAATCCATGCACCCCCGATCGGTTCCATCCCCGATTCATAAGTGGTACGGCGTTCAGGTCCTCGACGGCTAGGGCGAACTAGCTTAGAAGCCAGGAGTGCCAGAACCGGAACCAAACTGCAAATCAGCAGGAAGCCTAAAAGATATTCATAGCCGCTTAGGACATACACAGGTATTCGCCGCCTCTCGTTCTACAAAAATGGACTGGTTACGTTTGCTTCACACTCATTATTATAGTGCGCTGCAATTTATCATGGTGCGCTGAAAGACTTACCAAATCAAGGATTACTTACAATTGGTTCTAAATCGAAGCCATTGAGCAAAATCTATCGAGATTTGGCACAGTTCTGAGAAAAGTATATGTCGATCGATGAAATTATTAGACGTTTGAGAAGGATCTCATAATGTCATAATAATTAACGAACACTTTAAGGTTTGGGTCACTCCCTGACATTTTGCCATGAGTACCGAAGCTGTCGATCCCCAAGAAAATGCGGTGGAAACTGAGGTTAAGCCGCTCGATCCGAAAGATCTCGATCGTCATGAATGTGCAGCTTGTGGGTATACCTACGAGCCAACCAAAGGCGACGATCGCAATGGTATTGCCGCTGGAGTTGCGTTTGAGGATTTGCCGCTGATCTGGAAATGCCCAGTGTGCAGCGCTCCGAAAAAGCGATTTCAGAATGTCGGACCGCTGAATGCCCCCTCTGGATTTAAGCAAAATCTGAGTTATGGGTTCGGGGTGAACACGATGACCCCAGGGCAAAAGAACCTTCTGATTTTTGGCGGACTGATTTTAGGATTTATTTTCTTCTTAAGTCTTTACGGTTTGCAGTAGTGCAACGGAATTGAACCCTTTATTTACTGAGATCAAGTGCGATGTATCGGATTTTGAGAGCCTGGAAACAGTTTGTGATTTTGTTGGCGGTTGTCTTCCTGGCGACTGGCTGTAAGGGGTTTTTGCCCGCTGTTGCAAATAATCCGTGGCAGGTGGTTGAGCTACCTGTTGAGGAGAATATGCTCGACATCGGCTTTGCGGATCAGCAACACGGCTGGATGGTCGGAACGAATTCGGCGCTGCTCGAAACCACGAATGGCGGTAAGACCTGGCAACAGAAAGTTTTAGATCTGGGTGAACAGAAGTATCGTCTCACTTCCGTGAATTTCTCAGGAAATGATGGTTGGATTGCGGGTCAGCCTTCGATTCTCTTGCACACTGATGATGGTGGAAAGTCTTGGGCGCGGTTGCCGTTGAGCACCAAGCTCCCTGGATCGCCAGAGAAGATTGTTGCGATCGGGGATGATCAAGCGGAGATGACGACCGATGTGGGTGCAATTTATCGCACGACTGACGGTGGGAAGAATTGGAAAGCGCTAGTGTCTGAAGCGTTTGGGGTGATGCGGAGTATCGATCGGACTTCTGATGGCAAGTACATCGCCGTTTCTTCTACCGGGAACTTCTTCTCAACTTGGGAACCAGGTCAAAACGTTTGGCAGCCTTTCAACCGCAACAGTTCGCGCAAGCTGCAAAACATGGGATTTGCTCCTGATGGTCATTTGTGGATGTTAGCGAGAGGGGGACAAATTCAGTTCACCGCTTCAGACAGTCCCGAAGATTGGTTAGATCCTCAAAATCCTGAGTTCTCAACGAGTTGGGGACTGTTAGATTTGGCGTATCGCACCCCTGAAGAACTTTGGGTTGTGGGTGGAAGCGGCAATCTATTGGCGAGTTTTGATGGCGGTAAAACTTGGCAGAAAGACCGCGATGTTGAGAACATTCCAGCGAACCTTTACAGGATTGTTTTTCTTGACTCGAAGACTGGGTTCATCATGGGTCAGCGCGGGACTTTATTGAAGTACGAACCCACACAGACCGCTTAATTTCAGAGTACGGGGGATCAATTTTCAAGGATTCACTTGTGAGGCGTATCTCCCGTCCCGTATGATACAGATAAGGCTTTTGTTCGTTGACTTCTGGAGAGAGAGTTAAACATGGCAGGTACTACTGGTGAGCGCCCGTTTGGGGACATTGTTACAAGCATTCGCTATTGGATTATTCACAGCATCACGATTCCTGCATTGTTTATTGCAGGTTGGTTGTTTGTGAGCACTGGATTGGCTTACGACGTGTTCGGAACCCCTCGTCCGAATGAATACTATCCGACTGCACGCCAAGAACAATTGCCGATCGTGAGCAATCGTTCTGAAGCGAAACAACAAGTGGATAAGTTTACTTCCGAGATTGGCAAGTAGTTTTACGAGGTTAACAAACAATGACAAGCAACACTCCGAACGAACCGATTTCATATCCGATTTTTACTGTCCGCTGGTTGGCTGTGCATACTTTGGCGGTTCCGGCGATCTTTTTCATTGGCGCGATCGCATCAATGCAATTTATTCAACGATAGGAGCTTGAATCATGGCTGGCATTAAAGGTTCTTCAAACCCAAACAAGCAGCCCGTTGAACTCAACCGGACTTCGCTGTATTTGGGTCTTTTGCTGATTTTCACGCTGGGAATTTTGTTCTCTAGCTACTTCTTTAACTAAGGTTCGATTGTTCAGCTTGCGTATTTTAGGAGGATAGGACTGTGCAGACTGGTGGAAGAATTCCTTTGTGGTTAGTGGCAACGGTCGCTGGCTTGGGCGCGATCGGTGTATTGGGACTGTTCTTTTACGGTTCTTATACGAGTGTGGGTTCGTCGCTGTAAGCCGAACTTTACAGATGAAGAAAGCCGCCTAATGCAAGATTGGGCGGCTTTTAGTTTTGCTAATGCGTTTGGAACTAGAGGCTTAGATGCCTGTTGGATCTTCGCGTTCGATGTACAAGAACAGCAAGCCCATGACGACCGTGGGAAGTAACCAGGTGACAACGGGAATGAGAATCCAGGGCAGATATGAAGCTGCGTATGAACCTGTCATAAGAAAAGTTTCCTATTCGTTAGATGATTCCATTTGTGAATGTACCTGTGAACGGTGACACGGATCTGAGGTTTCTCAAGATTCTTAACATTTCGAGGGGTACGGATATCTCAAAAACGTCTGTAATCTTGCACACTAAAACCATCGATCAACGGTAATGCAAGACCACATCCCCAACGTTTCAGTGATGGACCTTCTTTCGGAAACCAATCGATCGACCAATCTTGCCAAGGAATCTCTAAGGGTTCTTGCAGAACATAGACCGTTCCTGCTGGAACCGCGTACCGTCCTCGCGACAGTCGTTTTGGCTGATGGGCAGAACGCACTTTGTTTCCTTGTTCATCGAGTCGATCGCCTAATCGATATAAGCTCTGATGTTCTTATCGTACCTTCTGCGCTAGGATTTGTTTCGCAAAGTTGTCTGCTCGAACTGTGAACACTGATGCTCCCCTTGCTGCTCGAATGCGCCCCAGGACGATCGATGAATTCGTGGGGCAAAGTGCGATCGTCGGTCATGGACGCTTATTACGTCGCGCGATTCAAGCGGATCAACTCTCTTCACTGATTTTCTATGGTCCACCTGGAACCGGAAAGACGACTTTAGCTCAAATCATCGCCAACACAACACAAGCTCATTTCATTGCGATTAATGCAGTTTTGGCTGGAATTAAAGATATCCGAGATGCGATCGCAGTGGCTCAGGAACACAGACAACACTCGAATCAGCGAACGATTCTATTCGTCGATGAAGTGCATCGATTTAACAAATCACAACAAGATGCACTGTTACCTTGGGTTGAAAATGGTACGGTGATTCTGATTGGTGCAACGACTGAGAATCCTTATTTTGAGGTGAACAAAGCGTTGGTTAGTCGATCGCGATTGTTCCAACTTAAGCCTTTAGTTGCTGAAGACTTAAAGCAAGTTCTTGAACAAGCCTTGCACGACTCAGAACGGGGTTATGGAACGCGGAACATTCAGATCGATTCAGACGCGATCGAGCATTTGATCAATGTTGCGAATGGGGATGCGCGATCGTTGTTAAATGCGTTGGAACTTGCGGTTGAAACGACACCACCGGATAAAGGAACAATTCGGATTACTTTGGCGATCGCAGAAGAATCGATTCAACAAAGAGCCGTTCTCTATGACAAAGAAGGCGATGTTCATTTCGATATCATTAGTGCTTTTATTAAAAGCTTGCGAGGATCTGATCCGGATGCAGCACTCTATTGGTTAGCACGAATGGTTTATGCAGGTGAAGATCCGCGTTTTATCTTTCGACGGATGCTGATTCTAGCAGGTGAAGATGTTGGACTGGCTGATCCGAATGCGATCGTCGTTGTGAATGCTTGCGCTGCGGCGTTCGATCGAGTAGGAATGCCTGAAGGACGTTATCCACTCGCACAGGCAGCCCTCTATCTTGCAACTGCACCAAAATCGAACAGTGTGATGGGCTTTTTTGATGCGCTGTCTGCGATTGAGCGGGAACGTGAGTCGGAAGTTCCCTTGCATCTGCGCGATCCGAATCGCGATCGAGAAGGCTTTGGACATGGTGCAGGCTATCTCTATCCTCATGCCTATCGAGAACATTGGGTTGCACAGCAATATCTACCCAGTAGCTTACAGGGACAAATGTTTTATCAACCGTCAGAGCAAGGATTTGAAGCGACCATTCGAGACAAAGTACAGCGCGATCGAGAAGCGCAATTGGCAGCTTTCGTCGATGAACTGTCTGAACAATTAACGATGAGTCCAGCAAACTCTAGTGTCGATCGCTGGTTAGCTCGTTCTCTGAGTCAAGTCGGAGAAAAGCTGGGTACAGTTCGCGATCGCATTTTCACGCTGGCACAACCGCAACGACATCATCTCATTCTTGATCTCAATGCAGGGAGTGGGTTACTAACTTGGGAAGCGACTCGCCAAGTGCCTGAAGGTGGAGTGTATAGCTACGTCCGAACCGAGAAAGAATTCGCTGCGTTGAATGAGCAAATTCAATCATTGCCAGAATTGCGTCGTCCGATCGTGGTTCAAGATTTACCTCGATCGCTAAAGTTCGATCGCATTCTTGGACGCAATGCGCTTTATGCTGAATCTGATAAAGCCAGCATAATTCAATTGTTAGCAACATTACTTAGTTCAGAGGGTCGAATTGTTCTAGCAGAGTCGCTTTCGAGTGCTGCACAGCGATTGTATCGACTTGCTGATCCAAATTGGGTGAAGCCGAAATTATACGATCGTTGGAAACAAGCAGAAGAAGCAATCTATTCTGCTTCAGATAATCCAAAACTGAATTGGACAGTTCAAGACTTGCAGCAGTATTTTGAACAGGCAGTCTTTGAGGTTGAGATCGAGACTGAAGATAATCAAACCGAGATGTATTTGTCGCAATCATTGTTCGATCGATGGTTTACTCAAAATGTCGATCGAACAACTTACGTAGACCAACTATCGCAGCATCTAACAGCCGCAGAGATTACTCAAATTCAGCAACTTTTCTCAACTCATCTACTCAATCGAACTGTACTTTGGAACAGTAGTACGGTTTGGATTCAAGGAACGCTCTTTTGACTATTTTGGTTTGCGCTTTGATTTAGGAGGTGTACGATGTTCTCCAAAGTATTTCTCACTCCGGTAACGTAGCCAAACCCGTAACTCTTGTGGAATCTGATCTTTTTGCTCTTTTGTCAGAGTGTTATAAAGTGCTAGTGCCCGTTCTCGCTCTCCGCGACACGCAGCATTTTTGTGAGCATCCCAATAGCTTCGAGCCACTCGAATCCGCCGACAGACTTCCTTGATCAGTGCCTCTCCAGATAAAGGCTCCTCTTGCTTTGCCATACTTCGATCATTAGGTTTCACCCTCCATCTTAGAGCACGTTTGAAAAGTATAAAAAGCTTCCTCGCTTCGTTCCATCTCGCCCCGGACTGGAAGTCGGGGCTAACGCTGCGAAGTCCTCTTAGAGGACTGAAGACCATATCTAGTCCGGGTATTAGTCCCCTTCAGTGGACTTCGTTCTATTAGCCCCGACTTCCAGTCCGGGGGCGGGTGATGCAATAAACGGTACTTCTCAAACACCCTCTTAATGCCATAAGAAAAGGCTTGCACCATCCCTCATGCAAGCCTCGATCGATCTGGAGCGAACACAGCAACTAACGTTCTACAGTGGGTCTTCCCTGAGTGTTAATGTCCAGCTCTTCCCGCCGAATCGTTTCTTCTGTCGTGACAGTATCTTGCTCCACTTCTTTTCTCACCCGAACCTCTTCGCGGACAAAGGCTTCCTTGCGAATGTCAGGCGTTTCTTCGTACAGATCCACATGCGCGACTTGTTGATCATGAAAAGCTTCGTTCGCGTTCACAGCAGAGGCTTGAGTTGGCGCACTCCGCTCAATCACCACGCGCTCCTTCTCCACCGGAACAGTCGCACGAGCAGTCACAGTTTCAACATGCTTACCGATCGAGACTTCTCCGGTTTTCTGACGTTTTTTATCTGCTAGCAACCGTTCTTCGTAGAGCTTCAATCCTTGGTGATTACGATCGCTTAAATCATACAAATCCGCATCTTGCTCGTATCGGTAATTGTCTTGAGTTCGAGCAGGTTGATTGGAAATGGAAGCGACACCCGCAGGACGATAGACATTGCGAACTTGCTCTTCGTAGTTGTAATCAACTTTATCCAGTTCATCAAAGTTCGGCAGATCTTCGACTTGCTGTTTGGTCATAGTGTTGGCATAGATGCGCTTGTCATCGTAGTCAATGCTACTAAGACCAACCGGAAGCAGAACTCTCTTACCAAAGACCCAGAAGCCAGTATCCACGACGAAGTAGCGAATTCTTCCATCTGCGGTATCCACTAAGATATCGGACACGGAGCCAACTTTGTCATTCCCATCAGCATAGACGCTGAACTGTTTCAGATTATCGATGTCAAAGCTGCTATCCGATGTGTCGCGATAGTTTGAATAGAGTTCATCAAATTTCATGAGTGCCATGTTCTTTTCCTCCAATGTTAAAAATGTCTGGTCTGCAACCTTACAAGGTGCGTTGCACTATCTTTAGTGTTCAAACCAAATGTGACTGAGATGTGACAAGCTCAAAAAAATCGCAAATTAACCATCAAAACTCAATAGATTTAGATGATTTGCATCCGTCACAAATTCCTGTGCTGCGATCAATGCGGCAATGCTCCAGGTTTGGTATAATCGCGCCTCTTTTCCAATCAAGCGACCCGATCGACCATCGTAATATTCTGGATAGCAATCGTGACTGAGCCGCTGTTCTGCAAGCTCGATCGCACGTTTCGCCAAATCCATTCGACCTGTTTTCTGAGCCGCTGCCACGAACGCCCAGAGCAAAACTGCCCAATTGCCGCCATTGTGATAAGACCAAGGCGAATTTTTGGGATCACAGCCTGTCGTTACACGCCATTCTTCACCCACGATCGCGGGATAGCAAATTTTCACAGGCATGTAGCCGATCAGATCTTGCCAGCGATGCTCGAATAAATTCATGATGCTTTGGGCTTCTTGCTCACTTGCAAGCGAAAATACGATCGACAATAGATTCCCATAAGCGAAGAAGCGAAAATCAATCCGTCCAGGTCCCAAATTTCCCGCCAAATATCCACCTGTATCGGGCAACCAATCTGTAAGCCATGTTGGAATCGACTCTGGATAGATATTGAACTTGTTCGCAATGTTCTCGCCGTACTGATCCACTTCAAATCGATAGATCTGATTTAGCCGCTCTAAATCTATCCAATAGTACTCGCGGACATGATAGTGCAGTGTTTCCAACCGATGATCGACTGCTTTGAGATAGCGTTCTTCTTCAGGTAAAAGATATTCTTGTGCTACTCGTAGCCCAGCATAGAACAATACCTGAATTTCGAGCGGATGACCATACACGCCCATACGTCGATCGATCATAAACGCTCCATCAGGTACAAGCAGCGTCGGAAATAATGAGAACCGATTTGCAAAGCAGACATCAAGAATCAGCTTGATTCCGGTTTGAAATTCAGGCTGATTCGCAAGATCGCGATCGCTTGTTGCTCTAATGTATGCCCGAAGTAAGATCAGCCACCAGAAACAAGCATCAACCGGGGGAACTCTTGCGATCGCGGCTTCTCCAAAATCTGCTTCTAACCGTTCTTGTCCGTTTTCATGAACGACTTTAAAGCTTGCAGGCATCAACCCTGCCTCGACTTCAAAGCAATCCATTGTTTTCGACTGGCTCTGAAGATGCAGCGCTTCGATCAGAAAGTTCCGAACAATGTCTGTCTTTCCTTGCATCAAAAATACTAATGCAGCGGGCACAAAATCGCGAACAAAACATTGATCATAGTTCAGGGCTTCAACGCTCGGATCTTGTGCCGCGATCGTGCCAATCGGTTGATCTCGATAGTACAGGATTGACTGTTCGAGAAGTTTGCTCGTTTCGTCGAGAATGGTTTGTTGCATAGCGACCTGGGACAGCACAATCTATAGATTTACATTGGGCGGGAGAATGATGCGATCGACAATATGCACGACTCCATTTGCTCCTAATAAGTCTGGTTGAATGACTTGAGCATCATTGATTCGGACTTGCTGCCCATCGATTTGGAGGTTCACCGGGCTACCTGCTTGAGTTTGAATTTGACCGGATTGTAGTTGGCTTGCGGTTAAGCTACCCGGAACAACGTGATTGGTTAGAATTTGGCGCAACAAGGCTCGATTTTCATCACGAAGTAATCGTTCGCGGGTTGCAGCAGGAATCGCAGCGAAGGCTTGATCTGAAGGTGCAAAAATCGTGTAAGGACCTCCTTGCTCCAATGTGTCGCCCAAATCGGCTTCATCAATCACATTAGATAAGGTGCTTAGCGAAGGATTGTTTTCGATGAGGTCTGCTACGCTCTGAGCATTAGCGGGAGTTTGAGCATTGGGAGCGGGAGAAACCGGAGTGGTTGCTTCTGGGGCAGGTTGGGTTGTCGTTGGAGCTTGTGCCGTTGGTTGAGAAGTACAAGCAGCAGCGATCGGTAATAAGATTGCACTCAGAGCAATTCCTGTGATAGTTCTTTTCATGATAAATCTCCAAAAAATGAGTTTGTGAATTTTGGTTTGATCGTTTACCTGCCATCCCGCCCGGAAATAAATCTCCGGGCTAATTGAGGGAACCCCTCTGAAGAGGGCTAAGATTGCGATCTGAGGGGGCTTCAGCCTCCTTTCTTCCATTAGCCCGGAGCGTTTACCTCCGGGCGGACTCAATCGCAGCGACAGTTCCTCGTCAACATAAAATTTGGATACAGTAGTGAATCTACTGTTTTAAGTTTGCAGGCACGTTTTCTGGAACTGTCCAGTAATAGATTGTTCGTCCATCGACGTTCTCGACCCGTTCAGGCTTCCAGTCGCCCATATCAAACGCATGAGAGACAATCCGCGTTCCAGGTCTCAGTTCACTCAATAGCTTAGGACGCAGGCGCAAATTAACATCAGGCAAAAGATAGAGTGTGACAACCGTTGCCTCTCTCAAGTCAGTTTGGAACAAGTCCTGCTGGCGAAATTCAACGCGATCGGTAACATTTGCCTGCTGTGCATTCTGATTGGCTTCCTGCACTCGCACCGGATTGATATCCACGCCGACCGCTCTTTTTGCATTAAATTGCCGAACAGCAGCAATTGGAATTCGACCATCTCCACTGCCCAGATCGTAAACTACATCATTGCTGTTTACCTTGGCAATTTGCAGCATTCGATCGACCACTGCTTCAGGAGTTGGAACATAAGGAACATCTGGAGCACGTTCAGGGGCTTGAGTTTGGGTTTGCGCCGCTGATGGACTGGTTTGAGCATCCGCTTGAAAGTCTCGCTGTTGAGTACAACCGACTCCAACTCCAGCAATACTCGCACTAACAACTAAACCCGTAATTAAACGCTTGAATTGCATATTTCTAACTCCTACGTGAACGTTGAGACCAATACATAAACGGAATTCCTAGTGCAACCACAATCACACCCGCGATCGCACTAATTCCCGTGTAAACCAAGCTGGAATACAGCAGATAACCACAAACCGCACAAAACAATAGCGGTGTAATCGGGTAAAACGGAACTTGAAAGGGACGCAACCGATAGGGTTCTCGAATTCTCAGCAAAATGAGCGAGATACCACTCAATAGAAAGAAGAACCAAAACACCGGAGCCGTATAATCGACCATTGCTTCAAAACCATTGCGGGTCAGCGTTCCCATCAGAATCAGGAGAAGCGCGATCGCACTTTGAACAATGAAGCCAGTCATCGGCGTTCCAGATTGAGTCCGCCAGCGTCCTAAGAATTGAAACAAAGGAACATCTTGTCCAAACGCATAGTTTGTTCTAGCTCCAGTAAAAATCGACGCATTCAATGAACCTAAAGCGGTTGCAGCAATCAATACACTGATTAGAACGGCTCCCGGTTCTCCAAGTGCTTGCCGCATTAGATCCGCAGCGATCGCCTTTGATTGCGCCATTCCAGACAGACCCAATCCTCGGAGATAAGCAACATTGATCAACAAATACAATGCGGTGATGATGCCAATACTCCAAAGCAGCGATCGCACAATATTCCGACGAGGATGGCGAATTTCAGCGGAGATATAAGCTGCTTCGTTCCAACCACCATAAGATAGTAGAACAAACAGCAAGGCTGAACCCCAATGATTCGAGGTCGGAATCGCTTGCATAGCTTGATTGGGAGACGCAAACAGCAAGCCCAATACAATCACAGCAAGCAGTCCTACAATCGTAATTACTGTGAGTAAGTTTTGAATTTGTTTGCCTTGTCGAATGCCAACAAGATTAAAACTGGTCAGAAGCGCGATCGCACTCACCGCATAGATCGAATTAGAAAACGCTCCGAGAGGCAACAATTGAGAACCATAATCGCCAAACACAAAAGCGAGTAACGCAATTGATCCGGTTTGAACCACAGTCATTCGTGCCCAAGCAAATAGGAATGCTACCTGCTGTCCAAAGGCTCGTTTGAGGTATTCATAGTTCCCGCCAACGTGCGGATAAGTCGTCGCGAGTTCGGCATAGCATAAGGCTCCACTAAAAGAAACAACGCCACCAATGATCCAGATCAAAATGACCATTGAAGAATTGCTGCTATTTGCTGCGACCAGGGCAGGGGTTTCAAAAATTCCTGCTCCGATCACAACACCGACAATAATTGCGATCGCATCTGTTAATGATAAGAGTGGCTGTTTTAGCACCGGGTTACTGATATTCGCTCCACTCGGAATGTCCAATTTCGTCACGATCGCACCTCAAACAGGATTCAGGGAAAAGGGATTGCTAATAACTCCACTTGAATTCGCTTCTGTGATTGTTTCTAGAATCGAAGACAAATGTGACGTGAAAATGACAAATTCCATTTCCAAATCCAAATACCTCTCTAGACTGATTCTCATTGAGGCAGTGTGATTTGAAAAATCGAACCTTGCCCTAGTTGACTTTGTACTGTGAGCGTACCACCATGTGCAGCAATAATTTGCTGTGTGATTGCGAGTCCTAATCCAGTTCCGCCCGTTTCTTTGCAGCGAGATGTATTTACTCGGTAAAATCGCTCAAAGATATGCGGTAAATCCGTTTCCGAGATTCCAATTCCAGTATCTTCAACTTGAACGATCGCTTGTCGAAAATGAGTGAACAGTCGCACTGTTACGCTTCCACCTGGAGGAGTATACTTGCAAGCATTGATAATTAGATTTACAATCGCTTGCTGCAAAAGTTCTCGATCGACCTTCACAATCACCGCGTGTTTTGGAAGTTCAAGATTTAGTGAGATGAATTGAGCAGCGGTTTGAATTGTCGATCGACTAACCAATTTTTGCAATTCAGCTACTAGATCAACCGATTGCAGAGTATCTGAAGAGAGCCGACCAGAGCGACGAGCCAAAAAGAGCAAATTATTGATTAAAATCGACATTGATTTTGCAATTTCAGCAATTTTTTCTAACCGCTGATGCTTGCGTTCTGTAGCACTTTGTGGGGCAAGAATTCCAACTTGAGCATTACTCAAAATCGCTGCTAGGGGCGTTCTCAATTCATGAGAAGCATCGGCTGTAAAGCGTTCCAAATGAGCATAAGCCTCTTGAATCGGTCTCATTGCTAGTCCACCTAAAGCCCATCCTGCAACAGCAATGACAATCAGTGCAATTAACACACAAATCAAAGTCAACCATAAATCCTGCTGTAATTCTTGCTTGACTTGAGTGAGCGGGATAGCAATTTGCAGATATCCAATGCGTTGTCCCCGAAGTTGTACAGGCATTGTGACTTGCCGGACTAGAATCGGTTGATTTTCTAAAACGCCTGCCCCGATCGTGAGTGTTTGAAACTCTGGTACATCTTTTAGAGGGTCAGTCGTTGCCGTTCCAAAGAACTGTCGTAGTCTGCCATCTGGACTGTACCAACGAGCATAGACAGCATCGCTATTCACCGGAATCGGTAAATCACCCAGATAAGGAACATTGCTTAAATCGAGGCGAGATTGTCGATCGTACTGCACCGTTGCAGCCATCAATTGCGCTTTTTTGTAGAGTAACTGATCGACACTTCGCAATCGCTCGATCGCGCTGAGATAGTATTGCACCCCTGCAAACGTAATCAAAATACTGCCCATCGAAAGCGTGAACCAACCAGCAAGATTCTGACGACTGCGAGTAAACATAGAAACTACGATTTAGCAATCAAACGATATCCCATGCCATAAACGGTTTCAAGCCACTCTGCTGCATTGAGCACTTCTAACCGCTGTCGTAATCGTCTTACTAATGCTGTAATTGCATTACTTTCTGGCTCATCACCCCACTCCCACAAAGCTTGTTCTAACTGGTCACGGCTTACCACTTGGC
Organism: Leptolyngbya sp. AN10; assembly: GCF_050565645.1. Lineage (NCBI taxonomy): Bacteria > Bacillati > Cyanobacteriota > Cyanophyceae > Leptolyngbyales > Leptolyngbyaceae > Leptolyngbya > Leptolyngbya sp. AN10. The sequence goes on from NZ_JBNXVP010000003.1 coordinate 244,257, forward strand.
GCGGATGACGCAATAGATATTCCAACAGTTGAAACTCACGAGTCGATAGCTGAATCGATGTTTCTCCCCGCCCTACAATCAGCGTGGTTAAGTTCAGCACTAAATCTTCAAGCTGCAAACTTTCCTCCTGCCAGAGCGGAGAGCGTCGTCCTAATGCTCGAACTCGTGCCAGTAGTTCAAACACGTCCACAGGCTTCACTAAGTAGTCATCGGCTCCCGCATCTAGCCCGGTGATTTTATCGATCGTTGTATCTCTTGCCGTCAGGATCAGAACTGGGGAAGTCTTCCCTGATTTCCGATAGTTCCGACAGAGATCAATGCCACTCAACTCTGGTAGCATCCAATCGAGGATCAATAGATCATATTGTCGCTGTGACAATACCCACTGAGCGAGTTCACCATTCTGAATCGCATCAACAATATGTCCCACCTCTGACAATGCAGCATGAAGCGGCTCAAGTTGTTCAGGATCGTCTTCGACCAATAGAATTCGCATGATTGCTCAACTAGATTTTCCATCTCTCAAAATAGAGTGATCTTTATCAATGAACGTCCTGCTTGCGTAGGATTTCAAACGGATTGGTAAACAGTACGATCGAGCCGAAATTAGCAAGAGAATTTATGCAGCGACTTTATCGCATCTTCCAGACGGTTGAATTAAATCGAGTAAAGTTTTGGCTGCCCCTTCCCTTAGTCGGCATCTCGATTTGGTTTGGGGGAAGTGCGATCGCACGTCAGGTTCTACACACATCTTATACCAGTCCAAACCAACTCCAAGCCGATACGCAACTCGAAATGAAGCTTTCAGTTGCAGTACTTGTGATCAATGCGGAGATAAATCAGCGTCAAAATACGACTGAGGTTTCAATTAAAACGACCGATTCTAATTTGAAGAAGCTAGAGTACGAATTTCCTGTCACCGAACCGAGAAAGATCGAAGATGCGATCGCGCAGGAGATCGGCTTGCCCGTCCAAGAAGTCAGAAAACTCGTCCGCTATCGAATCATAGATTAATCAACCGAAGTCAAAGCGCGATCAGCGATCGATAAAATCTTCCGCTTCATTCCCGTCAAGTTATCAAACCGAATTGCCAAGGTCGCTTTACTTCCTGTGCCAAAGATATTGGTAATTTCTCCAATTCCAAACTGACTGTGCATGACTCGATCGCCCACACTCCAATCAGTGTCCGCATTTTGAACGACAGGAGCAGCAGGCTTGGTTGTAAACTTCTTAGGAATCGATGATTTCATGTTGCTTTCCAACAACTCTTTCGGCATCTCACCTAAGAACAGTGAAGGACTAGCAGGTTCGCGATTTCCATACAAACGGCGTTCACGAGCGTAAGAGATAAACAAACGTTCTTGGGCGCGAGTAATGCCAACATAACATAGACGGCGCTCTTCCTCGATCGCAGCGGGATCATCCAGCGATCGATAGCTCGGAAATAGTCCCTGCTCCAAACCCACTAAGAACACCACTGGAAACTCTAAGCCTTTCGAGGAGTGCAATGTCATCAGGGAAACCTTACTCGATTCCTCTTCTACATCATCCAAATCCGAAGCCAAAGACGCATTTGCAAGGAAACCAATCAAGCTCTTATCATCTTCGCTTTCTTCCTCGAATTGCAGCACAGCATTGTACAACTCTTGTACGTTCTGTAAGCGATCTTCGGCTTCATCTGTGCCCTGAGCTTTTAGATCAGCAATGTAGCCAGAATCTTCTAAAACACCTTGTACCAGTTCAGAAGCGCTAATCGCGTCAATCTGCGATCGCCATTTCTTGATAATGTTCGCAAACTGAATCACCCCTTTTGAAGACCGTCCTGCCAACGTCTTGATCGAGGTGTCATCGCTGAGAATATCCCAGAGCGGCACACCGAGTTCAGTAGCGGCTTTTTGAAGACCGTCGATCGTGGTTTTTCCCACTCCCCGACGCGGCGTATTGATCACCCGTAAGAGACTGAGCGTATCGGCAGGATTCGCGATCGCTCTCAAGTAAGCCAAAACATCTTTAATTTCTTTCCGGTCATAGAATCGCAAACCGCCCACGACTTTGTAAGGCACGCCCCAACGAACTAGAATTTCTTCAAATGCCCGCGATTGAGCATTCGTCCGATACAAGATTGCAAATTTGCCCCAATGCAAATCAGAGTTCATCGACTCTAATCGGCGCATTTGTTGGATAACAAATTCTGCTTCTTCAATCTCATCTTGAGCGCGATAACAGAAGTTTGGTTCGCCATTTCCGCGAGTCGGCTTGAGGATTTTATCGATACGCTCGGTATTATTTTCGATGAGTTCATTCGCGAGTTGGAGAATGTTTTCTGTCGATCGATAGTTCTCTTCTAATTTCACCATCGTCCGCGTATCATCATCCGACAATCCATCGCCAAAGTCCTGTTGGAATCCCATCAAAATAGTGAAATCTGCCATTCGGAATGAGTAGATAGAATTGTGAACCAGCATTCCATCTGCAACGTAAGTATGAGCAGTATCTACCTCCAAGTCATACACATCCCCGTCATACTCCACTTGGGTCACTTCATCGATCGTTGCCTCCTGAAGTTGTCCATCTACCGAAATCAAAACTTTCATGCCGGGATGGAGATGTGACAAGGGCATAAAGTCATACACAACTCCACTCACTAACGCTCGTCGTCGGATTTCGAGACCGCCTGCTTCAGAAATAGTGTGTGCCATTGAAATTGCTTCGCGATACGAAACCCGCGCAGTTTCTAACCGATAGCTCCCAGATTTCTTACCAGGTCTCACCCGAAATCCTGCCGATTTTAATCTTTCTGCAATATCAACTCGCTCCGTCGTATTCCATTGCAGTCGGTGATAACTTGCAGACAGACAACGCTCTGTTCGAGGAGTGCCAAACATCACGAGATTTAGCGTTTGACGGCGTAGTCCATTCTGGGGACGATAATGCGGAAATTCTGGATGCAGCCAGAGATCCTGCATTAATCGATTCGCATTCGTGATCGTATCGATCTCTTGATAAAGCCGAAAAATCCATTCCTCGTTCATGCGTAACTGGCGATCATCCCCGTGAAACAGAACCATCGGGAGACCGTACTGCGCGGCGAAGTAGGCTTCGTAAAATCTGGCTTCCTCGTAGGAAGAAGTTACCTTGAGAATCCAAATTTTATCGGCGTGTTCTTGAGCCACACGCACCTTGAACCCCAGTTCGTCTTCACCCCGATGATTTTGCCGCAAGCTCTGAGTTAGCCCAACCCGATAGCCACGATCGGCTCGATACATCAAGTAAACGTAGTACCCATCGCGATAAGGTGTATTTCTAGCCAGCACAATATGATGAGGCGTTCCTCGTAAGACACGATCGCTAACTCGAATTTGCCACATTGATCCGCGATAATACCCTCGCTTGACATGGCGAACAATATGTGAATTCAAGGAAGTTTGACCGCTTGGAGATAAGACTTCATCCCCGATTTTGATCTGGTCGATCGAGGTCGTTCCATGCGGCGTTAAAATTTGCGTTTCGGGTGGCAAGCACTGATCGGCATCGCCCACTACGAATACAGATCGATGTTCCCACTCATCAAATCGACTTGCTGATTCTCCATTCGTTACTAATAGCTGAATCAGATCATATTGAGTCCGATTCGTATCTTGATATTCGTCTACGAGAATGTGTCTGAATCGCTTGTGCCAATAGGCTCGAATCTGCTCATTCTGCCGAAATAGCTGAACAGGAATCCAGATCAAATCATCGAAATCAACCGCATTATTTTCAGCGAGTTTATCTTGATAAACGCTGTAAACGTTCGCAATCACTTTTCCTCTAAAATTCGATTGCTCTTTCTCGTAATCTCGTGGGGAAAGTCCTTTATTCTTCGCATTACTAATTGCAAATCGAACCGATCGCGGATCGAACTTTTTCTCATCAATATTCAACTGATTAATGATGATATCCTTCACCAAGCTTTGAGCATCCGACTCATCAAAAATCGAGAACGATCGAGTCCATTTCCGTCCCTTTTCGTCCTGAAATTTCTCGATATCAAAGCGCAAAATTCGACAACAGAGCGCGTGAAAGGTTCCAATCCAGAGATCCTTCGTAATTGTCTTGTAAATGTGCGATCGTAGTTTCGTCTGAACATGACCCGGCAACGATTCCAACGGCTTCCCATGTTCGCTCAATGCCTGCTGTTCCGCAAACAATCGCTCAATCCGATCTTTCATCTCCCTAGCGGCTTTGTTCGTGAATGTCACCGCCAAGATATTCTCTGGATCAACCCGATGCTTCAGCACCAGATTGGCGATGCGATACGTCAATGCCCTAGTCTTTCCTGAACCCGCACCAGCAATCACCAGCAACGGACCACAAAAATGCTGGACGGCTTGTTTTTGAGACGGATTAAGATGGCTCAGAAAATCAACAGTCATAAGAGATACGATCGACTCCATAGATAGGGTATCTTATCGCAGCTTGGAGCGTGGCGAAAAATTAGTACGTATCACCGCCCCAACTCACCGAACTTTCTACCATAAGACACAAGAATTCTTTACAAATTCGGATTAATTTATGAGGTCCCTTTTCAACGTTGGATAAGTTGCGTCCTTCATTTCTCAGAGATCGACTTACTTGGCTGACTTATGCGCTGGCGGCTTTCTTTTCGTATCTCCAAGCCGCGATCGGTCCACTCATGCTGTTTCTGCGAAATGAATTGCAGATTAGTTATACGATCGCAGGTCTTCATTTTAGTGCTTTTGCTCTAGGGTTGATTCTGGCGGGATTCATCAGTGTTCGGATTACTCAAAGCTTGGGGCGAAAAGGGGTCTTATGGGGTAGTGCTGCGGGAATGGCGATCGCGGCTGGACTATTAGCCCTGAGTTATCAAGTTTCTCTGACGATCGCCAGCACATTTCTGATGGGATTGCTGGGTGCTTTGCTGCAAATTACGATTCAAGCCATTATTTCCGATTGGCATTTAACTGATCGTGCGATCGCGTTTACTGAAATGAATGTTGCCGCCAGCCTAAGTGCAAGTTTAGTTCCTTTATTGATTGGCAGCTTTTCTCAAACTGCTTTAGGATGGCGAAGCGCTTTATGGGTTGCTGCGATCGCGCTTATTTTCATTTTTTGGCAAGGTCAAAGAATTGCAATTCCTAATCTTGAAACTATCGCAGACAAAACATCAACAAATCAGAAATTGCCGTTTTCATTTTGGCTGTATTGGACTGTCATGTTCTTTGGCGTATCGATCGAATACTGCCTATTTTATTGGGGAGCAGATTTTCTAGAATCCGTTGTGGGATTAATCAGAAGTGATGCCGCTAGTACAATGAGCCTGTATGTTCTTTCGGGATTTATTGGGCGAATTGTTGGAAGTCGTCTCACGCGCACTATCAAGAGCGAATCCTTGTTGTTAAGTGCGATCGCAATTTCCGCGATCGGTTTTCCATTGTTCTGGCTTGCTTCAATTCCTTCACTCAGTATCTTAGGGTTACTCATTGCCGGATTTGGTGTCGCAAACTTCTATCCATTGATTCTTTCTGCTGCAATCAGTACAGTTCCAAATCAATCTGATGCAGCAACCGCTCGGTTGTCGATCGCAACTGGAACCGCTGTGTTTACTGCTCCATTCCTATTAGGCTGGATTGCTGACCAGATTACTCTTAGACGCGCATTTGGGTTAGTGATTGTATTGTTAATTACGATCGCGTTTATTTCACAATTTGCCAATCATTCAAATCGCCATCGATAATAGGAAAAAACAATACAGGTCAATCGCGATGCTGACTGATCCTTATCCAGCGACAGGAAAGACAGGATTCGTTCCAGTTGCCACGCGATGAATTATTGAACGTTCTAATGCTTGGATGGAACGGTGCAAGAGTCTGGTGAAGAACTTTGAGCGTACTTTGGATCATGCGAGGGCAAAGATCAATCTCTGCTTTATCTGGTTGATGCTAAAGCGCTTGGCGAAAGCATAAGATCCCAAATGGATTCTATAGAATTGGCGGAATCTTGCGGAGCAAAGTTGAAGGAATCCTATTTTCGTTACGATCGCAGCAAAGAAGCGGAGTGAGCAAACACGGCAGCTTGAGTACGATCGCGTAAATTCAATCGACCCAAGATGCTCGTCACATGGTTCTTCACGGTTTTCTCAGTAATGCACAAGATCTCCGCAATCTCATGGTTACTTGCTCCTGTTGCAATCAAGCTGAGGACTTCGCGTTCTCGTGGTGTGAGCAGCGCTAAACTCTCAGACTGCGGTGAAGCATGAGACTGAGGCGGCGAGTAGGACACCACTTTTTTCATCAATCCCGGTGCAAGCTGGGTGTACCCTTTGTGAGCAGAACGGAGAGCGGTTGCTAAATCTTCCGCAGGCGTATCCTTGAGCAGATAGCCGATCGCCCCATGTTGAATCGCCTGAGCAACATAGGCATCATCATCGAAGGTCGTGAAGATGACGACTTTGATTTGAGGATCGCGATCGCAGATAATTTGAGTTGCAGTTACGCCATCCATCACAGGCATCCGCACATCCATCAGAATCAGATCTGGCTGAAGCTGCCCTGCTTGATCAACGGCTTGCTGCCCATTTTCGGCTTCTCCGACCACTTGAAAGTCTGGTTGCATCTCCAACAGTCGGCGCAATCCCTGACGCAGAATGATTTGATCTTCAACTAAGAGGAGGCGAATCATAGGAGAACTTGAGGGAGAGGAAACATCGCGCACACTTTGCAGCCTGCTCCCGGAGCGCTGATAATTTGGAATGTTCCGCCTAAGCTTTCGGCGCGTTCTTGCATTCCTCGTAATCCGAATCCGGTCGCATTTTGCTCGATCTGGAACCCTCGACCATTATCCTCGATTTGAAGCGAAAGCACACAACTTTTTGCGGTGGGTTCTAGCTTTAAGCTAATGCTGACTTGAGTGGCTTCACTGTATTTCTGAATGTTAGTGAATGCCTCTTCGACAATGCGGTAAGCAGCGATTTGAATGCTAGTGGGAACTGCTGTTCGTAGTTCTATTTTGACCGTTGGAATTAAGCCTGTAGCGCGATCGAAGTTTTGAACGAGGGTCGCGATCGCTTCCTCTAGCGATCGACCTTCCATCGGATCAGAGCGCAGTAATCGAATCGATTGCCGGAGTTCGTTTAGCGCCTCTGAAGAGATTTGGCGGCTTTGGTCGAGAAATAGTTTGGCTTCTTGCGGATTCGCCTCTAAGGAAAGTGCAGCATTTTGCAGCAAGACATTCTGTGTGGTCAATAGATGCCCTAGAGAATCATGAATGTCTCGCGCAATTCGGGTGCGTTCTTGCAGCGTCGCTTGATCTTCAATCTGAATTGAGTATTGATAGAGTTGTTCGTGCGCCTGTGCCAGCTTGCGTCGTCCATTGCGCTCATTCACGACTGAATTGACGAGAAGCAGCACAAAGAGCAGAATTAGCCCAAATGAAAGCAAGCTATCTGTTAAGAAGAACAGAATAAAATCTTGCAAATATCCAAAGAACTGATTCACCTGCTCTGGACTAAATTCAACATTGATGCGTGCGCCACCGTTGGGTAGAAACGTTAGCCAGCGTTCAGCAAATGTTATTTCGCCCCTGTTTCGGATGGCTGGATGCAGAACAATCCAAATCAGTAAGAACGGAAACAAAGTGATTGGGTAGATGCACCACATTAGACCTGCCATAATCCAGCGATCGCGCTTGCCAAACATCAAACAACTGCGGAGTAGCACAGTCAGCAGTAGCGGTGAGAGGGATTCAAGTCCCCAGCCTTGGATGGTTGCGATCGCACCGATGAGAAGTAATGCGATCGAGGTATAGATCCACTTGCCGAGTCGGGTTGTGGGCAGTCCGAATCCCATTAATCCAAACGCCACTAAGAGACTCAAAATCGCGATCGTATCTGTTGGCTTGATGCTAACTTGCACAAAGTAGTCCGACCCATTCCAGAACGATGGCTTCCCCCAAGTGTAGGTTTTCCCATCCCAAAGCGCAGGCTGCAACCAAGTCGGAAAGCCGAAGATTTTGAACGAGGAGAGTCCAAGCAGAATCCACTCTAAATACAACAACAGCCGAAAGGGATGCGGTTGTAAGTGCAGCCAAGATTTGATCACAGAAAGTCGCTTGAGCATCGGAGTCGAAGTGGAGAACTTGCCCTTCTTGTATCACATTCCCGATTATTTGTGCTTGGGACTCTAGTCCTAGATTGCGATCGCGTCTAGGACTGTAGACCTATGAGCAAAATAGGACTTGCGCCTCATGTGGTTTGCGCTTACTCGATCGTAGATTTGAGTTGTTCTGATGTCAAAGGATCAATCACAGTGAAAACATGGACTCTGGTGCTGCTACTTATCGCCATCTAATCTGGATACCCATGTCAGCAATTGAGTCATGTTCCTTGGATTGACCGAATCGCGTTCTCTTGTTTTGTTGTTTCCGTCAAGGGAAGGGAATGCTGCAAACCTACTTAAACTCAGGAAATACGACGATGTTGAAATCTCTGTTATCAATTTCGCTAGTTGCCGCAACCACAGTTACATTGATCAACTTCCCTATTGCCAAGGCTACCGCAAACTCGCGCGAAACTTGCAGTCAAAACAGCGAAAGCGATGGACAGTTCTATAGGGATACAGGAGTTACAGCTTTGACCCGCGAAGGAGCAATTAGTAGGCTCCGCAGAGCAGAGTTCCATTTTGCTTGTTCAAAGAATGAGGAGAAGTTAGCTGAAGTACGCACGATTTTGGGGAATGTGAATCAAATTGATTTTGCTAAAAATCGGCGCGTTCGTTTAGAACAGTTGAGGGCATTTATGGCAGCAGTAAAAGAGGCTGGACATGAACATGCCATTCCTGACATCCAAGCGCGAATCAAGGCGATTGAGAGCTTGCGGGACTAACCATTTCATCTAGTTTGAATCATGATCCTCAATGGGATCAGGTTGAATTACTATCTCTACTGTTGCTGTTGTTCTTTCCAATCATCGGTTAAGAGACCAGAAAAGCCCCAGTTTTCCTCAGCGATCTCCTGGATAACAATGTGGGTATGCTCTGGTTTCTTGCCCAGAATGCGAACGAGTGAAGCAGTCGAGCAAGTCAGGACTTCAGCCTCATGCCTGATCTGTCTTCGCTGCTTACAGTAGAACTATCCAAAACAAGGAGATATCTATGAATCGTAGATTACGGATTGCAGTGATGGGAACTATCTTAGTCACTAGCATGACGGTTCCTAATGTGGTGATGGCTCGATCGGTGAATCGCGATTCGCCTAATAATTGGCGCACCAACTCCATCATCAATTTTCAAGAAACGCTGATTCCACGGGGCACACGCATTGCCGTTCAGTATGACAAAGATCAAATTTTTGTCGCACCTTCAGAACGTTTACCCCTCACTTTAACTGTTCGCGATAATGTAGTTCGCAACAATCGCGTTGTGATTCCCGCAGGCACTCGAATCGAAGGAGAATTACGCCCCTCTGGCGATGGGAGTCGATTTGTGACTCGAACGATCGTATTTCAAAATGGTCAACGATTCGCGATTAATGCTCGTTCTCCGATCGTGACTCGTCGAGAAACAGTACGCCAAAATCCCAGACTGGGCAGAGTGTTGACGGGTGCAGGCATTGGAGCGGCAGCAGCAGCGATTTTGGCAGGGATTACGGGCGATCGTAAGATCGATGCCCTAGAAGTTCTTGGGGGAGCCGCGATCGGGGGTGCAGGTAGTTTTGCGATCGGTCGAAATCAAGCTGAGGTGATTTCGATTCGACCGAATGAAGATTTAACGCTCGAACTTCGCTCTGATTTGGCACTTCGTTGATATGAATCGCAAAGTTGTGATTGGACTTTGGTGTGGCGCGATGATTGTGGCTACAATCGGGGCTTCTAGATTGGCAATGAGTCAATCCTCTAGAGCCACTGATTCAGCAATTACGATTAACTTGACACAGATTGTTCGGAAACTACGAGGATGGCGGAATGAAGGATCGTTGTCTGTGCAACAGCGATCGCAACTCAAACAAACTCAGCAGAATGTGCGATCGCGAGTCACCCGACTGCTGAAGAATCAGCCACTTCTAGTTCTGAGAATGCTAGTCAAGTCGCCCCAAGAAGCGAAACGAATGTTAGCAGATTTCTCATCGGAATCACCGCTCACGCTCGGTCAAGAGTTTCATGGAATTCAGTTGACGAGTCAGCAAGCGATTCAAATTCGGCAAGCACGAGAACGACTGAGAGAGGGCTTCGATCGACAAGTGCGGAACTATCCAGCGCTTCCGATCTGGCTGATTGTCTTGCCTGATATTCAAGCCGATCGACTTTATGAGCAAACGTTAGCAGCATCGGTCAAAACCTATGTTGATGACGTGACCAAAGTGCTGTCAATCGAACAGCAGCAACTTTGGCAGCAGAATTGGCTACAAGTCGAAAGCCGCCTAGCTGAACAGTAGGTCTTAAGTCCTAGACGAGACAGAATCTAGGTCTTAAGTCCCAAACAAAAGTCAGGACTTGCGACTCAGGCGCTTTTCTACCACCAAGCTTAAAGTTAAAACATGACTGAGAACGCACTACTAACTAGGAGAAGCTTAATGCAGTCTGATGCGCCTCACTCTGATGACTCTACTTCAGATGCCCAGCAATGGGAAGAGGTTCGGCAGATGTTTCGAGCAGCAGGAGTTCCTTTAAGTTCTGATCAAGAGAGTCAATGGCAGCAGGCGAACCAGTGCCTTAAAACTAGCCTAGAACAAGAGTTTCAAGATAACTTTCTTTGCTTGTTTCTGAGGCTTTTTGTGATGACGCTCTTGCCCAGTGCAGTTCTCAACATTGTGGGAGCCGCACTTCTAGGAGATGCGATCGTGGACTATTTCAGAACAATGCAGGAAATTCTCACCCCTGAACAATGGCAAGTGTGGGAGCAAACTTTTCATCGCAATCAGTAACATCATTTTGGAGTCAAGCACAATGATCGGACGAATCATTTTAGCAGTCATCTTTGGCACGATTGGAACGGGAATCGGGTTTGGAGTCGGGGCGGGTTATCGCAGTGTTACAACCTTGGTCACGCAAACCGCAGCAGGAATGTGTAACACGGTGGATACTGCGGCAAATCAAGGATTGATCACGCCCGCGCAAGCTCTGGAAATCGGTAAAGTAGTTGTCAAACAAACTCCAAAAGAGCAAGCAAGCAATGTTAGCAAGGTGTTTGGCACTGATGCGTCGAAGGCTGGAGAAGCTTGTAAACAGTTTCAGAACGGTTTGCAACAGGTCTAAGTAGGTGGGCTGAATTAATTTGAAGATCACTCGCTTCGTTCTATGTCGCCCCGGATTGAAATCGGGGCTAACAGTGCGAAGTCCCCTTCAGGGACTAAGAGCTAATCAGGACAGGCTCTTCAGTGGGTTTCAACCCACTTCGCACTGTTAGCCCGAACTTCTAGTTCAGGGCGAGTCAGCAACGAAGCGAGAGAATTTGCCGGACTTAGGTTTAATTGTGTCTATCTACTTAGTTTATTCAATTAATCTACGGAGTACAACAAATGAAAACACTTGCAGCAATTTTTGTTCCCGCTTTGGTTGGTGTCCTAATTGGCGGAGGCGCAGGTTACTTTTGGATTGGCACGAAAGGTCAAGAGACTGGAAGATTAGCGGGAACTTGTCTCGCGGTTGATGCGGCTGTCACAGCTAAAGTTCTCACACCAGATCAAGCTGAAAAACTCGGTGCAGCACTGGGGACTAAAAACAATCTTCAAGCGGCTCAAGATCTACTCAAAAGTAGTGAGAGTCCAAAAGAGGGCTGTCGCCGCGCTCTTCAAGGAATTGTTCAAGCTGCAAAGTAACTAGGGTGTACTATGCTTTCTAGACCTATTCAATCTGAATCGACTCCTTTTTTGTTGGGCTTCGTGCCATTTTTTCGGAAAGAAATTCAAGAGTGGAAACAGCAGAAACAAGCTGCGATCGCAGTTCTCCTACTCATTCCTTTTCTCCTAAGTCTTGCTGGAATTGTCTTGATTAAGTTAGCACAAATGTCAGGTGTATCAGCGATCGCAGCTGATGGGGATCATCTCACGCTTTCAGCAACTTCGACAAGCAATCCGCTTTGGCTCGGTGTCGTCTCTGTCTTACTCTCGATTGGACTCATCCCGAATGAGCTAACGTCTGGAACGCTATCTTGGAATCTAACGAAACCACTCTCTCGGCTCTCTTTTCTGTTGGGCAAATGGTCAGGGAATGTTTTGATGATCTGGCTAGTTGCAGTTGTTCTCGCGAATGTTGTGACGCTGCTTATGGCGCTGATTGGAGTGGGTGCTGGTACTTTTTCGATTCCAGTTGTTCTAGCTAGAAATCTGTTTGCATTATTACCGATCGCATTTTGGGTTCTATTCTGCCTGTTTGCTGGAATGTTCTTGAAAGATCAAGCTGCGATCGGTGCGTTTGCCCTAGTTCTTGCTGCGATCGGTACAGGACTTGCAAGCGCTCAAGGTTTGGCGAGTACCTTTGGAATTCAGCTGAGTCAGAACAATCAGGCTTGGTTTGATGCGATCGCAACCTACTATCCAACCAATGTAATTGATGGTTTTCTGACCGCAGACAACACGATCAACTTCTTGAAGCTTTCAATCTATCTGGTCTACATGGCTTTGATGTTCGTCGCAACTTACTCGATGTTCGATCGCAAAGAGTTCTCCTAATTACTACAAATCTATGTCTACCGCCATTTCAATTCGCAATCTGACCAAGCAATACGGTAAGCTCACGGTTCTCAACAATCTTTCTCTTGATGTCCCGCATGGCTCAATTTTCGGATTCCTGGGACCGAATGGAGCCGGAAAAAGTACCACGATTCGTATTCTTGTCGGACTCAGCCGAGCTACAAGCGGCAGTGCAAGTGTGAATGGAGTTCCGGTCACATCATCTGGATTGCATCGTCGCCATCTTGGTTATATCGCTCAAGAGCCAAAATTCTACGGCTGGATGACGGGGCGAGAAGTTCTAGAATATGCTGCCAGCTATCACTTCAAAGATGGCGTGTCTAAGCAACGGATTGATAGTTTACTCGATCGAGTCGGAATTGCCGATGCGGGTAATCGAGCGTGTCGAACTTATTCGGGGGGAATGCGACAGCGACTAGGAATTGCTCAGGCATTGATTGGAAAGCCTGCGATCGTGATTCTGGATGAACCTGTTTCGGCAATGGACCCGATCGGACGAGCAGAAGTTCTAGAACTGATGCGAGATTTGCGAGGAGAAACAACGGTTTTTTACTCGACCCACATTCTAGAGGACGTGCAGCGATTAAGTGACTATGTTGCAATTCTCGATCGGGGTACATTGATCACAACTGCACCCACTCGACATCTACTCAGTAGCTTCAATCGCGGAACACTGCGAGTCACATTTGCAAACTCAAATCGCCACATTGTAATGGCACTCAAAGACATTCCAGGTGTGATTGATTGTTCACTCACAGAGCAGTATGAAAATCTCATGGTCTATGCTGTACAGGCGAAAGAAGATGCTGTGCCTCAAGTACAGCTTGCAATTACGCATCTTGCATCAGAACGTGATCTGCCGCTAATCACGAATGAATTGCTCAAGATGGATCTCGAAACAGTATTTCTACAACTACTTGGCGCACAAACTCACAAGCTACATGCAGCATAATCTCTTCCATCGTCTCATGTCTACCGATAATCCAATCAGCCCAACGATTGAGAAAAGCAAACCCACTCAACAAAAACGAAAAGGCTTATGGCTGCTCGTTACCGGAAGTCTTCTAGTGGGAGGAGGTTGGTATGCTTATACCCAGATGAATCGAACGAGTAGTAATGCTGCAATTCCAGTCTCTATCATGCCTGCAATGCAAGGTAATGTCGAAAATAGTGTAACTGAAAGCGGCACGATCGAACTTGGTGGACAGCAAGTTCTCAAAGCTCCGAGTGAAGTCACCGTTGAGCGAGTGAATGTTAAAGAAGGACAACGAGTTCGCAAAGGTCAAGCGCTCGTGATGCTGAGAAATCGGCAAGCCCAAGATCAACTAAAAGACCAACTCGCTGAAAATGCCAAAGCAGAACTTGATTTGTCTCAAACTCGTGCGAAAGTTGCGGATGCCGCCCAAAAGTTACAGCAAGCAAAAGATGATCCGGATTTAGCTAGAAGTCGGGAAAAGGTTGCAGAGGTGCAAGTTCAGGTAAAAGCGGCTGAAACTCGGTTCAAAGAATCTCAAGCACTGTTGCAAAAAGGATTTATTTCAGCGACCGAACTTCAAACGGATAAAACTGCACTTGATACCGCAAAATCATCGCTAAGAGATGCAGAGATTGCAGCATTCAAAGCACAACGGGAACATCAAAATAAAGTCGCTACGGCTCAATCCGCGCTTGATGATGCTCAAATCACATTAGACAAAGCTGAAATTGATATTCAGAAAGGACGTGAGAAGATAGAAGGACTACAGCGACAACTCAGCGATCGAGTAGTCACTTCTTCGATCGATGGCATTGTTCTGAAAGTCAATGTCAGAAATGGCGACGGCATCAAAACCGAAAGCCCAATTTTATCACTTGGTGATCCAACTCAAGAAACGATTCGGATTCAACTCACAACGCTCAATGCTGCAAAAGTGCAAGTGCGGCAACCTGCTAGAGTCAGCTTGATCGGACCTCAGATGCAGCAGTTTACAGGTCGAGTCGTGAGCTTATCCCCTCAAGCAACGGTTCCAGGGGCGCAACTGGGCGATGCTGCGAGTGTTCAACCTGGACAGCAAGCAAAAGTCGAAGCGAGAATTGCACTCGATAAGCCGAGTAATACATTGATTCCGGGTAGTTCTGTGAGTGTCGAAGTCATCACTGAACAACGTCAGAATGTAATTTTTGTTGCCCCTGAAGCGGTTCAGCGAACGGAAGAACCTCCGTTTGTCTGGCTGAAGGACAAAAACAATCGAGCGAAGAAACAAGCAATCCAAATTGGTTTACAAGGATTGCAAGGCATTGAAGTCACACAAGGATTAAACGCAGGGGATGAAGTGGTTATTCCACAGCCCAATAATCAGATTCAGGCTGGAAGCTTACTCAATACTGATCCTCAACCTGTTCCTTCTCCTTCACCGTGAACTATGGCGCTGTCAATTGCTGAACTCCTGAAAATGACTTGGAGGTCGATTCTCACAGATCTGATTCGCTCTGGACTAACGACGATCGGCGTTTTTATGGGTGTTGCTGCGGTTAGTGCCACGTTAAACGTGCAATCGATTACCAATGCTCAAATCGACCAGAAGCTATCAGAACGTGAGAAACCGTTTATCACTCCTTCAGTCTATCCGACTGATTTCTCGCTACCGCCACCAAAGTTTGAAGAAGCGGACATCAGAGCGATCAAAGAGGCAATTCCAATCATTCGATCGATTAGCCTTGTCGGAACTGTTGGAGGAGTTGCAAGTGTTCAATTTGAAGATAAAGAAGTTCAGCAGTTAGATGTCCGGAGTGTGTCTCTGAACTATCTCGACACGACCGGGCGCAGAATGCTTCAGGGGCGATTCTTCGATCGCGCTGATTTTGAGCAGTATCGTCCAGTTGTGATTATCGATGAGAAACTAGCAACAACCTTGTTTCAAGGGCAAAATTCTTTACGACAATCAATCTATGCGGGTGGAACTCGGCTGACGATTATCGGCGTGACTGAAACCAAAACGGATGCAACCGGAGTACAAACACAAGGGACACTCTGGCTGAATGACAATTTTGCTGCGATCGCACAAGGAGACGCAAGATTCACTGCCTTACAAATTAGTCCTCATACGCTCGAACAAATCCCCGAACTACGTCAGCGTCTTGAACAGTTCTTGATACAGCGCTATCCCCAAATGAGTGTTTATCTAAACGATAATGCAACCGATTTATTGAAGGAAAAAGAAACGCAAGCAATTACAGCGCGATCGCTACTCGTCATCGGTTTGATTGCCCTAACGATTAGCGGAGTCGGAATTGCGAATATTACGATCGCAGCAGTGATTGAGCGTACTAAAGAGATTGGAATTCGTCGGGCGATCGGGGCAACGCAATCTGAAGTCATGCTGCAATTTGTGATGGAGGCAGTGGTATTGAGTGTAATTGGAGGGGTGGGTGCGATCGCTGCAACTCATAGTCTTACTCAAGTTGCTACAACCACGATCGTTAAAGTTCCCTACCAATTCTCGATTCAGAATGCTGCTCTAGCAATGGGATCGGCTGTCGTTGTTGGCGTTGGTTCTAGCTTTTTACCAGCCTTGCGAACTGCAAAAATTGACATTATCAAATCTCTAAGGAGCGAGTAGCTAATGTTTTCTAGAGTGACGCTTTTAGTAGTTCTTCTTTGGTGTGTTCCAGCAGTGGCTCAGTCGCCGAGAACAGTGAATCTAACCTTGCCAGAGATCATCACACTTCTGTTGCAGAACAATCTCGATTTGAAAAATGCAACACTCGATCGCATTGTGCAACGTCAACAACTGCGGGAAGCAGAAAGCGCCTTCACGCCCAGAATCGAACCCAAGCTAGAAGTTCGCATGAATCAAAGCTTATCGAACAATGGCATTTCTAATTCTTCTAGTATGGATCAACGCGCTCAAGTGGTTGGAACAATGCGAACACCACTAGGAACAACAATGTCTGTCACTGCTTCTCCCTTCGACTCAAGCCAGCGTTTTGGAATCACGATCTCCCAACCGTTACTTCGAGGATTTGGCTCGATCAATCGCATTCCGATTCAACAAGCAAGATTGACCGAGAACAGGAATCAGCTTGCTTTGCGTCAAACGTTATCGAATCAAATTACTCAAGCGGGTACGGCTTATCGAACACTAGCGCGATCGCAAGAACAACTCAGAATCCAGCGTCTTTCCTTCGAGAGCCAGCGTCAGCAAGCAGAATTTACTAAAGTGCTAGTTGATGCAGGCAGACGACCGCGATCGGCATTAGTCGATATTGAAGCAAACATTGCTGTGACACAAACTCAGTTAGTTAATGCTGAAAACACAGTGAAACAAGCTCAGTCGGATTTACTTCAGCTACTCAATCTGAATGAACCATTGAACATCGTAGTTCCACAAAGTGCCATTGATGAATTCAAATCTGACTCACCCATTGCGAACTCAATGCTTTCTCAATCATCTGAAACATTGCTAAATCTAGCCTATGCTCAACGTCCTGACTATTTACAGGCACTTCTCGATAGCCAATCTTCGGAACTCAATCAACGAGTTGCAGCCGATAATCAACGCTGGAGCTTGAATCTTGAGGGCAGTATGAATATGGGGAATAGTTCGCAGGCAGCAGGCGCGATCGTTCTCAGTCGTGTCTTAAACGATCCTGCGCTTGAAACCGCATTTCAGCAAAGCCGAGTCGATGTATTGAAACAGCAGAACAATCTAACGCAACTGCGAGAATCGATCAAAATTGAAGTCGAGAGTCGATTGCGCGATGTTAGTGCAGCCCGCGATCGCATCACGTCTGCTCGACAAGCTAGAGAACTCGCTGAACAACGACTCGCAAACGCAAACGAGCGATTCCGACTTGGACGAGGCACAGATATTTTTGAGGTAATTTCACTTCAGAACAGTGTCGTTACGGCTCAAAATGATGAGGTCAATGCCCGAATCGAACTGCTAGATACAATCTCGCGTCTAGAACAAGCTCTTGGTGTCACGTTGGATAGTTGGGAAACTACAATTAACGAGAGTAAGCTTCTTCAGGTTCAATGAGGAAAATATTTCAATATCTTGAATGTCTCACTCACTCATTCAAGCATTAATCTTGCTCCAAATTTTTGGCACAACGCGATAAATATTCTTGGAACTGCGATCGCTCTTGTTGACTAAATCCCGCGAACACTTTTGCTTCGATTGCAACCGCTTGAGGCGAATTCTGCAACGTTACTCTCCATCGGCATGACCTGGGGACGCGCCACACTCGTCCTATTGTTAACCGTTGGAATGTGTATGGCTTCGGGCAGCGTAGCATTATGAAAGCTGCAATCGGCTGATCCGGCAGATATTTTCTGAGGTTACTACTCAATGTTTCAACAAACTGAGCGATCGCATTTTAGTCTGATCTTTTTACCCGTAGTCACTATGTTTCTAGCTGATGTTGAACTCCGTTCTGCTGGCTTTTCTCAGCACCAAATCTTGCTTTGTCTTGTAGGAGTGACTGAATTTTTCAAGCACAGCTAGGGTTGTCATTTTTGAGTCACAATTCTCCAAGAAAGTAAGGTTAGCTCGTTCCATTTCTTGCACTAAGGGGGGCTTTCAATGGCTGACATTCTCCTGACTTGGCTTGTGACCACTGTTAGCTTTTTGATCATTGCTCGACTTCCGATCGGGGTTGAGCTTGATAATTTTGGCAAAGCTGCGCTGGCTGCTGCTGTGTTCGGAATACTCAATGCGCTGCTGCGACCTGTTCTCGTTTTCTTTGGCTTTCCGTTTATCCTGATAACGCTAGGGCTATTTTTATTTGTTCTCAATGCAATTATTTTTGGAGTTGCAGCCGCGATCGTAAATGGATTTCGGTTGCGCTATGGGTTTTGGAGTGCCTTGCTCGGTTCGATCGCGTTATCGATCGTGAATTCCGTTCTTCTATCTTTGATTTGAGGAGTTTGAAGAATGCGAAACTTATTGATGCACAGTCCGATTGTCGTTGCACTTTGCTGGATTATTACATTTCTGTTTTTCACCGTTCTACCACTGTTAGTTTTGTTGATCTATCCACCGCCTGCGGGACGGGGATTCTGGACAGAGTTTTCAGTTGCACTAGGATTCATTGGTCTTGCATTGATGGCATTGCAGTTTGCGCTTACGGCGAGGGTGAATCGGATTGAAGCCTCTTACGGAATTGATCTAATTCTGTCGTTTCATCGCTATACCTCGTTTGTAGCGTTTGTCATGGTGTTAGTGCATCCGCTGATTTTGTTTTGGGTGCAGCCAGATACCATTCAATTGTTGAACTTTCCTGAAGCGCCTTGGCGAGCAAGAATGGCAGTGTTAGGAACCGTTGCGTTCATTGCATTGATTGTCACGACGATTTGGCGCAAGCCCTTGAAGATTCCTTATGAACCCTGGCGACTATCGCATTCAATTTTGTCGGTGTTAGCAGTCGGATTGGGACTAGGGCATGCTTTGGGGGTTAGGAACTATTTGGGATTGTTTTGGAAAGCAGTGTTGTGGGCAGCGATCGCACTCGTCGCACTTTGGTTGATTGTTTATATTCGCTTGGTTAAACCGTGGCTGATGACAAAGAAGCCGTTTCTGGTAGAAGAAGTGAGACCTGAGCGTGGCGATGTTTGGACGCTGGCACTGCGCCCGATCGGGCATGAAGGATTCCACTTTCAGCCCGGACAGTTTGCTTGGATTACGCTCAACATCACGCCGTTTAGTATGCGAGAGCATCCGTTCTCAATGTCATCGAGCGGACAACATTCAGAGCGATTAGAATTTGGCATTAAAGCAGTGGGGGACTTTACCAGTAAGGTGAAAGACTACAAGCCCGGAACGAAGGCTTATTTAGATGGTCCCTACGGGGTTTTTACTACCGATCGCTATGAGGATTCAGCAGGATTTATCTTAGTTGCTGGCGGAATTGGGATTACTCCGATCATGAGCATGCTGGTCACTGCGGCGGAGCGAGGGGACGATCGCCCTTACACGCTGATTTACTCAAACAAAACTTGGGATAGCATTACCTATCGAGAAGCGATCGAGGAGTTGAAGGACCGATTGGATTTGACGGTAATTCATGTTCTGCGGGAGCCTCCGGAGGATTGGGAAGGAGAAACCGGATATGTGGATCAGGAATTGCTCTCGCGCTATGTTCCTGCTCGTCGAGGCACGCGCCATTATTTCATTTGCGCTTCACCGAAGATGATGGAGCAAGTCGAGCAAGCATTTCGCGATCTTGATGTTCCCATAACGAATGTCCATTTAGAGCATTACAACTTAGCTTAAAGAGGAGGATCAAGAATGCGCTACAACATCATGCTGCAACTCGTGAGCTTTCTAACGCTGGTTTTACTAGGGACGGCAGCTTTTTTTGCTTGGATGCAGAATCGTCCTACGATCGAGCAAAGTCCTAACGCGAAAGAGAACGCTGGATTACTTGAAGTCTAGCAAACAGCATTAGAGGGTGTTTGAGAAGTCATCGTTGATCGCATTCGCCCGCCCGGAAATGAATCTCCGGGCTAATCGTGGGAAGCCCACTCAACTGGGCTAAGAACTCCGCATTACTCTCTCAGCCCGCTTCAGCGGGGTTTCCTCCATTAGCCCGGAGATTCATTTCCGGGCGGACTGGCAACGCAGCAAAGCCGCTTTTTATACTTCTCAAACACCCTCTTAGAGCAACTTCAGTTGATTAGACTTGCTTTGAAAATAGAGTTTCATGCGTGAGTGTGACCGTAATTTCGGTCATGTCGTCTCTTGCGCGAATGTCTTAGCAAAATGTCTTAGCAAATAGAATTCGACAAAAGCCGCCGAACGCAGGTTAAGAAAATGGCTGTGAGTTCGTGTTCGGCGGACTTCGTTTGTGTCACTGCGAATTCCATTCGCTTGGGCATCCATCATGTACTGCGATCGAAGATTAATTTGGTATCACCTGCCGTCTCAGTCAGAATGATTTGATTATTCTGACTCACTGATGTTGCGATAGGGAGCCATCCAATACCCTGCGATTTCCTGAGCAGGCGACTGTTTTTTAAGCGTTGACCAAACTGCTCGATCTCCTCTGGAAATGAGTCTAACCAATCGCGATCGACTAGATAAATGACGGGTGCTGCTAGAACTGCTTGCACACAGCGCCAACACCGGAAAAAATTCTGATCGTGAGGGGTGCAACTGGTTCGTTCGGGAGCCACAATGCACATCAAGTAAGATGCCCAGTACTCTCCAATAAAGCCAGCTTCCCCCAGATTAGCAATGGGCTGGGGCATGGAAAGTCGGGATTGTGATTTCTCAATTGCAAACACATAGCTAGGCAAGCTCAAACTTCCTAGTAACACCGTTAGCACGAACAAGGCTGTCACTCGTCTGACTGAGGATGGGCAACAAACTCCCTAAACGGTTTTGCCCCCAGTAGTACAGATCTTCAGGAAGTCGCAGATCATACGCCATCATCGCATGAACAGCTTGGTCTGAATCAAAATGGCGCTAAAAATCCAGCAAAGGATCGAAAAGACAGAGCGAAAATCAGCACGATTAACGCATAAAGCAGAACTGACTGAACCCTAGATTTAGCCATACTGATTTAGGTTTTAGCTACAATTTCAAAGCGGTGTTTAACGCTGGAGAACTTGCCTTCTCAGCAATTTGAGCAAACAAATTATACTTCACGATGCAAAAGACTGCTCTCAATCCATCTTTCCAACCAATTTTCTTGCCTTCCTGGTAGGTTCGTCCATAGTACGAAATTCCCACCTCATAAATGCGGCACCCAGTCTGGGCAATTTTCGCCGTAATTTCTGGCTCGAAACCAAATCGATTCTCTTCGATCTTGATCGACTGAATTACCTCTCGACGGAACACTTTGTAGCAAGTTTCCATGTCGGTTAAATTAATGTTTGTCAGCATATTTGAAAGGAGCGTCAAACCTCGATTCACCACCATGTGCCAGAAGTAGACGACGCGATGCGGCTGGCTGCCCACAAACCGAGAACCAAACACCACGTCTGCTTTACCCTCAACGATCGGCTTCAAGAGAAGGGGAAATTCTTGCGGATCATATTCAAGATCGGCATCTTGAACAATCACCACATCTCCTGTCGCAGCTTTAAACCCTGTGCGGAGTGCAGCCCCTTTACCCTGATTCCGAGTGTGATAGATAACTTGCTCAACTTGCGGCTCGATCGCACATCTCAGGAGTTCTCTCGTGCCGTCGGTGGAACCATCATCCACAACAATGATTTCTAGTGATTCGATTGGAGAAGCTTTCACCGCTTTCACGACTTGCACAATCGTACTGCGTTCATTGAAACAGGGAATTACAACGGATAGTTTCATCGAATGATTAGCTCCGCTTTGCAACTAAACAAAAATTGTTCATACCAAACTGAAAGTACTGGTGCTGGAAGAATTGAAACGGAGCTTCTTTCAACATGACGTGCTGTAGCGTTTGACGATCGTAGTACCGCTTATGATCCCGAATTTCTGCTTCGTCTACAATTTTGAGACGATACGCCAAAAACTCTAGGACAGGTTTTGCCCGGACAGAGGGAACGGTAAGGATTAGCTTTCCAGAATCTTTGAGAACTCGATAAACCTCTTGCAAAATCGGGGTTTCATGTTCAATGTGTTCTAGAACAGCTAACATTGTCACGACATCAAAACTCTGATCCGGAAAAGGCAATTCGTGATCGAGCTTGAGGGGAATCGTTTCGATATTCCCAGTCTTAGCTGGAGAAACTTTGAAATCAACTCCAACGCCGTAGTCAATTCGAGGGGCGATCGCTTTTAACAAAGTAGCAGATCGACCGCAGCCAATGTCCAGCACTCTAGCATCCGATGGAATCTGAGAGACAATTCGCCTCAGCCTCAGCCATCGTAACAACGGCTCTAATAGTATTTCAGACATGACATTAGTAAAAATGTTGACTACGAATCAGTAGATGTAGAGAGGAGCTATGACATCTTTACATTAGCGTTCGTTTAGGTATAGAGGATAGCGGTA
The DNA here is from genome assembly GCF_050565645.1 of Leptolyngbya sp. AN10. Taxonomy (NCBI): domain Bacteria; kingdom Bacillati; phylum Cyanobacteriota; class Cyanophyceae; order Leptolyngbyales; family Leptolyngbyaceae; genus Leptolyngbya; species Leptolyngbya sp. AN10. The sequence goes on from NZ_JBNXVP010000003.1 coordinate 266,907, forward strand.
AACTACGAGCGAACCGTCATGCTAAAGATAGAGGTACAATTTGCGGAGTTGCGAATATTTATGCCTTGAGATGCAGAATAGCTATCTCCGGAGCCGTACTAATCTAAAAATTGGTACTGCACGAGTTTTCTCACCTCCTGAACTGGAAGCCTGATTTCCTGAACGATCTCACAACAAATTAACAGCGTTCTTGACTCATTCCAAAGGGATATTTACGCTCATTTCCTCGCCTTGTCACTTTCGAGTCACATTTGCAGTTGACGCTAAAAATAAGAATTTGAACACGATCGCATTTAATAGTGCAGTCTCGATCGCAATTTGAGCATTTTTTGACAATTTATCCCTACTGCCCGCGAGGTTCTAATCATGAACGCAAGGTTTTATAAACAAGTTTTTTCAGTCCTGAGTTTAACAGTTGATATTGCTAGTGTCAGTCAGTGCAGGCGTTTCTGACTTGGCTTGTCGGTGGCTTTGTTTCCTTAATTGGGGCGTTCTGCTATGCCGAGTTAGCCCTAGTCAGCTTGGGACGAACTTCGTTTGTCTAGTTCCGCGAATTCTATTTGCCCAAGCATTCACACAAGAGGGCTATTGATAGTGAATTAACGCTACACGCCGATTTTCGCGCATGGTCAGTCATAACGCAAGCTCTTATTCGTCAACCTACGATCGCACCTGAAAGCGGAGAGGAAATCATGACAGCAGAAGAAAGACGACTGGAAGAAGACCGGACTCGCAAAGCTTACTGGCGGCGATGGGGACCGTACTTAAGCGATCGTCAGTGGGGTACAGTCCGAGAAGACTATAGTGCTGACGGTTCAGCTTGGGATCATTTTCCGCATGAACAAGCGCGATCGCGGGCTTACCGTTGGGGCGAGGATGGTATTGCTGGAATTTCGGATAATCATCAGCGATTGTGCTTTGCGATCGCGCTTTGGAACGAGGAAGATCCCATCCTCAAAGAACGCTTATTTGGCTTAACAGGACCTGAAGGCAACCACGGCGAAGATGTCAAAGAGTCCTACTTTTATCTGGACAATACGCCGAGTCATGCCTACATGAAGTATCTCTACAAGTATCCGCACGCTGCTTTTCCTTACACTCAACTTGTGCAGGAGAATCAACAGCGGAGCTATCACGACCCAGAGTTTGAGTTAGCAGATACAGGCATCTTTACTGAGAATCGCTACTTTGATCTTTATGTCGAATATGCGAAAGCAGCAGACGAAGATATTTTGATTCGGATTACTGCTATCAATCGCGGAGCAGAGTCAAAAACGCTGCATCTACTACCGACCTTATGGTTTCGCAATACCTGGTCGTGGGAGCAAACTAGCCAAAAGCCCCAACTACAGCAACGTCAAAGCAATGGATCGATCGCGACGGTTAGTGCATCGCATCCAACTTTGGGGAATCGATGGCTGTACTGTCAAGCGGCTGATGCGCTTTTGTTTACTGAAAATGAAACCAACTATCATCGATTGTTCGGTGCTGAAAACTCGTCGCCCTATGTCAAAGATGGCATTCATGATTGCATTGTGCAGGGCAAAACGGAAGCCGTTAACCCACAACAAACCGGAACGAAGGCTGCGGCGCATTACAAACTAACGCTTGATCCTCAACAGGTTGAAACTATTTACCTCCGTTTGACCCATCATGCTACGTTAGCTGATCCCTTCGATGAATCGTTTGAAGCGGTCTTTGCTCAACGTCAACAAGAAGCAGATGAGTTTTACCAGCGCATTACACCCGATCGTCTCTCTGTTGATGCTCGCAATATTCAGAGACAGGCATTTGCAGGATTACTCTGGACGAAACAGTACTATCATTACGTGATGGAAGATTGGCTCAAGGGCGATCCAACTCAACCGCAGCCGCACCGCCACAACGCCCGCAATCAAGAATGGATTCATCTGTTTAATGATGACATCCTTTCGATGCCGGACAAGTGGGAGTTTCCGTGGTTCGCCGCTTGGGATTTAGCTTTCCACTGTGTTCCGTTGGCTATGATCGATCCAGATTTCGCTAAGCGCCAACTCGATCGCTTAACGCGGGAATGGTATATGCACCCAAATGGTCAAATTCCAGCGTATGAGTGGCACTTCAGTGATGTGAATCCGCCTGTTCATGCGTGGGGAACTTGGCGAGTCTATCAGATTGAAAAATCGCTCTATGGTCGCGCCGATACTGATTTTCTAGAGCGAGTTTTTCAAAAACTACTGCTGAACTTTACCTGGTGGGTGAATCAAAAGGATCACAATGGCAACAATGTATTTGAGGGAGGATTTCTCGGTTTAGATAACATTGGCATCTTCGATCGCAGTTCTGAACTGCCTACTGGAGGCTATCTCGAACAAGCTGACGGAACAAGCTGGATGGGGATGTACTGTCTGAATATGTTAGCGATCGCATTAGAACTCTCAAAAACCAATCCGACTTACGAAGACATTGCTAGCAAATTCTTTGAGCATTTCCTCTACATTGCAGATGCGATGAATCACATTGGTGAGAGTAGCGTTTCTCTGTGGGATGACGAAGATCAGTTTTACTATGATGTGTTGCATCTGCCGAACAATGATTGGCATCGCTTAAAGGTTCGATCGATGGTTGGATTAGTGCCGCTATTTGCAGCCGAAATTCTAGAACCGTCTATGTTAGAGCAATTTCATAGCTTTAAGAAACGATTTGAATGGTTCATCGAGAACCGCCCGAATCTACAACGGAACATTGCTGCTTTAGAAACGCCTGGAGATCACGATCGACGGTTGCTTGCGATCGTTTCTCCCCACAAACGGTTGAAGTCCATTCTGAAACGATTGCTGAATGAATCTGAGTTTTTGAGTCCTTACGGCATTCGTTCCGCCTCTAAGTTCCATGCTGAACATCCCTACACCTTCGATGTTGATGGACAACGGCATGAAGTCCGCTATGAACCTGCTGAATCTACAAGCGGTATGTTTGGTGGTAACTCTAACTGGCGCGGACCGATCTGGTTTCCGATGAACTTTCTGCTGATTGAATCCTTGCAGAAGTTCGATCGCTATCTAGGAGAGGACTTCAAAGTAGAATGTCCAACGGGTTCAGGGCAATGGATGACGCTAGGAGAAGTCGCGGCAGAACTTTCTCGCCGCTTGATTCGCATTTTTTCGATGGATGAACACCACAATCGCCCAGTTCACGCCCAGACTGATCTCTTCCGCAATTCTCATTGGCAGCATTTACTCCTGTTTTACGAGTATTTCAATGGTGATACTGGAGCGGGACTCGGTGCCAATCACCAAACTGGATGGACTGGACTGGTCGCAACGCTGATTCATCTTTGTGCAGGCGGCGATCCCTTAGCTTCCGAACCGTCTCGATCGAGTCAATCTATCTCGACATCCAAATTAGAAGTCATTGCTTCAACAGACTGCAAGGTTTAGAACTACAATCACCCTTTTACCAGGCTTGTCACTTCTAAATCACATTTGCTTTCAACACTAAAGATAGTGCTAGGCACAATCCCCTCGAAACAGTGAAGAGCAAATCGTTTAAACATGGAGAAAACTATCATGGCGCTACTGAAATTTGAAGGATTCCATTTCGACTATCGCAACACCGCAGCCTCGGACGGACCTGATATCGATGACCTGAAGAACTTTAGTGTTTACGCCTCCTTGCTTGGCGATTAAACATTAGCGATCGCTCTAAGCATGACTCTTCTCTCTACAAAACTGTAAGTTGTATTAGGTTATGGAGAATTAAAATGATTCATTGTTCCGATCGATTTCTTTTTGCAACCGCTGGAGTCGTAGTTGTTGCAGGAACCACGATTATTGCCGCTCTGGAACATCCCGTTAATGCTCAAAACGCCGCTCCGAACTTTCCCGATACCCAAAATCACTGGGCACAACCGTTTATTCAAGCATTAGCAGCCCGCAATATTGTTAGTGGCTATCCCGATGGGACGTTTCGCCCAGAGCAAGCTGTCAGACGGGATGAATTTTCCTCGATCGTGAAACGCGCCTTTAATCAACCCGCAGAACGACAGATTGAAAGCGGCAGCACTTTCCAGGATGTTCCCCAAGGCTACTGGGCAGAAGATGCAATCCGGGAAGCCTATCAAACAGGCTTTGTTTCTGGAAACCCTAACGGTGATTTCCGTCCCCGCCAGCCGATTAGTCGTGCAGATGCACTTGTCGCACTATCGCGTAATCTACCGCTACAGAACGCCGCTCAACCCGGAAACCCTCAATCCACCAGCACAGCACCTCCTGCCCAAACGCCTCAACAGCGACGCGCGGCTCGCCCTCAAATGTTACCTCTAGCAGCAACTACATTGCTTCAGCCGTTCATTACCCCAGTTGCTCAAGCACGAGCCGCCATTCAACCAGGGACTCAATCCCCTGCACAGGCTCAGTCTCCGCAGAATAACCAGCAGGCAGCAGGGGTGCGTCCAGCATCAGAAGTCGTGCAATATTATCAGGATGCCGATCGCATTCCTGCTGATGCGGTAGATGCGGTGGCGGAAGCGACCCGCGCCAGAGTGGTTGTGAATCATCCCGATACACGAGTTCTAAACCCAACGCAACCGACGACACGAGGAGCAATGGCAGCGTTTATCCATCAGGCATTGGTAAGCCAAGGCGCAATTCAACCGCTTGATGATAGTACACAAGCATCGCAGTACATTGTTCAGCAACGCTAGCGATCGTCTCTTGGATCAAATCTGCCGGAAGAAGCGCGTCAGCTTCTTCCCTTTTGTGTACTTTTAAGGATATGGCGATCGTCTCCTAGCGAACTAGAAAAGGAATCAGCAGATAAAGCGGTTTCAGGGTTTACCATGCGTCAATTGATTATTCAAGTTCCACGAGGGCGGGGCAAAGCGGTTTCCCAAATTGCTGAATCTTGTGATGCAGTAAACATCATTCAGACTGAAGCGCAAAGTCTTGATCAGCCCACTGATCTGCTGATTGTTTATGTCTCTAATCGCCAAGTTGAAGCGCTACTTGCCAAACTTCAAGAGCTATCAGAGGTTCAAATCACGCTCTTACCTAGTGGAGTCATTGCCTTACGCCCTCCTGAGTCTGAAACATCGCAGCAGGTCAAAAACGTAACCTCTCGCAGTCCGATCGAGGTTTTCCTATCAGGATTGCAAAGCGTCGGATCATGGCGTAGTTTTCTCGCTTATGCTGCCGTTGCGGGGATCGTCGTTTGGATTGGACTGTACACGAATACGAGCTATCTTCTAGTTGCGGCGATGTTAATTGCGCCGTTTGCAGGTCCCGCGATGAATAGCGCGATCGCAACTGCACGCGGAGATTTACAGCTACTAGGACGTAGTATTCTCCGGTACGTTGCAGCCTTAAGCGTCACGATTGCGATCGCGTTTCTGCTCAGTGTCATTCTGCAACAGCAAATTCCGACATCATTGATGCTTGATAATAGCCAGATTTCAGCCGTCGCAGTTCTCATTCCATTAGCAGCGGGAGCAGCCGGAGCGCTGAATTTAGTGCAGTCCGAGCGCAGTAGTTTAGTGTCTGGAGCAGCAGCCGGAATGTTAGTTGCCGCCTCGCTTGCTCCTCCCGCTGGAATTGTTGGTATGTCAAGCGCGATCGGGCGATGGGACATGACCGTGAGCGGACTTTTCTTACTGGTGTTGCAACTGTTCGGGATTCATCTATCAGCGACGTTAATTTTTCGCCTCTATGGACTGTCTTCTCAAGGGAGCCGCTATTCACGGGGAAAACGGCGAGTTTTTCCGATCGCATTAACTGTATCTCTTATTTCACTGGCTACAATTCTGCTTTGGCAGTTTTGGAATTCACCGGAGTTTGAGCGATCGAGCCGCGCTCAACGAGCAAACGCAGAAGTGCAACAAGCGATCGAGCAAGCTGAATTTGTCCAACTGGTTGAAGCAAATGTGCGGTTTACTCGTGCAGAAATCGCAGGGCAGAATACATTGCTTGTTGAAGTGTATGTTCAACGTCAGGCAGACAGCGCTCTTTCAGACCAGCAGATTCGCGATCGCTTAACGCAAACCATCCAAAGTCGCATACTGAATCAAGGATTTAATGTCACTCCGCTTGTCAGTGTCACCGTGTTAAATCCTCCCTGAGTCGTGACACACCTTTTCTGGAGATAGACGTTATTCTGAGCGATTTCTTCTAAACTCGGCACGAACGATGCGCCTAAAAACAGTCCTATGAGTGTCGAGCTAACAGCGGTCTGGAACCAGCTTGAGTCAATGGTGCGGGGCTTTCTCGCCTCGCTTCCTAACTTAGCGATCGCAATTGTTGTCTTCTTTATCTTCTTCTTTACTGCTAGAGCCATGAAGCGGACGGTGCGACGAGCAACCGAAAACCGCCGACGTGCCCGCAACTTAGGATTAGTTTTGGGACGCTTAGCGCAAGGAGTAACAATTCTGATTGGCTTGTTCGTAGCATTGTCGATCGTTGTTCCAACCTTTAGAGCAGGCGATTTGGTGCAATTGCTTGGAATCAGCGGGGTTGCGATCGGCTTTGCGTTTCGGGATATCCTTCAGAACTTTCTATCAGGAATTTTGATTCTCTTAACTGAACCGTTTCAGATCGGGGATCAGATTGTGTTTAAGAACTTTGAGGGAACCGTCGAGAACATTGAAACTCGTGCAACCACGATTAGAACTTATGACAATCGCCGCATTGTGATCCCGAACTCTGAACTGTTCACGAATTCGGTGACGGTGAACACTGCCTTTGAAAATCGCCGCATGGAATATGATGTCGGAATTGGTTACAGTGACGACATCGAACAAGCGAAACACCTAATTTACCAAGCATTAGAAGAGATCGATGAGGTGCTGCGTGATCCGGCACCCGATGTGTTAGTCATGGAACTTGCAGGAAGTAGCGTGAACATTCGAGTGCGCTGGTGGATTAATCCACCCCGTCGAATTGATGATTTGCGATCGCGCGATCAAGTCCTCACAGGGATCAAGCAGAAACTAACCGCGAATGGAATTGATTTGCCTTTTCCCACGCAGCAAATTCTCTTTCACGATCAGACCGAAGACACCGATGGCGATCGCACTCGACAGCGAGAAGGATGGCCCGCTGGACAGAAACAAGCTCCTCGCGCTCGCAGCATTAGCGGGGCACTCCGAACATTAGCAGAGCGTAGCGTTCAGCAGAACGGTCATCCATCTTCAAATCACCATGAAAAACACCAAGCTGAGTAAGTATTGGGACACTTTACAATCGAGCTACTGGTTTCTTCCATCGCTCGTTTTAATTGCTGCGATCGCACTCGCTTTCACAATGCTTCATCTCGATCGTACAAGCGAGTCAGGAACAACCGAGCTTTGGTGGCTTTATACAGGCGGACCGGATGGTGCGAGGGCTGTATTATCTGCGATTGCGGGATCGATGATCACCGTTGCAGGAACCGCATTTTCGATCACGATCGTTGCTCTACAACTTGCTGCTTCTAATTTCGGACCGCGTTTGCTGCGAAATTTCATGCAGGATATTGGCAATCAGCTTGTCTTAGGAACCTTTATTGGAACCTTTATTTATTGTCTATTAGTGTTGAGAACCATTCAAGGTGAGGACTATTCGCCGTTTGTTCCTCAGATAGCGGTTACAGTTGGCGTGGTGCTTGCCATTATCAGCACAGGTGTTTTAATCTATTTCATTCACCATGCTTCGACGATCATTCAAGTTTCGCAAGTACTTATCAATGTAAGTGATGATCTCGATCGCGCGATCGATCGACTTTACCCAGAGCGAATTGGACAACATCCGCCGCGACAAGTCGGAGAACTTCCCCATCAGTTCGAGCAGCAATCTGCACCGATTAAAGCAATAAAAAAAGGATACTTACAAGCGATCGACGATGAGGAACTCATGCAACTTGCTTGTGAAGCTGACGTTGTGTTCTGCATTAAAACAAGACCCGGAAAGTACGTGATTCCGACCACTTCGCTAGTTCTGGTTTACCCACACTCCCGCCTTTCCCCGAAACTCGTCAAACAAATTCAGAAAGCTTTTATCTTCGGCAACGAACGAACGGAACAACAAGACATTGCCTTTCCGATCGAGCAACTCGTTGAAATCGCATTAAGAGCGCTTTCTCCTGCGGTCAATGATCCATTCACAGCAATTCGCTGCATCGATCACCTTAGTGCAGGGTTAAGCCGATTAGCACAGCGAGACATTCCTTCTCGTTACCGCTACGATGACCATCAAACGCTGCGAATTATTGCAGAGCCAACGACTTTTGAAGCTCTGATCGATCGCGCTTTTAATCAAATTCGGCAGTCCTCACAATCGGATGCTGCGGTCACGATTCGATTGCTCGAAGCGATCGCGCTGATCGCTACTTATGTCGAAACTGCAAAACGAAGAGCGGTCTTACGTCGTCATGCTCAAATGATTTGGCGAGGGAGTCAGAGTGGACTGTCTGAAGAATGCGATCGCAATGATGTAGAGCAACGGTATCAACAAGTTTTATCAGCATTAGATGCTGAAGCAAACGAATCCGAATTGAGACAACTCTGATGTAGATTTGTGCAGCAAGCCGATGATACGATCGCCCGCTTGCCATGTTTCATTAGCAAGAACAATCCGCAAATTTTGGTCTCGTTCGATTAACAATGGCAGTAACTCGTTCGAGGCGATCAAGGATTGTAATTGCGTTTGTTGCTGTGCAAAAGTTGGCGATCGTAGAACAATTTCGACAAGCTGTGTTTCATTCTGATCGAGCAAATCATTCCATACCTCTAGAGAAATCTGGGGAGTAAAAGCAACCTGAATTTCTGGCGCGATCGCGCTGAGACTCTTTCCATCTTCTAGCGCCGACTGAACCAAAATAGCAATCAAATCGGGGCGAAAGCGTTCCGAAGCGCGTTGAGCTAAAATTCCGTTCAGCGCTGGACTCCCGGTTAAAGCGAGAAACGAATTAAACGAAGAGATTCCTTCTGCTTCTAGCTCTTCTAAATTTAAGCGATCGCTCAACATCGGAATGTCACTCGATGAATCTGAAGTTGCTTCACTCGCCTGAGAATTAATCAAAACGACGGTTTCACCTTTTTGCTGAAGCAACTGCGCCAACAATCGCGCCAATGAATGCTCACCCACAATCACGGTTCTCACTTGCTCCGCCCGCAGACCGAGCCACTGTGCAACCCAACCTGCTGTCAGTCCCTGAACAAAGACAGTCATGAGAATCGTGAGAAACACTAACGCTTTAAGTGCATCACCGCCATTCATTCCTTGATTGCTTAGAGAAATTGCAAACAATGATGCCATTGAAGCTGCCACAATGCCACGCGGCGCAATCCAGGACAGAAAAAATCGCTGTTGCCAGCTAAAGCCACGATTCCAAGTCGAAATCAAAACATTAATCGGACGAACGATCAGCATCAGTGCTAAAACTGCGAGAATGCCTTCCTGCCCCAAATCAAACAGAGTCTCGATCGATAAGTCAGCCGCAAGCAGAATAAATAGCACTGAGTTTGCCAAAATCCCTAACTGTTCATTAAACTGCCGCAGTAACCGCTCGTCTGGTAGATCAGCCGCTCGAATGACGATCCCCATCACTACCACGGCTAGTAATCCTGACTCACTTCGTAATGCTTGCGCTAAACTAAACGCGCCCCAAACTGCCGCCAATACCACAAGATTCTTTAATTCTTGAGGTAGAACCTTGGATTGTTTGAGCAACAAGCTGAGCAAACCACCAGAGATGAAGCCGATCGCAACTCCGATCCCCAAGCGCAGAACTAATCCTTTCAACAGCATCAATGGAATCGCTGTATCAATGAAAACGAGCGGGACTGCCTTCTGACTCAGCACAATGTTGAGCGTAATCACTGCAAGAATGGCTCCGATCGGGTCAATCAGAATGCCTTCCCCTTCTAACAGTGTTGCAACTCGTCGTTCTGCACCCACTAGCTTCAATAAAGGCGTAACTACAGTAGGTCCAGTCACAACCACTAAAGACGCATAAAGAAATGCGATCGCCCACTGAAAATCAGCAATGAAATGAGCCGCAACCGCACCACCGAGTAGCGTCATCAAAACGCCGATCGTGATCAAATTGCGAAGGCTAACCGAAACGCTGCTAAGGTCACGAATCTGTAAATTCAGTCCTCCATCGAATAGAATTAGCGCGATCGAGAACGAAATAATAACTTCCAGCCCATTACCCAATACAGAGGGTTCGAGCCATTGCACTCCACTCGACCCCAGAGCAAGACCAAACACTAATAAAACAACAATACTAGGAATCTGCAAGTATCGAGCGACCACCTGAGCGCCAATGCCAACCCCAACGGTAGTGCTAATCAAAACTGTGGTCGTTAAAGAGTCTTCCATTCCCCTCCCTTCAGAGCAGCTAATCAAATCGATCGATACGATTCACCAGTAGCGCAACTGGAATCATAGGAAGAGTCGGCAGCAGACAGAGCAACCATTGATTTAAACTCAGTGGTGCAGTTCCAAACAACCCATTCATCACGCTCCATTGACTAAAGATAATCTGTAAGATCACCGCGCCCGCAATTCCAATCATAATGGCACGAGTTTCTTTAAAAGAAATAGTTCTCCTGCCTCGCAGTTTAGCAATTAGCGCAGTTCCTAGCTGGCTAATACTGAGCAAGTAAATAATTCTGCCTGCTACCAGTGCTTGAATTGCCATTGTTCGTGCTAGCGGCAAATTGCCTGTACTCTGCCGCACCCATTCAAACATGCCGAAGATTAAAATCCAGTTAAACACTGAGATCGCTAGAATTCTATAGACTAGCGATCGAGAGAGCAAGGGTTCACGAGGATTCCGAGGCGATCGCTGCATTACGCCATCCGATTTGGGATCAAACGCCAGCGGAACTGTCATCGCGATCGAGTTCACCATATTCAGCCACAGCACTTGTAGCGATAGAATCGGTAGATCTCTAGCAAACAACGCGCTGATCAAGATGGTCATGGATTCACCGCCATTCACGGGGAGAATAAACGCGATCGCTTTTCGCAAATTCTGATAAACCGTTCGCCCTTCTTCGACCGCAGCTTCGATCGAAGCAAAGTTATCATCGGTGAGCAACATATCTGCGGCTTCTCGCGCCACATCAGTTCCCGCGCCTGCCATTGCAATGCCAATATCGGCTTTCCGCAATGCGGGCGCATCATTCACACCGTCGCCCGTCATCGCCACAATTTCACCTCTAGACTGTAACGCTTCGACTAAGCGTAACTTCTGCGCTGGAGCGACACGAGCAAAAACAACACTCTCTGTCACCGCTTGCGAAAGTTCTGCATCGTTCATTTGAGCTAACTGCTGCCCGTCGTACGCCTTAGCTTGAGCCGCCCGTTGCAGTCCGATCCGTTCTGCGATCGCTTTTGCAGTTGTGACATGGTCGCCCGTGATCATCTTGACTTGAATACCCGCCGACTGACAGGAATGCACTGCCGCGATCGCCTCGGTTCGAGGCGGATCAATCATGCCCTGTAAGCCCAGAAAAACCAATCCTGTCTTAATATCATCATGATCGATCGTCTGCTGAGATTGAGGCACTGTTTTCCTTGCAAATGCCAACACCCGCAAGCCCTTTTTTGCCATCCGTTCGACTTGTTGTTTTACTTGATTTTGATCGATCGAACATCGTGCCAGAATTGCTTCTACTGAACCTTTCACATAGATGACGTGCGCTTCCTCTGGTGTATCATGCAGCGTCGCCATGTACTGAAACTCAGATTCAAAAGGAATCGAATCAATCCGAGGAAGAAATTGTGCGATCGAGGCGGGATAGAAGTCTGCTTTGTTCGCTGCTGCAATCAATGCCCCTTCGGTTGGATCACCAATCACAAGCCAGCGATTATGATCTTCTTCTAGATGCGAATCGTTACACGCTAAACCTGCAACCAGACAGTCTCGTAACTCAGACCCGATCTGTGTGGGATTGCCCGCCGAGTCTGTGATTTCGCCAATGGGACTGTAGCCTATTCCACTCACTTGGTAGCATTGTCCCCCTGCATAAATTTCTTGAACCGTCATCTGGTTCTCAGTCAGAGTGCCAGTTTTATCTGAACAAATGACCGTTGCACCGCCCAATGTTTCCACCGCAGGTAGTTTTCGCACGATCGCGTGTCGTCGCGCCATTCGGTTTACTCCGATCGCTAACGTCACAGTGACCACCGCAGGCAATCCTTCTGGAATGGCACTCACCGCCAGCGCCACCGCTGCTTCAAACATTCCAGCTAACGATTGACCCTGACCCACTCCAACCGCCAATGTCAGGGCGGCTAACGCCAGAATAATGTAGAGCAAAGTATGGCTGAATTTGGCGAACTTACGAGTTAATGGAGTACTGAGATCGGTTTGACTACTCAGCGATCGCGAAATCTGCCCAATCTCCGTCTCGTTTGCAGTTGCGACGACAATCCCACTGCCTTGCCCAAACGTGACGTAACTCCCCGCATAAGCCATGTTTAAGCGTTCTGCGAGTGGAGTTTTGGGTTGTAGCGGCTCCACCAGTTTCTCAACCGGAACCGATTCTCCAGTTAAGCCTGATTCATCAATTTGAAGATTGCGGATGTTGATTAAGCGCAAATCTGCCGGAACTTTATCACCCGAAACAAGCAGCACTAGATCACCTGGAACAAGCTGCTGAGAAGGAATGCGCTGTTTAGTATTATCTCGAATCACAGTAGCTTCAGTTGTGACCGCTTTCGCGAGAGCCGCGATCGCGCCTTCTGCTTTCGATTCCTGCACAAATCCAATGATAGCGTTGATGATTGTAACGCCCCAAATCACTGCTGCATTTGTCCATGATCCAAGAAACGCTTTGATTGCACCCGCAACAATCAGAATGTAGAGCAATGCTTGATTAAACTGAAGCAAAAATCTCAACCAAACAGGCTTTCCAGGTTTAACTGTAAGTTCATTTAACCCGTATTGCTCTTGATTCCGGCGCACTTGTTCAAGAGACAATCCTGCTTTAACGTCACTGTCAAACTGTTCAACGACTTCTGAAGCCGTTAGTTCATGATGAGGACGAGACGAAGACTGGGAGATTGCTGTCGAAGTCATAGTTCTAGTCGTGCAACACGATGCAGTGTAGTAATCTTTTAACAATAGAGAATTAAGCTGTGCATCACCTAAACGACGCAGAAAAATTAATGTCTAAACTTTAGAACTTTGTGCAAGCTGTTGTGCGATCGTGTTCAGCATTTCCGTAGGATAGAACGGTTTTGTCATGTAAACGGCATTGAGCTTGTGAACAATCCGGCGATAACTCTCCTCTTCTGCACTCGTACAGATAATGACAGGCAATGATGCCGTTGCACTATCTAGCCTGAGTTGTCGTAACACTTCTAGCCCATTGAGTCCAGGCATATCAATGTCTGAAATCACTAAGTCCGGTTGATATTCTTTGATTTTATTCAGTCCTGACCGTCCATCTGCTGCACAAACAACTTCATAGCCTTGTAGAGCTAGCACACTGCACAGCAAATCCTGACTGAGAATATTGTCTTCTAGCACAAGAATTTTGATCATTGTCGGCAATCAATGAATAAAAAGAATTCCCGACCCTTCCGAGGACTCTAAAGAATCGGGACAAGGTGAGAAATTTAAGGAATCAGAAACGATGAAACGGGTAGACGCATTGCTCGAAGCGTTTTCCAGGCAGTGTTTGTTTGATCCAATTAGTATCACAGAGGTGTTAGAAAACTGGGGGCAGATCGGAGGGATTTCGGGGGGATTCATCAAGCTGCTTCATCCGGTAGCCTAAACCATGCACTGTTTCAATGAGATCATCCGATGCGCCAACGTTTCGTAGTTTTTGCCGCAAGGTTCGGATGTGCGTTTTCACGGCTTCTTCAGTGGGAGATTCATCGATCGACAAAGCAGGATCAAGCTTGAACGATCGGAATAAAAACGGCAGTCCAGCCTCCGAGATCGAGGCAATTAACGAAATCGCAAACAAACTATAGCAGTAGAAGTTTAGATTAGGACATCCTCGAAGTTGCCCCAAACCTCCAACTCTCTACCCTGTGCACACAAGTCAGCTTAAACTACAAATAATCGAATTTCAGCGAGAAGACGGATGGAGAACCCAATTCTGAGAACAGGGCAGTCTGGCTTCTCTGATCTCACCCTTACCAAGGGTGAGATCACGAGTTCAATTCTCGTCACGGGCTTTCTAAACAAAGCGATGGTTAAATTCGCACATTAGATCAACTCTTCCTTTTCGCAGCATGGCTGGATCGAGTCGTTCAGTGGTATTGCAAGTCATTAACACGACTAATTTTTGCTCTAACTCGAAATTGCCAACACTGACTACGCTTTGATAGAGTGTCCCATCAAGCAAGCTTAGGATATGTTCGGTCTTATTGCTGGCTTGAGCAATTTCAGTCGATCGATCTTGTGCCAGGTTGTCAGCTTCGTTGATGATCAGACAAATTTTCTCTAGATAGCTCGGTGGTACAAAATTCTCAACGGCATCATGATCCAAGATAAAGATTACGTAACCGAGTGGGACGAGAACTTCTTTTGCGATCGCTTGTGTCCACGCAGTTTTTCCTGTTCCTGGATCACCATGCACCAAGACTGCTAATCGATGCTGATTCATTACGGTTTGCTGTACCGTATCACTAAAAGCTTGAATTTCTGGCGGGAAATCGCGGATCGTGAACTGGGCATGAATTTGTCCGACTCGGCTTTGATAACCGCTCAACATTACGGCAAGTCCGTAAGTTGACTTCTGAATCAAAGGAGCCATGTTTTTCGCCATCAATGTCCAGTAGCGTCGTCCTCGATCGACATAATCGATCTGTAACCAGACTTCGTGTGCTGCCCAATACGCATAAGCGGTACTCACAACGTCAAGGCGATCCCAACTGTCGAAGCGATCGACGGGGAAGTAAAAAGAGCGATCGAGATAGCTTTGAGTGATTAGATCGGGTCGTCCTAGAACGGCTAAAGTTTGACGGATGGTCGTTTCTTGTAAACGACTTAGAACATAGTCGATCGGAATATTGTTGCGGCTGACGATCTGACGAATTGGCGTTTCAACACTGAGGCTGTCTCGATAGCGATAGTCAGGATAAGGTGGATCAGGCGTGAGATAGTTCCACACTTGATCAATCTCGCCGCGTGTGTAGGACGAGAACACATTGATCATATTTGCCCACCACGCTTGATGATTGCGTCCGAGCGCATCTGCGATCGTGCTGACGGCTCCCATCATGCGGCGGTTTAATTCTTCAGAATCGTTTTGAGCAAGCTGGAGAAAATATCCCCAGTCAAAGTCGCGATTTAAGGGTCGCCACCCTGCTGCCAGTAGGCTTTGTCCTTTCTGCTGGTTTTGATTGTTGTTGTATTGATTGAACGGATTAAAGTGAAAGTCAAAGTCTTGCATAGTTCAAAGATTTCAGATTAGGTTCAATCCAGCGAGAACGGGCTTCTGGGGAGAAAATTAAATCACGACTGTAGTACTCGAACAATACGATCGGATTAGAATAATCATTCATTAACTGGTTCGTTAAGCTCAGTAAAGAATCATGAACATTAACAGAGTCGAGATAGTTTTGAATCAGGTGAATCCAAAATCGCGTAATGGTCTCGTGATAGCCAGTGGTAGGAGTTGATTCAACGACATGAGCTTGATTATAACGTTGGATTCCGAAACGGATTTGATCGGGTGCGGTTAGCGGTTGATCGATCAGATACCACAACGCTACGGTGAGATGGGCGGAATGTGTCCAGTGCGATCGCGCTAAGGTGCAGTTCTCAAAGGCTTGAACCAATTTGAGAATTTCATTTTCGGCTGCATACATTAGACCTCCTGCACGAATCAAATTGGATGAGCAAGCTCATAGTTCAGCAAGCCTGCGATCAAGTTGAACCGTAGCCCAAATCGCCTGCGACGGTTACGGTAGCGCTCCGATAAGATGCGAAAAATCTTCAACTTGCGAAAGGTATGCTCCACCGTGATACGAACTTGCGCTAATTGTCGATTAAACTGACGTTCTTGCTTGGAGAGCGGACGCTTGCGCGATTTTTTGTAGGGCGTACAACTGTAAGCATGAAGTCTGGCGATGCCTTGATAGCCTCGGTCTGCCACCCAGAGTTGCTCAAGTTGGGTCGGCAACTGCGAGTCCTTGAACAAGCGGAAATCATGCTTGCGCCCTTTGCCAAATGCGGTGCAGACAATTTGACCGCTGAAATAGTCTACGACGACTTGCGCTTTTAGTGTGTGCCATTTTTGCTTACCACTGTAGTAAGGTCGCTGTTTTTTTTTGGACGTTCAATCGGACTTTCGCTGACATCAACTAACAGGAGGTTCCACCCTGCATCAGGCGAGTGCAGCGCCTTCTTGCCCGGAAGCCGAAATTCGCCCGACCGAATCAAACTGTTCTCAACTTTCCGCACAATGCGCCCCACGGTCGTTTCATGAATCCCCCAACTTTGTCCGATGTGGAACTGAGTCCGATACTCGCGCCAATATTCCATCGCAATCAAGAGTTGATCTTCGACTCCAAACTTGCCTTGTCCGCCTCGTTTGCCTTTTCGGATCAGCTTGGGTTTGAGAATTTCAACCATTTTCTCGAAGGTTTCACGCTTCACTCCGCACTTGCGTTTGAACGATTTTGGTGGCAGGTGTTGAATGCGATCGTACATTTGATCAGTCTCCTGAGTGGCATCTAGTCCTCTTTTCAGGAGTTCAAATCTGTGATCAGGATTCGTGCAGGAGGTCTATTAATTTGATTACCAATATACTACACTTATAATACAAGACCTGTCAAAGAAGCGAACAGTTTTGACAAAATCCGAAACGATCGCAGCAAGCTTGGTAAAATCTGCGATCGAACATGCGATCGAGAGATGAAAGGCAATGGTGAAGTTCCGAGGGTGGAGATCGATATTAATTGCAATATTTTGTGCAGTGATTGTTGCGAATTGTAGCCCACAAAATTCGACCAATTCTGCTCCGGGCGTATTAGTTTATGCTGCGAGTGGACAACCGACGAACTTAGAACCAGGTAACGTCACAGATGGAAATTCGCTGATTGTTCATAACCAAATCTACAATCGTTTGATTCAGTTTAAGCCTGGAACGACTGAGTTAAAGCCGAGTTTGGCGACTTCTTGGAATGCGTCTAAAGATGGCAGAACTTGGACATTTAAGCTACGGAATGGTGTGAAATTTCATGATGGTGCAGATTTTAATGCCAATGCAGTGAAGTTTAATGTCGATCGCTGGTGGGATAAGGACAATCCAAACGGCTTTCGGAATGCAGGGAAGAGCTATGAAATTTGGGGACAGATCTTTGGGGGGTATAAAGGGGAACCGAATTCGTTAGTTCAGACTGTTCGAGTGGTAGATAATTCGACAATTCAGTTTGTGTTGAAACAACCGTTTGCAGCATTTCCAACCGCGATCGCATCCGCATATTTTGGAATGGCAAGTCCAACTGCGATTCAAAAAGCAGGCGCGAACTATGGAACGCCCGCAGGTGGAGCAGTCGGAACGGGGGCATTTGTGTTCAGAAACTGGCAAAGTGGCGATCGCATTACGCTTGAACGGAATCCGAACTATTGGAAGCCCGATTTACCAAAGTCGAATCAGTTAGTTATGCGGTTTGTTCAAGATTCGGGGGCGAGACTGGCTCAAGTGAGAGCAGGACAGATTGATTTCACAGTTGAATTGGCTCCCGATCAGAAAGCAGAAATTGAACAGGATCAGAGTCTAACTGTTGCGAATCGTCCCTCGTTTAATGTAGGTTATTTAGCATTAAATCCGAGCTTCAAAGAATTATCGGATGTGAGAGTGAGACAAGCGATCGCACATGCGATTAATAAACAATCGATCGTGCAAGCTTTTTGGAAGGGTTCTGCTCAAACAACTCCTCATTTTGTGCCGCCTTCACTCGATTGGGCAACCTCTCCGAAGCTACAGGACTATGAGTACAATCCACAGAGAGCAAGAGATTTACTCAAACAAGCAGGCTTTCCGAATGGATTCGAGATTGATCTTTGGTATATGCCTGTTGCGCGACCTTACTTTCCAACTCCGAAACCGATCTCGGAAGCATTTGCAGCCGATTTACAAGCTGTTGGAATTCGTGCCAACTTGAAAACACAAGATTGGGCAGCTTATCTTGCGAATCGGAATAAGAAACCAGGCTATCCCATGTTTATGCTCGGTTGGACTGGGGACTATGGCGATCCTGATACGTTTTACTATCCACATTTTGGTCCGGGTAGCACAACCGATTTAGGCGGATGGAGAAACGATCGAGTGATTCAACTACTCAATCAAGCGAGAGCGATCAGCGATCGAGCCGCAAGAGCAAAACTTTATGCTGAAGTCGATCAAATTATTCATCGAGAAGCGGTGAGATTGTCGATCGTCCATTCTGATCCGTTGCTCGTTCAGCGAAAGAATATTACTGGCTGGACACCTAGCCCATTAGGAACAGAACCGTTTGAGGCGATCGTGAAACAATAGATACTTGAAATTCATCCCTGTTTTTTGTGTGATAGAGAGAGTTCGATCGGAGCCACATTATGAACCCTGCAATCGATCAATGGCGAGAACTCATCGGAGGAGCGTTTGCACTGCAATTCGATACTTTTCGGGAGGTAGCAACGCTTTCGGGTGGGCTTTGGTTTGCTTTGACCGTGGTGACACTGGCGGGATTATCTTTATCGATCTCACAGAGTATTGTTTTATTTGTCAGTCGAGTTAAACCTGGAAGATTTATCTTTTGCTTGCTGATTCATGCGGTCCTGTTCACGGTTGGATTCATCTTTCTCACACTGAGTACTTGGTTACTAGGATTCTTGCCTGGATCGCCCCGGTTGCCATTGATAGCACTGATTAAAGTGCTTGGATTAGGATATGCACCTTTATTATTTAGTTTTTTAGGCGCATTACCTTATTTGGGCTATCCGATCGGGAATTTGCTCTCGGTTTGGAACTTGTTGGCAATGGTTGTCGGATATGCTGCGATCGCTCAAATGCCATTAAGTTCAGCGTTTGTTTATATTGCGCTGGGATGGTTTGTGAAGCAGAACTTGGAAGGAACGATCGGACAACCGATCGCACAATTGGGCAGTCAAATTGTCGATCGAGTCGCTGGAGTGACTTTAGCAGATACTCGTCAGGAGTTGAAAGCTCAGATTTCAGCCGGAGTTCAACCGAGAACAATGCCTGAAGTTCAACAATTGATTCAAGCTTCAGGTCGATCGGCTCCAGAAGCGGCTCGTTCTGTGGCTCAAAGCATTTCTCGATCGAGTACAACTCCGCTGAAGGTGAAACAGCAAATTGATTCTCGCGATCGTATTGTTCAGGCTAAACATCGATTTCGGGGATTTCTACCTCGTCTGAAACTAGCAGTAAGTCTGTTGGCAATGGCGATCGTATTTATCTTGATCTTGGTGTTGCTGCGTCCGATTCGAGATGGGTTATTTGGTTGGTATACGAATCTCAGGGGAATTTGGCGGCTGACCTTTGATTTCTTTTGGATTAGTGTGGTCGCGCTCGTCTTTGCTGGAATTCTTGCACCTTTGGAATCATTGGGCTGGTGGGCAGGATGGTACGGCGATCAAGGAATCATTTTGCCTTCAGCGACTCAGCGAACTCAGACGAATCGGGAAGTCGATCGATATGTTGTTTACTTAGATGGGATTGCTCAATCGGGCAGTGAATACACACCGGATATTGAGGAATTTTTAGCAGCATTAAAACCTGCACTACCAGACGGAGTGGAATTTGTGCAGGGATTGATGATGTATTCGGTGTTGAATCGACCCTTGATCGAAGATCGTCCGTTAGCTTTCCTGTGGCGGTTGGCGGACAGAGTGCGATGGGCAAATCCAACAGCAGTATTGGGACTGCTCGTGAACATTCGCAATGTGATTATTGTGGCAGTGTCTTCTGATAAGCGATATGGTCCAATTTACAATCAGGGCATTGCTCAGGTGATTTTTGATGGATTAATCGATCGAGGATATGAGCCTGGAGTTCCAATCACATTAATCGGCTATAGTGGCGGCGGAGAAATGTCGGTCGCGGCGGCTCCGTATTTAAAGCGATCGACTGGAGCGACGATCGATGTAATTTCGATCGGCGGTGTGATGAGTGCCAATCATAACCTACTAAAGTTAGAGCAGCTTTATCACATCATTGGCGACAAAGACACTGTAGAAAAGATTGGTCCTGTGATGTTTCCGGGACGCTGGAAGCTGTTTCTGCTGTCGTATTGGAACCGAGCAAAGCGCAAAGGTAAGATTACAATCCTGTCTGCTGGATCTGTAGGGCATCAGGTTCCCGGCGGTTATATGGACCCGATCGCGAAACTTCCCGATGGACGATCGCATCTCCAACAAACGGTCGAGATGATTCTGCAAATTCTCAGAGGTGAAGCTTTTAGAGCGGATCAATCGATTCCGAAACAAACGAGCCATTATGCTCTGTATCGATCGGCAGCGTTTAATCGTCCTGAATACTATCCGATTCAATCGATCGGAGATCACTATCAACCGATCGGGAAATGGATGGGACGATTGATCTTGCCAAAACAGGAGGAACGGTTTCACGGTGTGTTTTTTGAAGTGCATTATGCACCCGATAGCAACCTGATTGGAAGAACTATCAAACTTTGCTGGTCAACTGCTCCTGAAGTTCGGAAGCGCGTCAAAGCTGTGACGAAAGATGTTCACTTCAGTGCAGACGCGGAATTTAGCAGTAAATTTGGTGGTGCGGTTCATCCCGATCGTATTAATCACTGGAAACAAGTCAACCCGCTCGAATCATTAGCAGGATCGCATCCAGTTGATGACATCGTTGTGAAGCTAACTGATCCGGTTGAAGTCCGAGAAGATAAGCTTTGCATTAGTTCCACACCGATTCAAATCACGGGACGATTCTATGCGTTAGTTCAGTTCGTGTTACCGATTAGTGGAACCGATCAATTTCAGGTGATTCACTTCGATCGAACTTCTCGACAGTTCAATGGTGAGTCGGAAGTGATGCGCTTACCAGAAGTAGTCTTTGCTAAAAGCTATGGAAGCTATCCTTCGACTACGCGAGACATTGAACATTCTCCATACAATGAGACTGGATGGTATGTGTATGGTGCGAAAGATGCAGAAGGAATGTTTGTTGTAAATGCGATCGCGCCTCGTGCATTGTTCCAACTTCAGCCCGAAAAAGTTACCTTTGGTCGTCGATCGGCGTTTAACTATGTTCGGTTTGGAGCCTGGAAGAATGCAGCAAAAGAGAAAGGTAAACTCTCCTCGGTGCTATGTAGTTCTCGTCGTTCAGCAGATGGAATCGAAGCTGCTATTCAAGATTGGAAAATTGGGGATAAAGCTTTGTTGCTGCATACTTATGGTGGAATTGGTGGAAACAACAAAGAACCCGCTGCTGGAACACCAATCTTTTTCGGACATTTTGCTTATGGCACTGCTGAAGTCGTGTATGAACCGTTAGCAGATGAGCCGAGATTTGAAATTAACTATTACCAGGTGTACACCCAGAACACAGATGGATTAGTTGCAGGAATCTTGCATTGGTCGCGGTATTTAGGCGATCGACAATTTGGTTGGCTAGGTACTCGTCCGGTTTGCGACATTTTGATCAAACTTGATGCGTTTACAGAACCTTATCAAATCGGTAACAGTGCTCTTTCTCCGCTAGATTTGATGATGCGTCAGCTTGAGGGAATGACCGCTCGTTATCGGACTGGAGATGGAACAGGCGGAACGTTTGTTGGACCTGCAAACAATTGTTCCCAAGACTCGAATCAGGCTTTGTTTGCGAGTATTCAAGGGATTGAACGAATTTTGCAAAACAATCCTGAAGTGGTTGTGTTCCTACTCCGGCAAGAAGAAGAACGGTATCGAACTTTACGAGTGTTAGGAGAAGATTTAGAAAGTGCATTGCAACCGCTTGGAGGTCCTCGATCGGATTGGCAAAACAATGAATATAACTTAGGCAGCACGCTTGAAGATGATCCGCTGCGAAATTTGTGGATTGGATTAGGCAGTTGGCGCACGATGTTCCCGCGTAAAGCGAGTGATACGATCGCGGAAACGTTCATTAAGTATGGTGCTTCTGTGTGGGTGCTACGAACGAATCAGATCGGCGGGTATGACCCTGACATTGCCCCGATCGCCCCGACAACGTTCTAAGGAGATTTATCGAAAACAAATTACCCGCTGTCTTCGGCTTCGCTCAGTCAGCTAGAGATCGCGCCCTGAGCGAAGCCGAAGGGCAGTCTTTCAAGCGGTAAGCTCTTTCGTAGAAATCTCCTAAGAGGATGTTTGAGAAGGATAAGAGGATGCTTCGCTTCGGTTACAGTTCGCCCGTGATTGGAAATCACGGTCTATCGGAAAAAGTCCACTGAAGAGGACTGAAAGCCAATGGGAGCCGCCTCTTCAGTCTGTTTCAATAGACTTGGTTCCGATAGCCCCGAATTCATTCGAGGGGCGATTGATGCGACGAAAGATGACTTTTCAAACACCCTCTAACTCCTGATATAGTCAGCATGAAACAAATAGATGAATAGACGATGCCAACATTTGAGGTTTTTCCGATTACGTCTGTGACCGAACAGGAAATGTTTATTAATGTTCCGTGGGTGGTTTATGCCAATGACCCGAATTGGGTTCCACCGCTTCGGAGTGATGTAGAGAAGAAGTTTCAGCCTGAGAATCCGTTTTTTCAATATGGAAGGCTGAAACAATTTATTGCAATTTCTCGTGGAACTGCGATCGGGAGAATTGTTGCAGCGGTCAACGATCGATTAATTGAACGCGAAGGAAAAGCGATCGGAATTTTCGGATTTTTTGAATGTATCGATGATTTTGATGTCGCAAAGGCTTTATTTGATGCGGCGGAAAACTGGTTACGATCGCAAGAGATTACCGAAATTCGAGGTCCGATCGATTTATCAACACACAATAATTGTCTATTCCTAGCAGATGGCTTTGACTCACCGCCAATGATCATGATGCCGTACAATCCAGCCTACTATCTAACCTTTATGGAGCAATTAGGTTGGACGAAGGCGAAAGATGCGTATGCCTATGATTTTCCTTTGGATAAACCGCTTTCTCCAGAGTTTGAAAAAGGCTATCGAATTGCTTGCAAATCAGGCGTTACGTTTCGACCTTTGAGAACGAAAGGAGAAGAGTTTGAAGAGGATTGTGTGAGCTTATATAACCTTTTCAATAAGGCATTTGCAAATAATTGGAGTTCGACTCCTCGAACCTTAGAAGAGTTCTTAGATGAAGCTCGATCGCTGCAAGAATTAGTCGATCCCGATGTCTTTCCGATCGCAGAATATAACGGTGAAATGATCGGATTTTGGATGGGATTGCCCGACTATAATATTCCGCTGAAATATGTAAATGGTCGATTGAATTGGATAGGAATTCTCAAGTTTCTTTGGTATCGTCGGCAGATTAATCAAGGTCGAGTTATCGCAATTTGTTCGCTTCCAGAATTTCAAAGAAAATTAGTGCCGTTGGGATTGATTTATCTCGGATTACAAGGCGGAATCAAAAAAGGAAAACCGTACAAGCGGGCAGAACTCTCTTGGGTTTACGAGGACAATAATCGATCGCGTAAATTAATCGAGACAGCGGGCGGTAAAATCTACAAAACCTATCGGATGTACGAAAAAACCCTATGAGAGCATTAGTCACCGGAGCCAATGGATTCACCGGATCGCATTTAGTGAAAGCACTATTAAACCGAGGCGATTCGGTCGTTGGATTTGTTCGTAAATCTAGTAATCTCGATCGACTATCCAATTGCTCGATCGATTATGCTTACGGAGACATTACCGATCGTGCTGCTCTCACTGAAGCGATGCGCGGTGTTGATGTTATTTTCCACACTGCTGCTTATGTTGAACTTGGAATCGTCAACGCCGCAGAAATGGAGCGCGTTAATGTCGAAGGAACTCGCGCTGTGTTAGAAGCGGCAAAAGCAGCGAACGTTCCAAAAATGATTTATTGCAGCACGATCGGGATTTTCGGTGACACTCAAGGCAAAGCGATCGATGAAGCGTTCCAACGAACACAGAAAGATTTTTCTTCAGCTTACGATCGCACAAAATATCAAGCTCAACAGTTAGTCGATCAAACTAAAGAATTGTCGATCGTTAGTGTGATGCCTTCTGGAATCTTTGGCAGCGATGATCCCCACTTTAAACCTGTGCTCAATGCCTTTCTCAGTGGTCGGCTCAAAGTTTGGGCAGGTGGCGGGCGGATCACTGGAATTGTTCACGTTGATGATTTAGCAGAAGCCATGATTTTGGCAGTTGATCGAGGAAAATCTGGCGACTACTACATCATTTCCGCAGGCGACATGACCACGAGAGAAATGTTTGAAGTATTCAGCCGCGAAACGGGAATTTCTCCACCTCGTGAAGCTCCAAAACCATTAGTGCGATTGGTCGCTAACATTCTTGATCCGATTGGTAGAATTTCAGGATGGCAACCTCCGATCGACAATGAACGAGCGCATTATGTTTACGATCGCTGTGTCCGAGTTGATGCCACCAAAGCGAGAAAAGAACTCGGTTGGAATCCTCGATCGCCAGAAGATACATTAAAATCTTTGGTTCGTTCGTAATTTCTTGCCGCTGAAAAATCTCTACCTTGCTACTCCCACTTGAGATAGATAAGCCAATCAATCTGATTCGGGTACTGTGACAGCAAGCCACTGGTTTCACAAAGGAACTGCGGCTTGAACCTTCACACGCATCAGAAATTCTATGAAAGTAGGGGCTTGGTATTTAGGCGACGGTCGCGCTGAATTTACAGTCTGGGCACCGCGATCGCAGAATGTCACATTGGAATTACCCGATCGCTCGATCGAACTCACTCAGAAAGATCAAGGCTATTGGAGTACGATCGTTTCGGATATCAAGCCAGGAACGCAGTATCGTTACCGTTTGGATGATCAGTCTTATCCCGATCCCGCTTCATTGTTTCAACCGCTCGGAGTGCATGAAGCATCAGCACTGGTCGATCACGATTTTGAATGGCAAGACTCCGATTGGTCGGGAATTGCGCTCGAAGACATGGTGATCTATGAATTGCATGTTGGAACTTTTACAGCAGAAGGAACATTCGAGGCAATCATTCCGAGACTGCAAACACTAAAAGAATTGGGAATTACAGCGATCGAACTAATGCCGATCGCACAGTTTCCAGGTGATAGCAAAACCGATGATCCGAAAGCTTATCGGAATTGGGGCTACGATGGCACTTATCCTTATGCCGCACAGAATTCTTATGGTGGAGTCCTGGGACTAAAGAAACTTGTAGATGCTTGTCACCAGCACAGACTGTCTGTGGTTTTAGATGTGGTGTACAACCATTTCGGACCTGAAGGAACATACATTCATCAGTTTGGCGACTACTTTACCGAGACTTACAAAACGCCTTGGGGCAAAGCGATTAACTATGATGATGCTCATAGTCATTGTGTTCGGAGCTATTTTCTAGAGAATGCACTGTATTGGCTGCGCGACTTTCACATTGATGCGCTGAGATTGGATGCGGTTCAGGCTATCTATGATTTAGGGGCGCGGCACTTTCTGTCAGAATTAGTCGATCGAGTCGATGAACTATCGCAGCAGCAAAATCGGAAGCTGTATCTGATTGCAGAAAGTGATCTCAATGATCCAAAGCTAATTCGACCCAAGAAAGCAAACGGATATGGCTTAGATGCTCAGTGGAGCGATGATTTTCATCATGCTTTACACGCACTGTTGACCGGAACAAACATTGGCTACTATCAAGACTTTGGAGGCTGCGAAGATTTAGCCAAAGCTTACCGCGATACGTTTGTTTACGACTGGAAGTATGCCCCGCATCGTCAAAGATTTCATGGTACATCTGCGCTAGATTGTCCGATGTCTCAGTTCGTGGTCTGTATTCAGAACCACGATCAAATTGGCAATCAAATGAAGGGCGAACGTTTATCGCAGTTAATTTCATTTGAAGGGTTAAAACTAGCAGCAGGAGCAGTGATTCTTTCGCCTTACATTCCCTTGTTATTTATGGGCGAAGAATACGGTGAAGAAGTGCCATTTACCTATTTTGTCAGCCATTCTGATCCAGAGTTAATTCGGATGGTTCAGCAAGGTAGAAAGCAAGAGTTTAAACACTTCCATTACGACGGTGAACCGCCTGATCCAGAAGCAAAAGAAACCTTCCAATCCTGTATTTTGCAGTGGGAAAGACATCAGGAAGGAAAGCACAAAACATTGTGGCGGTTTTATCAGAAATTGCTCGAAATGCGTCGATCGATGCCTGCGTTGGTGAATCGCGATCGTAATTCGATTTCGGCTTGTGCAGAAGAAGAAAAGAAACTGCTTTGGGTTGAGCGATCGAGTGCAGAACAAACGTTATTAACGCTGATGAGTTTCAATCAATCTGAGCAATCGTTTGAATTCCCTGAAGGACGCTGGGACAAAGTGTTTGATTCATCCGAAGAACAGTGGATGGGCAAAGGTGCGATCGCTCCAGAGAAAGGATCGCATGGCGAGGCTGGACAAGTGAATGCACAAAGTTTTGTGATTTATGAACGGAAATAATTGAGGATTTATGAGAACTCCAGTCACCACTTATCGAATTCAATTCCATCAGGGATTTCCGTTTGAATCTGCGACTAAAATTGTTGGATATTTATCAAAGCTTGGAATTTCTGATTTGTATGCTTCGCCCATTTTTAAGGCGAAAGCGGGGAGTACTCACGGATATGATGTTGTTGATCCGACTCAGCTTAATCCTGAATTGGGAACCTCCGAAGTTTTTGAGCAATTGATTCAGAAATTACAACATCATCAGATAGGCTGGGTGCAAGATATTGTGCCGAATCACATGTCCTACGATCGAGATAATCTCTATTTGATGGATGTGCTCGAAAATGGTCTAGATTCGGATTATGTTCAGTTCTTTGATTTAGCCTGGAATTCTCCCTTTAGAGGCAGTCAAGCTCCGATTTTGGCTCCATTATTAGGCGATTTCTACGGATCTTGTCTGGAGAATGGTGACATTCAACTTCAATACAGTCAAGACGGATTAACGGTTAATTACTACGCGCTTCGAGTGCCTTTAAGACTAGAATCTTATTCAATTTTTCTGACTCATGATTTAGGGAAACTTTCAAAAACTTTAGGAAGGCGACATCCTGATTTTGTCAAACTGCTTGCTGTTCTTTATATGCTGCGAAGTTTGCCAACCGAATCGGGTGGAAAACAGAGAAAAGACCAAGCTGAATTTGTGAAAGGCTTGCTTTGGGAATTGCACGAAGGAAATCCTGAGGTCAAAGCGTTTATTGATGACAATATCAAATTCTTTAATGGAGAAGCAGGAAAGCCGCAGAGTGTAGATTGGTTAGATAAGCTGTTATCTGAGCAGTTTTTCCGATTATCTTATTGGAAAGTTGGAGCCGAAGAAATCAATTACCGTAGATTCTTCACGGTGAACGAATTGATTTCTGTGAGAATTGAAGATTTTAAGGTTTTCAATCATACGCATGAGCTAATTGCTCAATTGATCAAAGAAGGTAAAGTTACCGGGTTAAGAATCGATCATATTGACGGATTATCGAATCCAAAACAATATTTGCAACGATTACAAGAGAAAGTAGGCGATGCTTATATTGTTGCCGAAAAGATTCTTCAGCCTGGAGAAGATTTACCAAAGGACTGGGGTATTCAAGGAACTTCAGGATACGATTATTTGAATTACCTCAATAGCGTTTTCTGCGATGTCGAAAATGAGCAAAAATTCGACGAAATTTATCAACAGATTCAAGGTCGATCGATTCCTTTTGAAGAAGTCGTTTTAGACAAGAAACATCTAATTCTTGACAAGAACCTAGCAGGCGATTTAGACAATTTAGCAACCTTGCTGAAAGACATTTCGCAAAAAGATCGCTACGGAAATGATTTCACCATTAATGGCTTAAAACGTGCGATCGCTGAAGTCCTCGTCCAATTTTCAATCTATCGAACTTATACGACTGAAGAAGGAATTTCAGAATGCGATCGCAATTACATTAAAACTGCGATCGAAACCGCCCGCGAAAATGCTCCATTCTCCCAAAAAGAACTCGACTTCATCGAAAAACTCCTGCTCCTAGAGTACGATGATGGGCTTACCCCTTCAGATAAAGAACGCTGGCTCTATTTCGTGATGCGGATTCAGCAATACACTGGACCGCTGATGGCGAAGGGCGTTGAAGATACTGCATTCTTCGTTTACAACCGATTAATCTCACTTAATGAAGTCGGTGGCGACCCAGGGCGATTTGGAATTAGCACAACTGAGTTTCACCAATTTAATCAGTATCGCCAACAGAATTGGAACGTTGCGATGAATGCAACTTCTACACACGATACAAAGCGCGGTGAAGATACTCGCGCCAGAATTAATGTACTTTCTGAAATCCCTAATGAATGGCGATCGCAAGTCCAAAAATGGCGCGAGATCAATCAGAAATACAAGACTCAGTATCGCAAAGCCTTGATGCCAAGTGCGAATGATGAGTATGCGCTCTATCAGAATATGATCGGGGCTTATCCGTTCCAGGATAATGAAATGGAAGAGTTTGTCGATCGGATTGAGCAATATGCAATCAAATCGATTCGAGAAGCAAAAGTGCATACTGCTTGGCTGCGTCCGAATGGCGATTATGAAGAGGCTTGCACCAAGTTTGTTCGAGCAATTCTGAAAGATGAACAATTCCTAGCTGAGTTCATTCCTTTTCAGAAAAAGATTGCTCACTATGGTGTGTTCAATTCTTTATCCCAAACTTTGATTAAAGCTACTTCTCCTGGTATTCCTGATTTTTATCAAGGAACGGAACTTTGGGATTTAAGTTTAGTTGATCCAGATAATCGTCGTCCGGTTGATTTTTCCCAACGTGAAGCGTTTCTTGATGCGATTCAATCTGTGACTCCTTCAGCATTGATGCCAAAATTGTTAGAGAAGCTGCAGGATGGGCAAATCAAGCTATTCCTGACCGTTCAAGCGCTGAAAGTTCGGAACCAGTTTAAGTCTGTCTTTCTCAGTGGCGAGTACATTCCGCTCGAAGCAACAGGCAAATTTAAGGATCACATCATTGCGTTTGCTCGGAAAGATGGAAATCAAATGGTTGTCTCGATCGCGCCTCGATTTTTCACCCGAATCATTCAACCCGATCAACTCCCGATCGGGGAAATTTGGGAAGATACTGAGATCGAGCTTCCGGCATCCGGTTGGAAAGATGCGATTTCTGAGACTGAACACTCTGGAACTACGATCGCGCTTAAAGATGCGCTGAAAAACTTCCCAGTGGCATTGCTAACACGCTAAATTGGAGCCGTACATCGTAGGATATTAGCTTACGAATGTGCGGTTTTCCTTATGTCTTTGCTTCCTTGGATTTGGCGATCGCTGCCCTTACAACATAAAACAGGTTCCGATGTTTTCGCTGCATTGTTTTTGCAGGATGACATTGCAACTCTGTTAGAGAGTCCTTATCCTGCATCTCCTGACTATCCGCAGTTAGGACGCTTCTCAATTTGTGCAGGTCAACCGAGAGCAAATCAAGTTTGGACACCTGCGATCGGTGAAATTCTACCGTTTCTCGATCGACTCATCCATTCATCAACTTCTGAAGCCCCAGAACATCTGCCGTTTACAGGCGGTTGGCTCGGATGGTTAGGCTACGATCTCGCTTGGGAAATCGAGCGGCTTCCCTATCTGAAGGAGGAGACTTTACCGTTTCCGGTAGCATTTTGGTACGAGCCAGAATGCTTTGCTGTATTAGATCACGAACAACAAATTTTATGGTTGGCTGCAAGCAGTGAACATCAGCTAGATCAGCTTGAAAAACAGCTATCCAACACAGTTCGAGCAGCAGTGAAAAGTTCTGCGTTTCAAACTCGATTTTGCATGGAGCAAGCCGATTACGAAGCGATCGTACTCAAAGCAAAACAACACATCCGGGCAGGCGATATCTTTCAAGCCAATCTATCTCTCAGATTTGAAGCAAAAACGGAAGCGGAGAGTTGGGCAATTTACCGATCGCTGCAATCCATCAATCCATCTCCGTTTGCAAGCTATTGGAAAACGCCTTGGGGCAATGTGATTAGCTGTTCTCCGGAGCGATTGGTAAAACTTGAAAATAGCATTGCTGAAACGCGCCCGATCGCTGGAACTCGTCCGCGTGGAACGACACCGGAACACGATCGACAACTTGCTAAAGAACTGCTAGATAACACCAAAGAACAAGCAGAACATATCATGCTTGTGGATCTAGAACGCAATGATTTAGGACGAGTGTGTGAATGGGGAACAGTGCAAGTTGATGAATTACTAGCCATTGAGCATTACAGTCACGTGATGCACTTAGTGAGTAATGTGGTTGGAACAGTACGATCCGAGTTTAATTCAATTGATGTGATTCGCGCTTTGTTTCCGGGTGGAACGATTACCGGATGTCCGAAAGTTCGCTGTATGGAGATTATTGAAACACTAGAACCTGTGCGGCGTAGCTTGTTTTATGGTTCTTGTGGATATCTCGATCGACGTGGAAATCTCGATCTCAACATTCTGATCCGAACCTTGCTCTATGCGAAAGATGGAGATAGCGCGATCGTATGGGGACAAGTCGGAGCGGGAATTGTAGCCGATAGCGATCCAGAACGCGAATGGTTTGAATCACTGCAAAAAGCACGAGCACAACTCGCGGCATTAGGGCAGAACAGCTAGGGTTTTGGTTCGATACTTGGGTTCAAATACCAATCGCGATTCAGGCTCAACAACCAAAGCTGCCATTGTGGAACCGCATCCAGCACAAAGACTTTATCTTGATCAGTTGCAACAGTCGCTCTAAATGAATCCATGTACGGCAAATCTTGAGAACTAAACAATGCTTTGCTCCAGAGCAATTTCCCAGTTTGTCGATCGAGCGCGATCGCTTGTAGTTGGGATTGAACTCGCCTGAATGTGAGAAATTGACGATCGGCGATCGCACCTGGCACTTCGGCGGAGTGCTGATTCGGACTGACTAAAGTTTGCCATTGAATCTGTCCAGTTTGCGCTGAGAGAGATACGATCGTACTTGATTTCTCTTTTGGTCGTTTGCAAGTGATGTAGACCGATTCAGCATCGACTCGCCAAGACCAAACAAAGTCCGTACATTTAAGCTGATTGTCTACTTTTTTCCAAAGGACTCGCCCTGTTTCCAAGTCCAATCCAATTAGCTGATTGCCTACTTTAACGTCCGAATTCTTAAAATCGAACACAGGATCAGTACTAATCTGTATTGTTTGACCAACCGCTTGCAGATTGTTGATCGCGCCGCTAATCGGAACCCGATATCGAATTTGTCCTGTGTCTAGATTGTAAGCAGTAAGCGTTGCCTGTCCACTTGGAAGAAAGCTATCCTTACCTGAAGGAATCAACCCCGATGTTTCGAGAAAAACACTGCGATTTGCCATTGTGATTCGATTGCTCGTACTTTCTAACTTGTCAAACGCAATCGCAGTTTGACGGATCAATTTTCCTGTTTCTGGATCAATCACCTGAAGCAAGTTCTGATTCCGTTCTAACTGCAATACTGCCAGCGTTTGTTCTGTTGCGGCAATTCCCAACCCAAATCGTAAGGGTTGATCGTTCGCATTCAACCAGGGACGTTTGATCGACCAGCGGATCTCCCCGGTTCTCGGATCAAGCGATCGCAGTTCCTCACCCATCTGTGCATAAACCGCATTCGGTTGCAGATCGAGCGAGTAGGTGGAAGCAAACCAATATCCAATTCTGTCAGCATCGTCCACAGGAGAGTTTAGTTGTGTCGTCCAAAGCGGATTGCCGGACTGAGCATCAAACGCACTAATCCGATAAGTATTCGATGATCGTTGTTCAGGCTGACTCGATTCGGCTGAACCTAAGACGACTGTGCCATTGGATGCGATCGCGCCCCGACTGTAAAAATCTTTCTCAGATCGGAGGGGTCGAAACCATTGAATCTTGCCTGTATTCGTATCCAGCGCTAAAAGGGTTGCCGATCTCCGTTGTCCCACATGAACTGTCCAAACTCCACCCGTGATCAGTGCGATTCCAAGAACGAGCTTATACTGCCAATGTTTGAGCATTAAGGGAAGCCCTAATCTGACACTTCGGTTCTAACCCAAAAGCAACTCAGAAACAAGGTTATTCACGATTGCGGCTCCCTCCTATCACTGGCGATAGATTAACTCTAATTTGCCAGGGAACAAAAACTGAGTCGTCCTCGTCTCTGAGTTTCATAATCTTGTTTATCGATCTAGAGCCTTATACCAAATCAATCTGTCGTTGCTATAGATCCTTCGCCCCCTAAATCCCCCAATTCTGGGGAACTTTGATTCTGATTCTTGTTCCCCCAAACTTGCGGGTTAGGGGGCTTGCCGAATCTGTAGCACTCAAAAATCAATTTGGTATTACTGCAAAATCTAGTAAAAGAGTAACTCACTCGATATAATTCAAGAAGAGGTGCAGTCCGTTCGCTGTCAATGGTTTAAGCCGGTCTGAACATAAGAAAGGATAACGGTTATGAATTTTAGAGATCCGAAATCCGGAACGCTGCGCCAGTTCGTTGTAATAGGAGTGACTGTAATCAATACTTTTGCAGTTCTGAGCCTTCCTACTGCGATCCGAGCGGAAGACTCTCGGAGTTGCACCACAGCACTCTTCAAAGCCCAAAATCAACTCAGCGCGAATCGAAAGGTAGAAACTGCAATTCGGATTCGTGATGTTTCCAAGACTTACCGAGATTCCCCCTCTGACCGCCCCATGAACTATGTGTTTATTCTCAGCGGAGCGGATGC
Source organism: Leptolyngbya sp. AN10 (assembly GCF_050565645.1). NCBI lineage: Bacteria > Bacillati > Cyanobacteriota > Cyanophyceae > Leptolyngbyales > Leptolyngbyaceae > Leptolyngbya > Leptolyngbya sp. AN10. The sequence continues at coordinate 299,753 of NZ_JBNXVP010000003.1, forward strand.
CGATACCGTCATGAAATCGCCTCAACGTCTTAAAGCACCAGCGACGGATGTCATTCAAAACTGTCGCTCTGTTGGAATGGTAAGTTTTGCGTTGTCGGCTTCAGGTTGGTATCATTCCGTTGGAATCATGCCTGGAAGAAAATTTGACTTCTTTAAATGCTTTGAAGCCGATCGCCCAACCCAAATTGTCTGGGGAGAACAATATTGCACATGAGGGTGGGAGGGCAAAATCTGTAGTTATGGGCTTGGTAGAGTCATGATGAGTCACTTTCGAGTTGGAGAATGAGACGATGAGTAATGTTGATTGTGACCGTAACCGAGTTTGGATAAGAAGAGGGGTTATGGTGCCAGGTTTGATTCTGGGCTTGTCAGCGATGCTGATCGTGCCCTCGGAAGTTTCTCACGGAGTACCAGCGATCGCGCAAGCTGAACGGACGGGTGAGATTGATCGTGCGATCGCGCAAGGGGTCAAGCTGTATGAGGAAGGGAGCGCGGAATCGTTGAGAAAAGCGATCGTTGTGTTCGAGAAAGCTCTACAACTCAGTCGATCTGCAAAGGCTTCTGATAAACAAGCACGATCGTCACTCTACTTAGGAAGCATCTACAGCGACTTGAACGAGAATCAGAAGGCATTGGATTACTACAATCAAGCCTTACCGCTCTATCGCGCCGTGGGCGACCGTCGTGGAGAAGCAACGACGCTGGACAGTATCGGGTTTGTCTACGTCTTCTTGGGACAGCACTCAGAAGCATTGAAGTATCACAACCGAGCCTTACCGCTCCAGCGTGCCGTAGGAAACCGTCGTGGAGAAGCAACGGCACTAAATAATATTGGGCTTGTCTACAGCGTCTTGGGACGGCACTCAGAAGCATTGAAGTACTACAATCAAGCCTTACCGCTTCATCGTACCGTAGGAAACCGTCGTGGAGAAGCAACGGTACTAAATAATATTGGGGATGTCTACGACTCTTTGGGACAGCAGTCAGAAGCGTTGAAGCATTATAATCAAGCCTTACCGCTCCATCGTGCTGTGGGCGACCGTCGTGGAGAAGCAGTGACCCTGAGCAGTATCGGGCTTGTCTATGACTCCTTGAAACAGCAGTCAGAAGCATTGAAGTACTACAACCGAGCCTTACCGCTCCATCGTGCCGTGGGCGACCGTCGTGGAGAAGCAGTGACTCTGAACAATATTGGGTTTGTCTACAGCTCTCTAGGACAGAAGCCGGAAGCATTGAAGTATTACAATCAAGCCTTACTGCTTCATCGTGCCGTAGGAAACCGCCATGAAGAAGCAAAAGCACTAAATAATATCGGGTTCATCTACAGCTCTCTAGGACAGAAGCCGGAAGCATTGAAGTATTACAATCAAGCCTTACTGCTTCATCGTGCCGTAGGAAACCGTGATGGAGAAACAGAGATCCTGAACAATATTAGAGCTATTGGAAGGTAGGAGGTCACGGAGAAGAGTACAACCATTCAGGCTAATGCTAAACCTTGAGAGCACATTTAGAATTTTTCCACCTAAATAGACGATCGAAGACCGCAAGGCAGTTATGTACTGGGTCTGCTCAAAGTCCTTGAATTCAATGAAATGGCAAGAGTATTAGTTTCGTCAATCTGCGATCGTCTAAATCAACGAATAATTTAGAGATGTCCAAAGTTTGCCATTGGATCTGTCCAGTTTTAGACGAGAGAGACATGGTTGTGGTTGAAGCTTGATTGTTCTGGCGACGATAACAGTTGAGGTAGAGTGATTCAGCATCAACCCAACTCCGATAAGTATCCGATGATCGTTGTTCAGGCTGACTCGATTCGGCTGAACCTAAGATAACTGTTCCGTTTGATGCGATCGCGCCCCGACTGTAAAAATCTTTCTCAGATCGGAGGGGTCGAAACCATTGAATCTTGCCTGTATTCGTATCCAGCGCTAAAAGGGTTGCCGATCGCTGTTGTCCAGTGTGAACAATCAAAGTTCCACTAGCGATCAGTGCGATTCCAAGAACGAGCTTATATTGCCAATATTTCAGCATCAAGATCAAACCTAACTTGATGCTTTGGTTCTAACGCAGATTGGGTCGAGGAACAAGTCTATCAATAGAGTTCATGCTGTAATTCAAGATCTACTTGCAATTCGTCCAAGAGTATCTTACTCTTAATTGAGAATAAATGTCATCTTGACTGGCAATATTACCTGAATTACCCTGAAACTCTGGTAGCTGTTTGTGACCGTAATTGGAGAAACCTAAATGAGCGCTCAGTTCAAGCACATTATGCTGATGGTGGAGGACGTTTTATCGACTGCAAACTTCTTTCATCAAGGCTTAGGGCTTCCGATCAAAATTGCAACGAGATCTTGGGCAGAGTTAGAAGCCGACAGCACAATCATCGCGCTTCATGCTTCCCCAGAAAAACCATTCCTCATTAGCTCCCCAGTTCTGAGTTTTCACGTCGCGGATATTTACACCACGATCGAAGACTTAGAAACAATGGGGGCAAAGCTCGAAGGTCAAGTGAGACAACCTGCTTTTGGTAAAGTTGCAGCAATTCGGACTCCAGATGGTCATCTCTTGAGCCTACTTCAGCCTGTCGATGATAGTCAGCTAAGAGCTTTGCTTCAGAAGACCACAGAATTAGAAAATCACTAACCGCAAAAGCAAGTCATTCTTCATTTCAAAGTTGCAAGATGCACGAACTAGCCAGATGTAGTTGTTTGCCGCATGTCGAATTTTTAGCGAGGATTGAGTCATGTTTCAGTTTGGCATTGAGCATGAAGTTGCTTTTCTAAATCAGGAAGAGAAATTTGCTGACTTCTCCTGCACAAGTTTTGCCCAGTTTAATCAAATCATTGAAGCACTGCCAACCTATGCAGAAGACTACACTGCTTTGCGAATTGGTGATGCTGGAATTAAGAAAAAACGCTGGTATATTGAAGGGTTTGAGCGGTTCCAAGATTCAGAAAAAGTGATTGATTGTCTGCCAAAGGGGATTGAGATCAGAACAACGGTGCATTCTGGCATTGATGGTGCGATCGCGGAACTGTCCGATAGTTTTAGTCTGTTGAGAAAGGTTGCGGCTCAGTTTGGATTTACTCCTGTTCTGATTAGCTTTAACCCCTTTCACACCGAGTTTGCGCCAAATCCGCCACTAACCGAGTACGAGATTCAGCGACGACAAGCCTCGCCTGAAAAGCAGACTGCTAATATTCCGATGCTGACTTATGGACCTGATTTGAATCTCTCATTTGCTGGATTGACGACTGCACAACTGATCGATATTGGTCGGAAGCTCACGTTTTATAGTCCTTATGTCATTCCGTTTAGCTTTAGTTCGCCGTTTCGAGGGTGCGATCGCTGGCATGGACTTTCAGCCCGAACTTTTGAGCGAACAGGAGCTAGACCTGCAACAATGGTATTTCTAGAAAGGCAGGAAGACTTGATTAAAAGCAATCCTTCTCTCACAAAGATTGCTCGTCTCTCAGCAGAAGTTGGCAGAATTGAATTCAAAGCCTTTGATAGCTGTGACGATTTTAAGTTGTACGGGGCGCTTTTGGCGTTGCTAAAAGGGCTAGTACTTGATCAATCACTTCTCGGTCGTGCGACAGTACCAGATCAAAATTTGCATCAGCGTTCTGCGATCGCAGGGTTCGATGATCCGCATATTGTTCTCAATGCAACACAAGTTTTAGATGCGGTTGAAATTGCTTTGAGTCGCGATCGCGACTTAGAGAAAGTGGGTCTCTTGAGAACAATGCTAGAAACAGGCAGAACAAGAGCGCATCAGCTCATTCATGCTTTTACTCGTCTTGGTAGTATTGAAGACGCTCTCAAACAGTCATACCTAGATAAATGAGAATGACTTGCATTAAGAGCTAGATTAACGCATAATCTTTTTTAAGGGTTGATTTAGATCAGCATCAGGTAGCTATTCCCGATCTCTGGAAGTGTCACTGATGCTGAAGGTTTCTGGTGCAGAGAAAAATTTCAGTTTGATTTAGTCGCGTTGTTAGGAGCAATAACGGACCAGATGTTCTGTGCAAAAATGTCTCACGAGTCTGGCGAAGAGTTGATTGGAAGCGCCCCAAATTCTTCGATGTATGTCTTGATTGAATGTCCTTTACCGTGGGCATCCAAGGCGATCGACTCTAAGAAAATTCCACTCAATCTCAGAGAAACGATTCAAAAAATTCGTAGTATTGACCGCAGTATTCGTTTTCTGCTGTTTCTAGGAGAATCACGAGTGCGATCGCGGGTCATGGTTTTTCGTAAGGTCTTACCCAGTGGATATCACAAACGGGAGTTTGAACTAGAAAGCATTGATCAAGTTGCGCCTCTATTAGAGCAACATCTCAACCCAACTGGATTAGAGATTGAGTGTTATCCTAGCGATACTCAAGACGTTTTTGTATGTACTCACGGGAGTCACGACAAATGCTGCGCTAAATTCGGCTATCCCTTCTATCGTCAAGCTCTCAAGCTTGTGGATCAATTTCAACTCAGCAATACTCGATTTTGGCAAGTAAGCCATATCGGAGGACATCGGTTTGCGCCAACGATCGTAACCTTCCCAGACGGGCGGTACTATGGCGCACTTGATGAAACTAGCTTGAGTGCAATTTTGCAGCGCAGTGGTGATATTCAGTGTTTAAATCGGGTTTATCGAGGGTGGGGAATTTTACCTGCACCGATTCAGGTGATGGAACGAGAGATTGCATTGCAACGAGGTTGGGACTGGTTTCAGTATCAAGTTCACTACAGAATTTTAGAGCCGGAATTGATGCACGTTGAGCTTCGATGCGAGAAACCGGGAGATGAAACAATCGTGTATACAGCAAGAATTATTGAAGCAGAATCTCAAATGATCCTGAGTTCTTGCAATAGCAATCAGCCTACCCAAGTCAGAAAGTTTGCTGTTGAAAATCTGCAATTTGTTGATCAACGATCGCACTGGGCAGACTATCGGAAACAGACGCAGGAGACAGTTTTTCAGCTACTTTGAATCAATAGCGACGGCGGTAAAGTAACTAGATAAACAAAGAAGAACTGCTCTAGCCGGAACCTCGATCGCTCCTATTCAACATAGTAAGTTCACTAGAGGTTAGAACGCGATCGTCAGACCAACGGTAATTCTGTTTTGACATTCGATACTCTTATCTAATCTGAGAAGATTCTCAATAATTTGTAGGCACGTCGTTATGATGTGACGATAGATCAGCATTGTTGGCTGATCTATCGTCACATCAGTAGTAGAGCATTTTCGCTTTCCTGTTCGATTAGAACTCTGAATCTTTTTTAGATTTGAACATAATTCTAGGGTTCATCGTAACATTATTTAATAGGAATTTTTTGCAGCAATAATGCTAAACTCTGTTTTAAGCTTATTGAGATTTATAGTCAATAACTGGCGCAAGAAAAAGCAAAACACAGAACGTAATTTGAAGAACGCTTAGAAGGGCGCTTAGTTAAACAATCCATTTCTTAAAAGCTTCAGCAAATTCTAACTAGGAGAAAAATAAACGATGCAAAGTTACGGAAATCCAGAAGTCGAATACGATTGGTGGGCGGGGAATGCCCGATTTGCGAATCTATCGGGCTTATTCATTGCTGCTCATGTTGCCCAAGCTGCACTCATTACCTTTTGGGCAGGTGCGTTTACTTTGTTTGAACTCTCTCGATATTCGCCAGAGATTCCAATGGGCGCACAAGGACTCATTCTTCTTCCTCATCTTGCAACACTGGGTTTAGGAGTCGGTAAAGGTGGACAGATTGTTGATACTTATCCTTACTTTGTGGTTGGAGCAGTTCATTTGATTTCCTCGGCAGTTCTGGGAGCAGGTGCATTGTTTCACACCTTCAGAGCGCCACAAGACTTGAAAGAAGCAACCGGACAGGCTCGGAAGTTCCATTTTGAATGGGAAAAGCCTGAATCCCTCGGATTTATCCTGGGGCATCACCTCTTATTTCTAGGTGCAGGGGCATTGTTGCTCGTTGCGAAAGCGATGTTCTGTGGTGGACTCTATGATTCAACGATTCAAGCTGTCCGAACGGTGACTAGCCCAACGTTAGATCCCGTTGTGATCTTTGGGTATCAGACCCACTTTGCAAGCGTGAACAATCTAGAGGATCTAGTCGGCGGTCACATCTATGTTGGTCTGATGCTAATCATTGGTGGAATTTGGCATATCCTCGTCCCACCGCTGAAATGGGCGAGGAACCTGTTGATTTTTTCTGGTGAAGCAATCCTGTCTTATTCACTCGGCGGAATTGCACTTGCAGGATTTGTTGCCGCTTACTTCTGTGCAGTCAACACTCTGGCTTATCCGGTTGAGTTTTATGGTCCTGCACTCGAAGTTAAGCTCGGCATCACGCCTTACTTTGCTGATACTGTAAAGCTGCCAATGGGCGCTCATACTCCCCGTGCTTGGTTAGCAAATGCTCATTTCTTCTTAGCGTTCTTCTTCTTGCAAGGGCATCTCTGGCATGCACTCCGCGCAATGGGATTTGACTTCAAACGAGTTGAGAAAGCATTAAACTCGGTGCAAGTGTAGCAATTCACGATCGATTGATGGGAGAGGAAAATTTCTCTTCCATCAATCGAGCCATTTCTTTTGCCTCCCCACAATTTCCTACCAAACCATGAGCTATTTCGTTCAACTCTGCCAGATCTTTCTCTGCTGCTTTTGCATCTTTGGACTATTGGCGGTCTTTCTCTTTAGTCTGAGTTGGGCAGGACAAGACGGGGTAAAGCGCTTAAGACGATTGCACCGGATTCCTTGTAGTCGCTGCGCTTACTTTACAGGCGATTACAACCTCAAATGCACCGTTCGACCCTGCGAAGCACTGACTGAAGATGCAATTCATTGTTTAGACTTTGAACCTCACCCTGCAATTCAACCTATTTCTAAACGTAAGAAAAATGCTCCTCACTCTTTCATCCGCTCCCACTAAACCCCATTCGGAAGAACAATATACCTCATTGCAACATTGCAGTAGTGTGAATTACCCCCGATCGTTCCGGCATCGAGAACAATTGCCCTTTACCCCAAACAGTTTGTGGAAGATCGAATCGGGCTATGCGCGAACGATGACTTGGAATGCTGAAGGTGCGATCGCAGCATTGGGAATTTGGGGAACTGGAGACGTGATCGGACACTGCCTATCGAACATTGAGCCTTATCAGATTGAATGTTTGGGTCCTGTTGTAGCCAGGGAAGTTGCGATCTCGAACAATTGTACTCGCTTGCTGTTATCTCACATTCAGCAGATAGAGCAATTGCTAAATCTTGCAAATATTCAGCAGGCATCGGCTCGTTTAATCGGTCTTTTGGAATGGTTAGCGCAGCGATTTGGTCGGCTCGAATCGCACGGATATTTGATTGATATACCGCTGACTCATCAATCGATCGCGGAACTAATTGGCACAACTAGAGTAACTGTGACTCGCACCCTAAGTGAGCTAGAACGTGCAGGAAAAATTCAGCGACTTCGACAGCACCGCATTCTCTTACAATCCTGTGAGCGTAGTGATCTGGCTATGAGAAAGTAAATCAGCGTTGCGGACATAAGCGGTTCCGCGATCGCTCCAAATCATGTGCAGATAGTACTGCTTCACCCCATCTTTTGATACTTCATACACTCGAAAGCCAGTATCTTGATCTAATTCCTTCTGTGTCAAGGTAAAGCCTTGTTGTTCAAGCTGCTGCTCCAGTGTTCTCGCGATCGTTCTGCCTTGTGAATCTGCTATCTGCCAGCATCCTACTTGACCCTTACAGCCTGGAACCGCTCCTGCAATTTGCAGCCCATCAGTCGGAGAGGGACTAGGCGATGGCGTGATTGAAGGTGAAGGAGAGGGACTGATCGAAGGTGAAGGCTGAGTCGTTGGCTGTGGTGTGGGTTGGACTTGAACAGAAGGCTGAGGAGTCGGAGGAGCAGGGGTTGGGACTGAGCGCGGTGGGGGAGTTCTTTGAGCTTTGGGAGTCGGTTGCGGTTTTGGAGTGGGGATCGCACTGGTTGGGGACTGTGTAGGCGATGGCTTTGGTAAATTTACGACGTTGACAGAATCGGAATCTGGCTTCTGAGCTTCACTCTCTGTTGAGGGAATAGGAATTGCGAATAACAATCCGTGCAACCCAATCGAGATCGGGAGCATGTGCCATAGCGTAATCGAGGGCAATTTGAAAACCATAACGTGCGATCGAGAAGCCTGACCTTCAGCATTGGGATTAATTCTCGCTTATTGTAAGACAAAGCTTGGAATTATTGTCAACTGAATTAGCCTAATTTCTTAGAAATTAGGCGGAATAGGCGATGAATTATAGTATTCAGATCGATTCACTCAACTTTAAATAGATTTTACTTGACATGAGTTCCAGATCCTTCTACGTTTCTTAATAGAAATTGGTTTCAATAGTGGATTGGACGGCAAGAACCGTCGGTTTTAGAAAACTGAATGGAGTGTTATGACGATTAAACGACGGACTTTCCTGGCTTCAGGCGCAGCAATGGCGGCAGTCGCCTCTCATCAGCTTGTCAGGATGAAATCATCTAATGCTGCGGGCGTAGTAAACTTGTATTCTGCGCGTCATTATGACAGCGATAACGCAATCTACGAAGGCTTCCAGAAGAAAACGGGCATCAAAGTCAACTTAGTGGAAGCGGATGCCGACAAGCTGATTGAGCGAATCAAAAGCGAAGGAGCAAACAGCCCCGCAGATGTTTTGATCACGGTCGATGCAGGTCGGTTATGGCGTGCCCAAGAAGCTGGATTATTTCAGCCTGTAGACTCTAGCGTGTTGAAATCTGCGATCCCTGCCAGCTTACGGGAGCCAAACGGACTGTGGTATGGATTCACTCGACGGGCGCGAGTCATCATGTACAACAAAGATCGCGTCAAGCCTTCGGAGCTTTCGACCTACGAAGATTTGGCAGATCCGAAATGGAAGGGACGGATCATCACACGATCGTCGAGTCATGTCTACAACCAATCGCTCACAGGATCGATTCTGGCAGCGCACGGGAATCAAAAAACCGAGGAATGGGTGAAAGGTTTGGTGTCAAACTTTGCCCGTTCGCCTGAAGGAAATGATACGGCTCAGATTAAATCGATCGCCGCAGGATTGGGAGATTTGACACTGGTGAACACGTACTATCTCCCTCGTCTCGCAAAATCGAACAAATCAGAAGAAAAAGAAATTGCGTCAAAAATTGGTGTCTTTTTCCCGAATCAAAAAGATCGAGGAACTCACATCAACATCTGTGGCGGTGGTGTCCTCAAAACCGCGCCCAACAGAGCGGCTGCAATTCAATTTCTGGAGTACCTCGCAAGCAAGGAGGCACAGCAAATTTTTGCGGAAAGCAACAATGAATATCCAGCCATTTCGGGTGTTCCGATCGATGCTGTGTTAGCCAGCTATGGAACATTCAAATCTGATAATCTGAGTGCAGCGATCTATGGTCGCAACAATGCAGAAGCACTCAAAATCATGGACCGGGCAGGCTGGAAGTAATGTCAACGCTGTTTGATTTAGTCGCAAAAGGTGGACCTGTGATGATTCCCATGACAGGTCTATCGATGCTAACGATCGCTTGTGCGCTAGAACGCGCTTGGTTCTGGTGGACGGTGTTGAGCGGTGAAGACCGTTTAGCGCATCGCATTTTAGCGGCGGCTGAATCTGACCTAAATCATGCGCGATCGATTGCCGAATCTCACACCGAAATTGCGATCGCGCGTTTTTTGTACTCGGCGCTAAAGCTCGATCGTCCAGAGCCAGAAACACTGCGATTAGCACTAGAGTCAGCCAGCGACAAAGAACTTGCCAGAATGCACAAAGGAGACAAACTGCTCGAAACTGTGATTGCAATGGCTCCTTTGTTGGGATTGTTAGGAACCGTGACGGGACTGATCATCACGTTCTTTAATCTCAGAATTGGGGGTGCTGGAAGTGCAGTGGATACCTCTAAAGCTGCGTTGGGAATTGCAGAAGCACTGATCACGACTGCTGCTGGCATGATTGTTGCGATCGTTGCTCTAGCGATTTTCCGGTTGTGTGTCACCCTGCAAGCCAAACAGATGGATTACTTTGCAGAGATTGGGAGTGAACTAGAGCTAATCTATCGACAGGTTTGGTACAAGCGAGGAAGTATCAGCGATGAGATCTAAGTCAAGACAAAGCGGATCATCAATGCCAGAAGTGAACTTGGTTCCGATGATGGATGTGATTATGACGATTCTCACGTTCTTCATCATCGTGTCGATGACTTTGACCAATTTTCAATCGGTGGATGTCGCTTTGCCGAGTTCGAGATCCGGGGTGAATCGAGAACGACCGACCGATCCACTGATTGTGGGCTTAAATCAACAGCAGCAGATTTTGTTGCAGGGCAGTCCCGCCACTCGCGAACAGTTAACCCAAACGATTCAGACCTATCTAGCTCAGAATCCTAAAGGTGTCGTTGTGCTGAAAGCTGATAAGCAATTGCCTTACGAGGAAGTGATCCAAGTGCTTGGAACGCTGAAAGAGCTAGGCGGCGATCGCGTCTCGTTAGCGATCGAGTAATTTACCGCACTTATTTCTGCGGAACAAATCGCTGAATTGTCTCAGTCGAGAGATTCAGATGGGATGCGATTTGCTCGATCGACATACCGTTTTCGAGAAGTAAAGGGACTACTTTTCCTAGCATTTCTGCACGTTCTGTTTCTCGCCCTTCTTGTGCGGCTTCTTGATATACGCGAGTGTGCTTTAAATCCCCAAGTCCTAACATTGCTTCAACCCTCCGAGAATCTAACTCTGGAAATTTATAAACAAAGATCGTCTCCACTAATTCTATAAAATTTCTCTGGATCGTCAAATCTTCAACCTCTTGCCGAACACGATTAATCAGCAACCGTCCCTTTGCCGGAGCCTGTTTCTGTTTCACTACGAGCAGTTGCAAGAGTTCTAAACCCAACGTATGCTCTCTTACTTCTAGTGGCAATCGGTTCAGGTAGAGGCGTTGCAGTCTAGGATTGTTGTCATATTCTGAGTAACAGGCTGGTAAACCTGGATCGAAGCGTTTTTCGGTAAAGATTACAACAGCTTGCCAAGGATGAGCAGGTTGATAGTCTTTGAGATAGAGATGAATTTCACCAAAGAAACGGTAGTAAAAGTTATCTTCCTCTCGATAGGCTTGAGCTTCGACAAAATAGATGGGGAACTGGCGAAGGCGAAGGGGCGGCATAAAAATGCCATCAATACGGAAGGCAGTTTGTTTGACTTCTTGAGAGGTAAAGGCATAAGTCACAGTGCGTGGATCGGTTTCGCCAATTAAGGAGATTTCTACGAAAGAGCTTACCGCTTGAAAGACTGCCCTTCGGCTTCGCTCAGGGCGCGATCTCTAGCTGACTGAGCGAAGCCGAAGACAGCGGGTAATTTGTTTTCGATAAATCTCCTAAGTCAAAAAACGCACTGGGAAAAGTTTGAAAGATGCGGAAGAAAAGAGAATCAGTTTTCATGCGATCCTTTGAAATCTCGCGAGGTAATCGCGATTGCACAGAGAAAATCAAGCGTACCATAGGGTTACGCTACTTCTCAGATACCGCATGAGTCGCGTATCGTGCGCGATCGAGGATTAAAGTTGCCAATAGCGATAAGCCGCGCAAGCCATTGTCACGACACCCGTGACGATCGCAGTTTCATCGACTTCAAATTGCGGATGATGCAGCGGATAGTTTTTACGATCGGCAAATCCCACTCCTAATCGGAACATACTGCCCGGTGCGTGTTGCAGATAGCAAGAGAAATCCTCTGCGCCTAAAGACGGCTCTGGAATGATTTGAATGCTCTCATTACCCCAAACCTCTCGTGCTGATGTTTCTAGCAAATTCGTTAGCTTTGGATCATTTTGTACTGAAGGTGTTCCGCGTCGATAGCTCATGTGATACTTCGCGTCATACATCTGGCAAATGTTCGACACAATGTTTTCGATCCAAGCTGGAAGCATTTCATTTGTTTCGGGATGAAGCGATCGAACTGTTCCCGACATTGTGACTTGATCCGCGATCACATTCGGAGCACGTCCACCGCTAATTTTGCCAATGGTTAGAACAACCGGGCGTAATGGATTCTGAGTTCGGCTAATCGCTTGTTGCAAGGCTGTGATCACCTGAGACGCGATCCAAATTGCATCGATCGCTTCATGTGGACGTGCTCCATGTCCCGATTCGCCCATGATCGTCAGTTCCAAATCATCCGCCGCAGCCGTTAAAGCACCATGGCGAATCCCAATTTTTCCAGCCTGAATACTCGGAAACACATGCACCGAAAGAATCGAATTCACATCGGTCATGGCTCCATCTTCGACCATCCATTGTGCACCTTGAGCAATTTCCTCCGCAGGCTGAAACAAGAAGCGAATTCGACCTGGCAACGGCACTCCAAGCTGAGAAAGCACCATTGCAGTTCCCAGTCCCACAGTCGTATGCACATCATGTCCACAAGCGTGCATGATTCCAGGCTTGCGTGAGGAAAATTCCAGGTCAGTTCGCTCTTGAATCGGGAGCGCATCCATGTCCGTCCGAATTGCCAACAATCGCGAATCGTCGCCGCCTTCGAGTTCGCCCACGACCCCGACTTTCCCGATCGCTTCTTTCACATGCAGTCCACAAGATGAGAGGACACCTGCAACATAAGCTGCTGTTTGATGTTCTTGTCCACTCAGTTCAGGGTGGCTGTGCAAATGGCGACGGATTTCGATCAGGCGCGGAGCAAGCGAAAGGGCGAGATCTTTGATGCGGTCTTTCATGATTCAAGGCTTCGATCGTACTTTTCCAATGATAGGACTTCTGAAACAATCAGTAGCCGCTATTCCATCGCATTGTAGAAGGATAACCACATTCGGAGGTGCGAGTTTCATCGTCGATCGCTTTCACAACTCGACGATATAAATCCTCTGCTTGCTGCGGTGAGTTGCCAATGCTGGTTAGTCCGAGCTTGCCAAACTCAGATAAACATCCCATCAAGTGAAAGACCGTTCCCGTTTCTGTACTCGAATCGAAGTGTAATCCATAGTGCGCGATGATATCCATCAAATCATTGGGCAATAATCCACAGTATTGTGGTTTCTGTAAGTTATCTGTTGCCATATAGTATTTCGGTCGTCCGTGTTGGCTGTAAAATAAGCCGCTCGATAGATCATATCGACCATTGGTAAGGAATTTCAGCGTCATAAACGGGTGTGTTGTTCCACCTTTTCGCAAGTTAATCTCGATCGCATGAAATTCCCATTGCTCATCGCGTTTGACAGCAATAAAATCAACTCCAAATCGTTCGAGTGCGCCTTTTTTCGATAACGCTCGCCCGACTTGCAAGCTCAAATCTTGAATTCGCATTCGATACGCTTCATTAGCCGGAAAACGACAGCCGAGATAAATCTGTCCACTTGGTCCACCTAGAATTTGATCGTGTGTGGAAAGAATTTCAACTTCGCCGTCGGGAGTCACACGACCTTGAACACTGGGGGAAAGTTTGTGATCGCCTTCGATGAATGCTTCTGCGATCGCGCCGAGTTCTGGAATCCGATCGCCGTAATTTTCCCAAGTTTCAGTTTTCGCCTCGAATTTGAGATCAGCAAAGCGATCGTAAATCTTTGCCACTCGTTGTTCATGCGAAATGATTCCAGGCTTAAATCCGTCTAAAGGTCGCAAATCCAACAGCGCATTTCCTTCACCAGAAAAGCCTTCGTTTAATTTAACTACGACTCGTTGTAACTCCGGATTACGTTCCCATAATTCGGCGGCTACAACTGCGAGATCTTTTGCATTCCAAACGAGTTCACTTCCGTCTGGATGGGGCACTCCACTTTCTGCAAAAATCTGCCGACTGCCGCTTTTTGTCCCCCAATTTAACAACGCTGGATCAAGTGCGTATAACGGTAAATTTAATTGAATTGATAAATCTCGCTCAACCGTTGTGGAGTTGTAGCAGATCATATAAGCGCGATCAGGATTCACAGCTTGTCGAATACGATCGAGCAATCTTGGACGATCTAAAATCTTTTGGCTTAATGGTTTGAGTGATGAATCGTAAGTAGATAGTAAAAGTAAGCGATCGCGGGCATGGGAAAATGGAATTCCCGGCAATAGTTGAAGATAATAATCAATCACGCTCGGATGAATCGGCTGAGAAGTCACATAAACTAGCCGAGTTCTAGGATTGCGGAGTCGAATCAGAGAAAATAATAGTCGTTCTTCATAATGGAGAAAGCCTTCGATCTTCATTAATTCACGCTGATCGATGCTCAGAGAGGGAATGACAATAATATCGGCTTCACTGGTATCAAACTCGGTGACATTGCGCCAGCGATCGCGCAATTGGTTTTGGAGATGCTGAAACTGAACGGTCGGGTCAAGCACGTTCATAGAAGTAGGTTCCGCGATCGACATATATTTGCAATCATATCCACTGAAAATACGCCAAAGTGGAATTAGTAATGAACGGTAAAAATGTATAAATCAGACTTGCGGAAACTCTATCTTCAGAAACGTCGATCGCTCTCTCTTGAGGAATGGGAGTCGAATAGTAAACGAATCTGTGATCACCTTAAAGCCTGTGAGTTCTTCAATTCTGCAAAAACCGTTCTCTCGTATTGCAGTTTTCGCCAAGAACCTGATTTACATGAACTGCTGACAATTCCAAAAGTTTGGGGATTGCCTCGATGTGTTGAAAAAGATTTGATTTGGCATCAATGGACACCCGGAGCATTGCGATCGGGAAAATTTGGTATTCAAGAACCCGATCCAGATAGTCCCTTGATTGTGAGTGAACAAGTGGATTTGATCTTAGTTCCTTGTGTGATGTGCGATCGACGTGGATATCGTCTGGGTTATGGTGGCGGATTCTACGATCGAATGCTCAGCAAACCTGAATGGCAAGGAAAAACAACGATCGGGATTCTGTTTGATTTCGCGGTTGTGAATGAATTAGTAAATGATTCCTGGGATCAGCCCTTAAATGCAATCTGTACAGAATCGGGGTTAATCCCAAGAATTTAAGAGGGTGTTTGAGAAGGATAAAAAGCGGCTTTGCTGCGTTGCCAGTTCGCCCGGAAATGAATCTCCGGGCTAATGGAAGAAACCCCGCTGAAGCGGGCTAAGAGCGTAATGCGGAGTTCTTAGCCCAGTTTAGTGGGCTTCCCCTGATTAGCCCGGAGATTCATTTCCAGGCGGGTAAATGCAATGAACGATGACTTCTCAAACATCTTCTAACGACTAATCATCGTCATCGTCGTCATCATCATCATCATCATCTCTGCGTGACCGATAGCGATCGTCATCATCATCATCGTCGTCTCTACGCGACCGATAGCGATCGTCATCATCATCGTCGTCGTCTCTACGCGATCGATAGCGATCGTCATCATCATCATCTCTGCGTGATCGATAGCGATCGTCATCATCATCATCTCTGCGCGACCGATAGCGATCGTCATCGTCATCGCGAGATCTTTCCCGATCCTCATTGGACTTGAGCGGATTTAATCCCTGTAATCCCTTTTGAATGTTCTCGAACAAATTATCTGGTTGTCTGTCTTTGTCGCCCATACGAACCTCAAAGAATGAACCTTAGTTCTGAGCATAGCAATCTTATCGATTAAGCAAATACACAATCTCAAGCCAGTTTCCGATTGAGCATCGACAGCGATCAATCGTTCAAGTACTTCTGAAGAAACCAACCTTTCAACGCGCTACCCACAGCAACCGTAACGAACACACTCACGAACATACTGTAGAAGACGAAAGGAATTCCAGCAAAGCCGATCACCCACGACAACCAACTGAGCACAAACCATTGAGTCCTCAGAACTTTCAGATTTGAATGAACTCGATCGCGCTGTCGAATCAGTAAAAATTGTGCTGCTCCCAAAACCAATCCACCCAGCACAGCCAAAACAGAGAAGCTTATACCCAAAAATAGAACTCCTTGTCCTTCGAGAGCACCCGTAATCGCAAATACTGTCAGATCATGCAGCAACATCACTAAAATGCCAGTTGCACTGGTGACAAGAAACCATCGAACTGCGAATCGCCGATCTCGAAATCGCCAAAATAGCGCCGCTGCTTGTAACCCTCCTAACAGCAACCAGTATGCAGAATAAACCAGAAGCGATATCCCAACCTCAGAAGATGCGGGATGCCAATTGTTCGGGCGTGACCAAAACACACTCGCAACGATTCCTAAACAGAGTGGACTGATTAAGCTCCAAACCAAAATAAATAGATTCATAGAAATTTGCTCGATCGTTAAATCCGCCTTAATAGGAATGTCGTTCCCAAGTTAACAAATGATAATAAAGCCTGAAGTTATTCAAATGATGAAAATCTTGTGAACGGAGACGAGTTTATCGAGCAAATTCAGGACGTGCAGAAGCAGGTCGAAGAATTACAGCAAGATGCTGAACAATTGCCCTTACCGCAAAAAAGTCGGCTGACTGAATCTTTGGAGCGTTTAACCACAGCGTTAAGAGATTTGCAAGTCGCTGAAGAGGCGATTCAATTACTCCTGTCTGCCGTTCAACAATCACGAGACTCGATCGTGATTACAAACGCTCATCTCAATTCACCCGGACCTGAGATCGTGTATGTCAATCCTGCTTTCACCGAGATGACAGGCTACGATGCTCACGAAGTTTTGGGCAAAAGTCCTCGGATGCTGCAAGGAAAACATACAGAACGAGCCGTTTTAGATGCGTTGAGGCGAAATATTGCTCAGGGCAAGCCGTTTCATGGTGAAGCGATTAACTATCACAAAGATGGGAGTGAATTTTACGTTGAATGGAACATCACACCGATTCGGAACAATCAGCAGAAAATTACTCACTATGTGGCAATTCAGAGAGATATTAGCGATCGCAAACGCTTAGAGAAAGAGCGCGAACGGTTACTGTCTCAAGAGAAAGCTGCTCGTGATGCCGCAGAGATAGCAAATCGATCGAAAGATGAATTTCTTGCCACGCTCTCTCACGAGTTGAGAACTCCGCTCACTCCGATTCTTGGCTGGTCGAAAGTTCTCCGAACTCAAGAACTCTCTGAAGACCGACTTCAACAAGCACTAGAAACGATCGAAGAAAATGCTCGACGACAAGCTCAATTGGTTGATGATCTGCTTGATTTAGCTCGAATTGTTCGTGGCAAGATGACGCTGAATTTTGCTTCTGTTTCTTTGATTGAAGTGATTGTGGCTGCATTAGAAACAGTTCGACTCGCAGCCGAAGCAAAAACGATTCAAATCGAAACGAATTTAGATGCAACCTTGTCGGCTGTGATGGGAGATGCAGGACGATTGCAGCAAGTGGTTTGGAATTTGATCTCGAATGCAATTAAATTTACGCCTGTTGAAGGTCGGATTACTGTGTCTCTGTCGAAAGCCGATCGATTTGCTCAAATCCAAATCAGTGATACCGGACAAGGGATCAATTCTGAATTTTTGCCGTATGTTTTCGATCTCTTTCGTCAGGAAGATAGTTCGATTACCCGTCAATTCGGAGGATTAGGTTTAGGATTATCTTTGTGTCGTCAATTGGTCGAAGCGCATGGTGGCACGATTTGGGCAGAGAGCGCAGGAATTGGACAGGGAGCAACGTTTACCGTTCAACTGCCGTTAATGACGGAGAAAATCGCTCAGAAACAGCCCGTGTTTGAAGTCGTCCAACCCAGTCTAAATGGGGTGCGAGTGCTGATTGTAGAAGATGATTTTTCGACCTTACAATTTCTAGCTTTTATTATTGAGCAGCAAGGCGCGATCGTGACTCCTGTTTCTTCTGCTCAAGCTGCTTTAGAAGAATTGAAGCGATCGCAGTTTGATGTCTTACTCAGTGATATTGGAATGCAGGGAATGGATGGGTTTGCTTTGCTGCATCACGTCCGAACATTTGCGAAAGATTTACCTGCGGGAGCTTCGCTGTTGCCAGCAATCGCGCTCACTGCTTATGCAACCCAACGCAATCGAGAACAAGCGTTAGAAGTGGGGTACAACGAGCATTTGGCAAAACCGATCGATCCAGAGAAATTGATTGAAGCGATCGCACGTGTTCTTCAATCAATTCCCATAGATTCCGGCGATTGAATTCGTCAAGGCAGAAGATGATTGAATTCATGATGCCAAGAGGATGTTTGAAAAGGAATCGTTTGCTGCATCGCCCGCCCCGGAATAGAATTCGGGGCTAACTGTGCGAAGTCCCGCTCCGGGGACTAAAACAGCCGATTAAGAGTTCTTTCAGTCCCCTTCAGTGGACTTCGTTCTGTTAGCCCCGAATTCATTCCGGGGCGGGTCAGCGCAATCAATGAATACCTTTAAAACACGCTCTAAGAGGGTGTTTGAGAAGTAATCGTTGATCGCATTCACCCGCCCGGAAATGAATCTCCGGGCTAATCGGGGGAAGCCCACTGAACTGGGCTAAGAACTCCGAATGATTCTCCCAGCCCGCTTCAGCGGGGTTTCTTCCATTAGCCCGGAGATTCATTTCCGGGCGGACTGGCAACGCAGCAAAGCCGCTTTTTATACTTTTCAAACACCCTCTAAAGCCCGATCGCATTAATTCTTCCCTAATTCCTGCTGCAAAATCTTCCGATAAATGTTCGGTAATTCATCGCTCATCGAATTGGTTTCAATCCCATATCCCAAACTTGTCCAAGTCGGAGACAGCATTTTCAAAACGGTTTTAATCTTTCCATCTTTCAACAATTGCCGAATATCTGTCCCCCAAGCATTTGCATCACTCAACCAGCGATACACGACTTCATCCTGGAATTGCGGCTCGAAACTATAATTACGCCACATGAAAAATCCATTCGGATCGGGATGATATCGTCTCGCCTTTTCTTCCCAAGTGGTTGTGATGAATTGATAACGTCCTGCGGCAGTTGTACAATTCCCCATGTTCGGACCATTGACGATCGTAATACAGCGATCGGGATGCTGACTCAAATTCTCAACGCGAGAGCCACCATACACTACTGTGTAAGGATTTCGTACATTTGACTCACTCGCTGAAATCGTTCGCATCAAGGCTCGAATGTAAGGATCGCCGCCTTGCATCACTAAAGGTGCATTCGCTCCTCGTTCCGCGCTATCGAAATTGAAGAACGAGGAACGTTTCCCCTGCATGTGACCAATGATCAGCACGATCGCTAAAACAATCATGCTGCGAACCAGCCAAGAACCGACATTCTGTTCAAGTGGATCAACTTTTGGGGTTTCTGGCTTTTTGGAATTCGTTTTTGTCATACAACAAATCACGCACTGTGCAGCATTCTAGCTTCGATTTTGCCAATCAGCCTGTCATTTTATTCAATAACGGTGCAGCCCCTAACAAAGATTGAGTATACGGATGTTTGGGATGTTTGAATACGGCTTGAGTTTCACCCAGTTCAACGATTTTGCCACCGTTCATCACGGCAATACGATCGCAGAAATATCGCGCTACCCACAAATCATGAGTGATGAAGAGATACGTCAGATCGAATTCTTTTTTCAAGTCTTGCATCAGTTGTAGAACTTGAGTTTGAACGGTTGCATCGAGCATACTGACAGGCTCATCACAAATGACTAATCGAGGACGAGTAATCAACGCACGAGCGATCGCGACTCGCTGTTGTTGTCCACCTGAAAGTTCTCCAGGATAGCGATCGTAGAATGATTCCACAGGCGTTAATCCCACTCGTTCTAAAACGTATTCCACTTCTTGCTTCGCTTTTTCAGGCGTTGAAAGTTGATGAATTAACAACGGATCAGCGATACTTTCGCCGATCGTCATTCTGGGATTTAAACAAGCATGAGGATCTTGAAAAATCATCTGAATTTGTCGCCGCTGTTGTTGTAATTGGTCGCGGTTCAGTTGGGTGAGATTCTGCCCCAAAAATTCTACTTTGCCCCCAGTTGGTTTCAGCAGTTGGAGAATCGTGCGCGATAAAGTGCTTTTCCCACAGCCCGATTCACCCACGAGTCCAAGCGTTTCACCAGGATACAGTTCTAGATCAATTCCATCGACAGCGCGAATTGTTCGATCGTTCTTATCAAACAGTTTTGAAATGAAGTTCGACTCGATCGTATAGTGCTGTTTGAGTTCCGATAACTTCAGAATCGGGGCAACATCGGGACGATCCGTAGAAACGATCGCATCAGAATCTTTTTGTAGAAGTAATGCTGAATTCAGTAAGGTTTGCGTGTAAGAATGCTGCGGATTGCGAAATACGGATTCGGTTGAACCTGCTTCGATGATTTCACCGTCATACATCACTGCAATACGATCGCAATATTCCGCGATCATTGCCAAATCGTGTGAAATCAGAATTAGCGCCATATTTCGCTCACTACAAAGGCGCGTCAACTCCTTGAGAATTTGCGCCGAAACCGTGACATCTAAACTGGTCGTCGGTTCATCCGCTACGATTAACTTTGGATTCAATAAGAGAGCAAGCGCGATCGCAACTCTTTGACGCATTCCTCCACTAAATTCATGTGGATACTGTGACCAGCGATTTTCTGGAATGTTGACTGCCTTTAGAGTGTCGATCGCTCTTTGTTTTGCTGCTTTGGTGGATAAATTCGGTTCATGCGACTTCAAAGTTTCGAGACAATGATCACCGATCGTCATTAATGGATCGAGTCGAGTCATCGGATCTTGAAAAATTAGTGCGACTGCTTCACCCCGAAACTTTTGAAGCTCGTTTGGAGATAGATCGAAGACGGATTTTCCTTCAAACTTGACTCGTCCTTCGATCTGAGCCGCATCAGACAATAATCGCATCGCTGCTCGTCCAAGCGTTGACTTTCCACAACCAGACTCACCGACTAATCCAAGTCGTTCCCCAGGTTGCAACACAAACGAGACATTTTTAACGACTTGAGACTGTCCAGCCCGATATGCAACAGACAGATTTTCAACGGAAAACAGCGGCTCGTTCATGAAGTTTGGCGATCGCGATTTTTGACTGCAACTACTTTATCTCAATATCTGAATTCCTTGAATTTGGGTAGACGCTATTTGATTTTGTCAGTGCTCAACTCAATAACGGTAATGCAAAATCAAATAATGCTTATGTCCAATTGATTTCGGCATAAGCAAAACTTAATCATAAAGTCCCTAACTCGATTTTGCACATCCAAAATCAAATAATGAGAGTCTTTAATTCGATTTCGCACATCCAAAATCAAATAATGAAAGTCCTTAATTCGATTTTGCACATCCAAAATCAAACATTGGAAGTTCAAAATCTGATTCAGTACATCCAAAATCAAATAACGGAAGTTCTCAACTTGATGCAAGACGTGCAAAATCAAGGAACGAACTTCGCTAAATTAATTTCGGAGATACTGAATCGAGTTTTGAAGGTTGCAAACTCTGAGAAAGCGATGGAGACCTTTTAATCTCATTAACAAGATTTAAACATTAACTTCCAAGCGATTTTTTCAACGATCGTATTCACACCCTCGTGATGAAGCTCGATCGGTTGCTTCTTTAATCTCCGCAATTCCGTCATCGCCTTACGAGTGACTGCATGACTCGTATCATCCGTCAGCAATAACACCACGTCAGCCGTCTGAATTTGCTGAACTGCCTGATCCACAATCAATAAGCCATCTTCGACCGTAGACCACACAAAATAAACCTTTGGCAATTTCTCCTTCACATAAGTCCGCGTCGTCGTGTGTCCCCCAAATACAACCACCTTGCCGCGCAGATGAGTATAAGATTCTTTTTCTTCCTTTTCGTCTATGGGAGAATCAGGCTTTGATTTCTTCTCAACAATCGGTCGTGGCTCAGGTTGCGATTGTGACCAGAGCTTGCGAGCATGAGCATCCATAATCTTCAGCTTTTGAATTGCTGTGCCCTGAATCGTAATCGGCTTCTCGCTGAGTTCCTGAACTCGGTTGTATAAAAACTCCACCACTTCATCTAAGCGATCGACCCCTTTCAAATCTTCTCGATAGTGATAAACATCCATCGCTAAGTACGACGCATCGTAGTAGCTCGTTTGCTCACGAATGCGATCGAGTAATTGCTCTGCGGTTTCATGCCGTTCTTGTGCCAGTCGTTCCGCTTGATGTTTGCTCATTTGCGCTTCGTATTCGCGTTGAGCTTGTTCTTCCCGCCGCTCCTCAATCACCTGTTTAATCACATCAATCTCTGTCGAGCTTTCACCGTTATCCGCTAGAGATTGACGGGCTTCGATTAAACGACGCGATAACTCCGGGAGATCATTCTGGATTTGAATGCGATAGTGCCGAATCGCGGATGTTAAGTATTCATAAGTTGCCTTCGCTTGTGTATCCCCCTCTAAGATGCCTTTCTCATCAAAGCCGCGTTTGAGTTCTTCAAGTCGGGCACAGTATTGCTCTAATCGCTGCTGAATTTCTTGGCGCGTATCCATTAAGCGCAGCGTTTCATGAGAGACAGATTCAAGATCATCGATCGATAGAAATGATTGCATCGGAGTTGCCTTTATGAAGTAAATGAAGCAGTTTATTGATCTGGATGACTCGAATCGGAGAGTCTAGAATCCAGAACAGATGTGGAATAGAAGCACTTTGTTTAGATTTAGTTTGCCCATTGTACTGTTTGTTTAATAGATTGCGCCCATGCGTATGACAAACGATAAGGATACGTACTAGATTACAAAAAATCTGGCTGTTAATCTTCAAAAGGTTTGTCAATTCTGGCGCATTTGTTCATCCGTAGACTCGCCCGGAAATGAATCTCCGGGCTAATTGAGGGAACCCCACTGAAGTGGGCTGAAATTGCACTCTTAGAGGATGTTTGAAAAGTCATCGTTCATCGCCTGAATCGCCCCTCGAATGGAATTCGGGGCTATCGGAACAAAGTCTGTTGAAACAGACTGAAGAGTAGATGACGATTGGCTTTCAGTCCCCTTTAGTGGACTTTCTCCGATAGACCGTGATTTCCAATCACGGGCGGAACGCAATTGCAGCGAAGAGTCTTTCTATACTTTTCAAACACCCTCTTAGGGTGCTTCAGCATCCTTTCCCTCATTAGCCCGGAGCGTTTACCTCCGGGCGGACTGCATCGCAGCGACAGTTCCTCATCAACATTAGGGCTATGTTCCAATCATTTTGCATCGCTTTCTAATAGTCACAAGAAAAATTACTCTTTCTAATTTTTCTTACTCTAAGTATTTTCCGTAACTGCTTCTACTGAAACCGGATTTACGATCGCGCTTATCTTTCGGTGTTATCGCTTATGCTGATTCGGTCTAGAACCTGTAATGTTCACTTGTGATATTCGCTACTTGTGGATATCAGTGCGGCTTGCACAAATCCCCCAACCGTGTGGAGTTCCCTTGTGAAACATTACACTTTCGGCTGTCTTGCTCTATTGGTCGCTCTGGCGACTCCCGCGATCGCAGGTGAACCGATCACAACTCAGCAGTTACTTAAAGACCAAACATCTCAAGCCAAAGCATCGGCTCTCACACCCGTTCCCGTGTCGCGTCCTGAATCGATGCCGCCTGTTCCTACATTTACACAAGCACCTGTACAAGCGCCCGCTGGCACTTCCGTCCGCGAACAAGAACTGCTAGAGAAATTACGTCAATTAGAGCAAAGACAACAACAATTAGAGCAAGAACTGAGTACACTCCGACAGCAAATAACATCCGGTCAAAATAGCGCGATCGTAGCGAAACCAGAACCAACTCGACAGCAAATCGAACTTTCAGCCGAAGTGTTATTTTTACAACCGAGAACGAGCAATCTGATGGACTTTGCCATCCTCGATCCGGCGGCTGCGTTGGCAGTGAGTGGCGAAGTCGTGAGAGTAAACTATGACGATGTTCCTGCATTGCGTGTCGGTTTAGCTTACCGTCCAGAGAATACAAACTGGGAAGTTGCTGCTTCTCATGCGTTCTTCACGACTGAAGGGCAACAAAGTGCAACTCGATCGCCGTCTGGATTTCTCTTTTCAACTTTGACGCATCCGTTCCAAAACGATTCAGCCAATACCGCAGATGCCACCGCTAGATTGGGTTATCGCGCTACAGATGTGGAAGTTGCTTACAAGCTGAATGTGAATCCAAGTTTAGGATTGCGATTGTTTAGCGGCGTGAGATTTTCTGATGTTGAGCAGGAAATGACAGTTGCTTACAACGGGCGAGATTTCAATCAAGCGATCGCACGAAGCAGGAATGAATTTACGGGGTTTGGTCCTCGGTTGGGTGCACAGCTTGATCTGAAACTTGCCTCTGATTTGAAACTATTTGGTCGGGGTGCAGGATCGCTCTTGCTCGGTAATAAGTTTACGTTTTACGAAGAGACCGATAACAATGGAACTGATTTAGTGGCTCGATTCGATCCGGGAAGTCGCCAGCAAATGGTTCCAGGATTGGAACTAGCGTTGGGATTGACTTGGCAACCGAAAATTGGTCGTCGATCGAATCTCAATTTCAGCATTGGTTATGAGTATCAACATCTATTTAATGTGTCTGATTCGATTCGATTTGTAGACTCTGCCAGCCCAGGTGTCTTTACCCAGAGCAAAAATGATTTGAGCTTGCAAGGACTGTTCTTTTTGTTTGGTATCTCGTCTGAGTTCTAGTTTGTCCGCATTGCTACTCAATGACAGATAGAGCGTGGTGAAAAACCAGTGAAACTACGAGTCAACTTAGGGATTAGTCAGTATAGTTTTAGACATAGTTGCCCGAACCATATCTTCTCCAGCACAACGCTTGAGTAAGAATTGCTACGAATTACCCTTCACTTTTCTAGAGCATCATGACAGATTTTGATTCTACAGCTTTGTTAACGATCGATAATGCTTCTCTATCGCTTGGAACTGTCCTGCGATACTACCAGCTTTCCGGTCGCTTGCTTCCTTGGATTCGCGACATTGTTGAACAGCACATCATCTTTACTGAGATTCAGCAGCGGGATGATCTAAACGTGACGTTAGCAGAAGTTGAACAAGCTGCGGTCGAAGTTCGAGTGCAGCAAAAATTAATGGATGCAACCACTTTTCAGCAATGGTTGGACAGTCAAGGCATGAACTATGATTTGTTTCAGAATCGGATTATTTTGAATCTGAAGCTAGAAAAGCTCAAATCAAAGATTGCTGCCCCGAATTTACAAGCCTTATTTGATGAGCAGAGATCTCTGTTAGATCAAGTCGAAGTGACCTGTATTGTATTTGCCGAAGAAGCTCACGCGCATCAGTTCAAAGCCCAAGTTTCAACCAGTCAAGACTTCGATCGAGTGGTGAGCGAATATACGATCGCCGATCCGCTCAAAGTCAGTGTGATGAAGAGTGCAATTCGGTTTGGTCAACTGCCTGAAGACGTGCGAGGAACCTTACGCAATGCAAGGGTGGGTGAGTTAGTTGAACCTCTCCACATGGAGCAACGCTGGTGTGTGTTCCGAGTAGAACAATTCTTGCCTGCAACGCTTGAAGGAGCGATTCAAAAATCTCTCGAAGATCGATTGTTCCAACAGTGGTTGGTCGAGAAGGCGCAGGAAGTGAATGTGAAGTTGGGTGCATCGACTGAAACTCCTTCTGTGCTTGCTGCTGCATAGAATTTTGTTTCTTGAATTCTGATTTGTGTGACCTCTGAGAGGGTGTTTGAGAAGTAATCGTTGATCGCATTCACCCGCCCGGAAATGAATCTCCGGGCTAATCAGGGGAAGCCCGCTGAAGCGGGCTAAGAACTCCGAATTACGCTCTTAGCCCGCTTCAGCGGGGTTTCTTCCATTAGCCCGGAGATTGATCTCCGGGCGAACTCGCAACGCAGCAAAGCCGCTTTTTATGCTTCTCAAACACCCTCTGAGCATCAATTGATCTCTCAGAGGCACAGCTTTCGCGTGTTCAAAATTTGGCTTTATTCAATTTTCCCAGAGATACAGGAGTATACGTCGTGGAACTCAATCGAGCAAATCGCTTGCAATCCTCATTGTTAGCAGAACAAAGCTTATTAGGATCGAATCAACCTTCTCCTTTGAGCATTCCACTGAGTAGCACTCTTGTCTCTGGGCAGTTTGCTCGATCGTATCGTTCATCTGCTGAACCTCGATCGCTGGTGATCGTCGAT
This sequence comes from Leptolyngbya sp. AN10, assembly GCF_050565645.1. Taxonomy (NCBI): domain Bacteria; kingdom Bacillati; phylum Cyanobacteriota; class Cyanophyceae; order Leptolyngbyales; family Leptolyngbyaceae; genus Leptolyngbya; species Leptolyngbya sp. AN10. The sequence continues at coordinate 325,818 of NZ_JBNXVP010000003.1, forward strand.
GGTGCATTCGCAACCGATGAACAACTCCTAAAAGCGATCAACTCAGATCAAGAAGTGATCATTCTCGATCCTTCTCAGAACGGTATCGATCAAATTAGTAGCATTCTGACTCAATATCAGAGCCTTGAAGCGCTGCACATCATCTCACATGGAAATGCAGGATTGTTGCAGCTTGGATCAACTGAACTGAATCTCGAAACGCTCGATCGATATTCTGCACAGTTAACAAGCTGGCAGAATGCGTTGGCTCCTGATGCGGATGTTCTGCTCTATGCGTGTAATGCTGCGTTGGGATCACAGGGAAGCTTATTCATTCAGCGGTTGAGCCAAATTATTGGAGCAGACATCGCCGCTTCAGATGATCTGACTGGTAGTTCTAACGGAGATTGGACGCTTGAGGTTAGCACTGGAGACATTGCTGCAAAATTAGCGATCGACGCTAATGCAATTTACGATTCAACTCTGGCGGCAATTTCATCAGATGTTGTGCAAGGACTTAAGACCGGATTGCAGCAGTTTGCAATCTGGAGCGATCGCGTTGAAACCCTCTCAGCATTCACCGGAAAGATCCCGGTTGTGGGTGAATCGATCGCAGAAGTAATCGATATTAGTTCCTTGCTCAAAAATCAGTTAGTCGATCCGCTGGTGAACTATCTGGATACAGATGCGACTCCAACCGTTGATGAACTGACCAATCGCATTAGAACACTGAGTGCAACCGTTGGAGATCTCACATTCACGCTCGATCCGAATTCGATTGCAAGTGCCCTATTAGGCAGAGATTTGAGCTTTAGTTTGAAGTTTGAAGCAACTCGCACGATCGCGGCTGATTTCGATTTGGGAGAGCAAGCGACGACTGATTTTGGCGTGAAGCTAGATGGCTCGACCTCAGTTAATTTGACTGGAAAGGTTGTCTTTGATTTTACGTTTGGCTATGACATGACGAGTGGATTAGCGCCTTCAGAAGCGTTCTACGTCAAATTCAATGAACTTTCTGCAAGCGCGATCGCACAAGCAAATAATCTGAATGTTGGCTTAGAAGTTGGCTTCCTTGGTGCAGCGATAAATAATGGCAGTTTGTCTCTGAATGCCAATCTTGATGTAGACTTCAACGATCCAAATGCTGACAGTAAGTTGACGCTGGATGAATTGCAGGAAACGTCAATTACAACCCTTGTAGCACTCACGCCTACAGGTACGTTAAACGTTAATCTTCCGATTTCAGCCCAGTTTGCAGGATTGTCGATCGCAGGAACACCGACTCTTACAATCTCCGACGCGAACGTATTCACAGGCGACCTGCCAAGCGTTAATGTTCAGAACTTTGCCGAACTTCTGAAGTTCAAGCAGCTTACTCCTGCCGATGTAGTAAGTCTAATTCGGCAAATCGGCGGCGCACTGCAAAACATTTCAGCAGGATTAAATCCAGAGGGGGGCATTCCGTTCCTCAAAGAAGGCATTGATACTGTTGTTGATTTCACCCAGATTATTGATGATCTCACCAGCGGATTCTCTGAGTTCAACACGATTCAGGAGCTAGTTGATGAACTTGTTCGATTAACAGGATTGGACAAAGCGGGCATTGATGCGAAATATGATGCTGCAAAGAACGCGATCACGTTCAACATTGAGAAGAGCGCAGAATTTGAAAAAACCGTCGAATTCGACTTTAGCAAAGACATCGATCTTTCGATCGCGACTTTGAATCTTGCGGGAGGTGCAACGGGCAAATTTAGCGCGAATGCAGGCTTTGAGTTAGGAATCGGAATCAGTCTCGATTTACCAGGAAATGGAGCAGGCTTTAGTGAGCGATTGTTCTTCACCTCAAACAGTCGCATTTTTGCAGATGCAACCATTAGTGCTGATGACATCAATCTCTCCGCAGCGATCTCGATTCTAGAAATTGGAATTGCGAATGGAACGGCATCTTTAGGGTTAGATGCTTCGATGGGTCTAAAAGATCCAACCGCAAATGATTTAGGAATTACGTTAAACGATTTGCTGAACAATGCGGGTTCCTTAAGCGCGATCGTTGATCCAAGCTTCACCGTATCAGGCAATGTAATTTTACCGATCGCAATTGAAGGACTATCCGATTTTGGTCTAGAACTCGGAACACAGCCCCAACTCGAACTTGGATTCACGCTTGATCCATTAGCAAAAACGCTCGATACGACTGCGACTGCTCAAGGATTTAATGAAATTGTCGATCGCTTCAAGAATTTCTCAGCCAAAGATGTGTTGAGACTGGTCGGTAAAGCGATCGATTTCCTGCTCGATGAAGATGTTAAAGCACTCAATACAAAGCTGCCATTAGTTAATCAATCGTTGAATGAATTACTAGGCTTCCTTGACCCGATTCAGCAAGCTTACGGCGAAATTAAGGATAAGCTCGAAGGTATTAAATCGCTACTGTCTACTAAAATCACTGCAATTCGGACAGAACTAGCCAAACCAGATTTTACAAACTCACTTTCTGAGAACGAAAGCGATCGACTATCTCAAGCTCTAAGTCGATTAGAAGCCGCAATTCAAAGAATCCCAACTGGTGTCGATGCTTTGGGAGAAATTCCCGCTCCAGTCATTAGCCAGATGGGAGAAGTTCGCCGACTGTTAAACAGCTTGCCAACCACAGTCGATAAAACAGCAATCAAAGCTGCATTTAACGGATTCGTAGCAGAGATTCCCTCCGCACAAACGATCGCGAAGTTTATCTTTGAAGCATTTGGCTTTGATTTTCCAGAATTTGGAGTTGCCGTTACAGATGTTCGTGATGATTTAAATACTGCGATCGACGCTTTAACAGGAGTAGATACCTCTGAGCTAGAAGATGCTTTGGCACTGATGAATCAAGGGATCAGTCAAAGCAATCCATTCACAATGACGCAAGCGTTTAATGGATTGAAAGCTGCGATTAAAACGCTGTCTAGTAGCTTATCGACTAATGATCTCAACACGCTGAATACAGTTTTAGCAGACTTCTCGAAAGCGGTTCCTCAAAGATTCTCATTGTCGTTTAGTGACGATGGAGAACTGCTCTTTGGCTTTGACTATGACATTGCTCAATTCCAGAAGACAGACATTCCCCTCAACTTCTCCTTAGAGGATCAAGGCGTATCAATTCCGATCGACTTCCGCACCGAAGGAAAGATTGATATGTTCTTGGGCGCGAGTTTGAGTCTTGGATTTGGCTTAGAATTTCTCACGACTTCTCCGTTTGTTCAACCGTTTATTCAAGCTTCGACTGGACTGGAATTGTATGCCAAATTCAATGTTGCTAACTTTGGTGCAACGGTTGGAATTGGCGGCGTTGAGGCAAGTTTAGGCAACGGTGAAGGAACGCTTTCACTGCAAGATGGTAATGATCCTGCGAAATTCAAAGTCGGGTTAAAAGATCCCAACAGCGATGGCAAGATTCTATTCTCGGAATTAGGACTCAATAGTATTGAGTTCACGACCGAAGGCAGAATTGATGTAAATTTACCGATCGCGCTTGTAGGTGTAGAAGTTGGTGAGGTCATTGCTGAAGTTCCTGACCTCAAAGATTTTAGTACTTTCAAACTCGAAACCAGTGGACTTCTGAACAGTCTTTCAACAGGCAAGCTGGACTTAAACACACTGTTAACTGGAATTGATCTCTTCTTAGCGGTGTTGCAGAAAGGGCTTGAAGGCGATGTCCTGACGCGATTACCGATCGTTGGAAAAAATCTCGATCTTGGTGGTGCAGGTTCATTTATCAAAGACTTGCGCGAAGAGTTCCTGGCTCCACTGCGCGAATTTGTTCAAACCGGACCGACTCAGATTGAAGAAGCCATTCAGAAAATCATTTACGACAATCTCAATCCGCTGGGCATTCTCATTCTCACGGACGATAACAATGATGGCGCGATCGACTTCAAAGATGTCGCTGTATCCGTAGACATCAACACTGGAGAATTAACGATCGATTTCCGCATCGGTGGAACAAGCACCTTTGAAACAGATTTTGATCTTGGTTTAGAAGCCTTTGTCTTTGACTTCAAAACATCAGGTGGCGTTGAACTATCTCTCGGCTATGAACTACAACTTGGATTTGGCATCAATCTGACAGACGGTTTCTTCTTGAGAGTCCCCCAAAACGAAGCCGACTTTAAGTTCGATCTCGGAGTCAACCTGAAGAATGGAACTACAATCTCGGCTGATCTCTTCGTCTTGAATGTTGCTGCGACTAACAAATTCCTGAGCGAAGCTGCTGACGACAAAGACTATAACCGAGACGGTGATAAAACCGATGAATTCCAAACCGGGATCAATGGTGAAATTGGATTTGATCTGGTTGATCCGAATGATGATGGTAAGTTGCTGCTGTCAGAACTACGAGGAGTTAAAGTTGCAGCAACATTGAACACGAGTGCTGTTGTTTCACTCAATCTGCAAGCGGGTGTTGGTCAGGCGGATAGTCCTTTACCAAAAATCAGTGCGGATCTCTTTGTTGAATGGTCATTCGAGAAAGGATTTGGAGCCGCTGCTGGTACAGGTGAATCCAAAGCACCGATCGTATCTCTAAACAATTTGGGCTTAGATTTGGGCGACTTTATGACCCGCGCAATTAAGCCATTGCTTCAGAACGTGAATGATTATTTGAAGCCAATTCGCCCCGTGTTGGATCTGATGGAGAAAGAGCTTCCGGGAATCTCTGATCTATCGAAAATGGTGGGGCGTGGACCTGTCACCTTTATTGATGCAATTCGGCTCTTTGGTCGGGGCGGAAATACGATCGCGAAATGGTTAGAAATTGTTCGATCGATTGATTCCTTTATCCAAGAATCCGCCGAAACCGAAGGCAATATCTTTATCAATTTCGGTGACTTCGACTTCACTCAAGACTTACGAAAACCAGGTGAAATCGAACTCAACAGCGGCAGCTTCAGAGGTGGAGTGTCTAGTGTTGATGATTCACTCAATCGCCTCAATCGAGGGACGACGGGCACAGGTACGGGTACGCCTGGAGCGATCGACAAACTCAAAGGATTGTTTGGTAGACTTCGCCAGATCGGTCTTGACTTCCCACTCTTGAGCAATCCCGCAAATGTTCTAGGTCTATTCACTGGAAAAACCGTAGATCTCGTCACCTGGAAGATTCCAGAACTCAAAGCAGAACTCTCCTTCTCTCAAAGCTTTGGTCCGCTGATTCCACCGATTCCATTGTTCGCCAACATTGGAGGAAGCTTAGGAATTGCCGCCAACTTCTCGATCGGCTTTGACACTCGTGGCATTCAGCAAGGAAACTTCCTCAACGGCTTCTATTTTGGCGATCGAGCAAATGTATTTAGTGGTACAGATATTGCAGAAGTCTCTCTATTTGCAACCTTTACCGCAGGTGCTTCACTGTCCGCCGTTGTTGCTCAAGCGGGAGTCGAAGGCGGCATCCGGGCAAACATTGGCGCAAACTGGAACGATCCAAATGATGATGGCAAAGTCTATCTCGATGAATTGCTCTCAACCCCGATCGAGTGTGTCTTTGATCTGTCTGGCTCTCTGAATGCCTTCCTTCGAGCTTACGGACGAATTGGAATTGATACCTTCCTCTTCGGCTTTATCACCTTGTTTGAAGCTGACATTACGATCGTGGATGTCACCTTATTCGACTTCAACCTGAGTTGTGAAGAGCGAGCAAAACCGCCGATTCTGGCAGAAGTCGAAAATGGTGTGTTGAAACTGAACATGGGCGATCGAGCTTCACGACGTGGTGAAGGTCAAACGGATGGCGATGAGAACTTCACCTTAAAGCAGCTTGAACCCGGCAAGATTGAAGTGACCTTTGCAGGTCATACACAAGTTTACAGCGGCGTAACTTCGATCGAAGGGAATGGTGGAGCAGGTAATGATGCCATTCTGCTAGATGATTCAGTCACAGTGAACGCCACACTCAGAGGCGGTGACGGAACTGATCGACTTAGAGGCGGTTCTGGCAACGATAGTATCTTTGGCGGTTTAGGTAATGATCAACTTACGGGCGGTGCAGGCAACGACACGATCGAAGGTGAGGACGGAAACGATCAATTAATTGGCGGAGCAGGTGAAGATACGCTGCGAGGTGGAGCAGGCAACGACAATCTTTCTGGTGATACAGGCTCGAATGATAGCGCGATCGCATTCAAAGATATTCTCGATGGTGGAGCGGGTAACGATAACATTCGAGGTGATGCTGGAGACGATGAAATCACAGGCGGTGCAGGTCTGGATATCCTCTTCGGGGGGCGTGGCAATGATACCTTACGCGGTGGCGATGATAATGACTTGATCGAAGGGGGTGCAGGTGCAGATCAACTCTTCGGAGAGGCGGGAGATGATGCCCTGTACGGAGATTCCACGACTGCTCCAGATGCCGCTCAAGATGGCGATGATGTAATGCGAGGTGGTAGTGGCAACGATACGATCGAAGATCTCACAGGTAACAATCAACTGTTCGGTGATGATGGTGATGATCAGCTAAAAGCAGGTAGCGGAAATGACTATCTAGAAGGCGGTACAGGTAGCGATAAACTCTGGGCTGGTAGTGGTGGCGATCGGCTAATCGGAGGTAGCAGTACTGCAACTGCCGGAACTTTAGATGGCAGTGATGAACTGTACGGAGAAGCGGGCAATGATATCGTGATCGGTGATCATGGCTCGATCGCGAACAACGGTACAGTCACTCTGATTGGTGGAGCGGGAGCCGATAAGCTCTATGGTGCAGAGGGCAATGATGTCATGTTCGGTCAAGGGGGCGATGACTTGATCGAAGGTGCAGCAGGTAATGATGCACTGTTCGGCGGTCAAGGCACAGATACCTTACGCTCTCAAGAAGGAGATGACTATCTTGAAGGGGGAGCAGGGAGCGACATTATCAATGCTGGTATTGGTAATGATCTAGTTGTGGGTGGTTCTTCAACCTATCTGCCTGAAGGTGGCGCAGATGGCAATGATACGATTACTGCCGCAGAAGGTAATGATATTGTCTTGGGCGATGATGCTCGTGTGCTGAATAGTACGGGTCAAGCGGTCATCTCGATCGCACAAATGAGCACGATCGAAACCGCTGGCGGCACTGGAAATGATACGGTTTTTGGCGGTGTTGGTAATGACATTATCTTTGGGGGTGGCGGTGCAGATAACCTGATTGGTGATGCCGATGGAATCAGTGGCGATGACATCATTGTTGGGGATGAAGGTAGCTGGAGTGCAACCCAAATTCGTGCGATCGCAGGTTCCGGTGGTGCAGACACAATCACGGGCAGCGGTGGTAATGATATTCTTCTCGGTGGCGATGGTAACGATACGATTTCAGGTGATTTAGGTGAAGATATCTTACTCGGTGATAACGGTCAAGTCACACGCACTCAAGCAGGTGCAGTCACGCGAATTCAGACCACAAGTGCAAATAGTGGCGGCAATGATACGTTATCCGGTAATGATAATGCCGATGTAATTCTGGGTGGCTCTGGTGACGATACGATCGTAGGTGGAACCGATGATGCGATCGACATTCTGCTTGGTGACAATGGCGCGGTTGTTCGAGCAGACGGTAGCCCAGAAGCGAATGATATTTTCTCGACTGATGAAAGCATTGGAGGTCAAGATACAATCACAGGCGGTTTAGGCAATGATGTGATTGTGGGCGGTGCAGGAAGCGACCAGCTATCCGGTAACGAAGGTATTGATATCGTGATCGGTGACAGCGGTTACATTACTCGGAATGCAACCAATAGCATTGAAAGCATTGAAACTCGTGTGTCTACTCAAGGAGGCGATGACACGATCGCAGGCAATGATGGCGATGACATTCTGATTGGTGGAGCCGCAAACGATACAATCAATGGCAATGCAGGCTTAGATATTCTGGTCGGAGATGGAGCGCGAGTTACTTTAGCAAATGGAACGATTCTAAGAGTTGCAACGGCTGAATCAACCGCAGGCGGTAACGATACGCTGAAAGGAGATGAAGGTGCAGCAATTATTCTTGGGGGTACAGGCAACGATACGATCGAAGTAAGTACCGAGAACATCAATGATATTCTCCTGGGTGATAACGGTGTGGTTGTCTTTGCAGATGGTAGCCGAAGAGCGAATGATATCTATTCAACCGATGCAGAAGAGGGTGGTACTGATACGATCGCAGGTGGACTGGGCGATGACATTATCATTGGGGGCGCAGGCGGTACAGATCAACCCGGTGTAGGGGGTGATGTACTGCTAGGGGGTGAAGGTGATGACATTGTAATAGGTGATCATGGCTCTATCACCCGCAACAGTTCAGAGGTCATTGAAAGAATTGAGTCACTTCTCCCAGATCAAGGAGGCGATGACACGATCGAAGGAAATGAGGGCAATGATGTCATTTTTGGCGGATTTGGAAATGATGAGATCACAGGCAATACGGGCGACGATGTGATCTTGGGTGATAACGGCATTCTCGACTATCTTGCAAATAACAATAGCTCGATCGCAATTAGAACCAGCGATACAAGCTTAGGTGGAAATGACACGATCGCAGGTAACGAAGGCGATGATCTTATTTTTGGTGGTGCAGAAAATGATACTCTCTTCGGAAATCTTGGTGAAGATATCTTGTTTGGGGATCATGGTCTCGTTAACATCGATGGCAACACCAACGAGATTGATTTAATCAGCTCAGAAAGCCAAGAGCTAGGCGGAAATGATGTCATTCAAGGTAATGAAGAGGACGATCGTATTCTCGGTGGTGCGGGCGATGATAACATTCAAGGCAATGCTGGCAATGATGATATCTTCGGTGACAATGGTGAGTTCGCTTACATTCCAGACCAGCCAGAACGCGAATTCATTCTCAGCAATGCTCTTGAAGTAGAGGGCAATGATGTTATTGCCGGAGATGACGGAGACGATCATATTCTCGGTGGTGCGGGTGATGATGTGATCACAGGCAACCTCGGACAAGACACGATTCTGGGTGATAACGGTATCGTGTACTACGGAGTTGAAGAGGACGATGGACTGCGTGATTTTGTGTTCACGTTCGCTTCAGAGATTGGCGGCAATGATGTGATTAGTGGTGATGAAGACAACGATCGTATTCTCGGTGGTGCGGGCGACGATGAGATTCAAGGCAACGCAGGCGAAGATATCATTCTCGGTGACACTGGATCTTTGAGCTATAGAATCGAGCAAAACACACCGATTCTTACCACGATTCAGACAGACTCACCAGAGCTTGGTGGCAATGATGTGATTAGTGGTGATGAAGACAACGATCGCATTCTCGGCGGTTCAGGAAATGATGTGATTGAAGGAAACACCGGAGACGACATCATTCTCGGCGACAATGGAATCCTGCCTTATCAAGTGGTGAACGGTAACAATGTTCTAACCAACATCACGACGACTGATTCTGAGATTGGTGGCGATGATACGATCGAAGGAAATGAAGGCGACGATCGTATTCTCGGCGGTTCCGGAAATGATGTGATTCAAGGCAACACCGGAGACGACATCATTCTCGGTGACAATGGAATCCTGCCTTATCAAGTGGTGAACGGGAACAATGTTCTAACCAACATCACGACGACTGATTCTGAGATTGGTGGCAATGATACGATCGAAGGGAATGAGGGCGACGATCGTATTCTCGGCGGATCTGGAAATGATGTGATTCAAGGCAACACAGGCGAAGATATCATTCTGGGTGATAACGGTGTTCTTGCTTATCTGAGCGACCAGAATCCGAACACGTTAGATACGATCGAGGTTCTTTCCCCAGAAGTTGGCGGAGATGACCTCATCTCAGGCAATGAAGAGGACGATATTATCATTGCGGGAGCAGGTAACGATCGTGTCACTGGAGATGCTGGAAACGATGTTCTGGCAGGTGATAACGCGCAAATCATCTTAGAGACTAACAAGATTCGTCTATTTACTAGCACCTCTCCAGAACTTGGTGGCGATGACACTATCTTTGGTGGAGATGGAGTTGATCTGATTCTGGGTGGATTTGCTCAGGATCGTCTCTACGGAGATGCAGGCAACGATCGCATCCTAGGAGATAACGGTCGATTTGACTTTGCATTCGCAGGCGATCAAATGATTGCTGCCGATAGTGATTTATCAACCCTGGACATCGTTACTACAACTGATCCGAACTTGGGCGGAAATGACATCCTCTTTGGGGGTACAGGCGAAGATCAACTACTGGGCGGTACGGGTGAAGATTTTATCGCGGGAGATAACGGCATTGATCCGAACATTCTGGCATCTGGAGAATGGTCGATCGCAGGTCAAGGTGATTTTAATAACGATGGACGAGAAGATTTCGTCTGGCGCAATCGAATTCGCGGTGATGTTGCAGTCTGGTTGATGAACGGTAAGACAGTGCTGGATGTTGCGATCGTGGCTCCGGGTATACCGTTGAATTGGACGATCGAAGGCGTTCAAGATCTAAACAATGATGGCAAGTCGGATCTCATCTGGCGGGATCAAGTTCAAGGTGGCGTTGCGGTCTGGCTGATGGATGGAAGGCGTGCGATCGATGGCTCATTAGTGCCGAGCATTCCGCTCAACTGGTCGATCGCTGGAATTCAAGACCTGAACAATGATGGCAAAGCGGATTTAATCTGGCGCGAACAGTTCCAAGGCGGCGTTGCAGTCTGGTTAATGGATGGTAAGAATGTCATTGATGGTTCACTCGTGCCAAGTATTCCGCTCAACTGGTCGATCGCACATATCGGTGATTTGAACAATGATGGTAAAGCAGATTTAATCTGGCGTGAACGGTTCCAAGGCGGTGTCGTTGTCTGGTTGATGGATGGTAAGAACGTTATTGATGGTTCACTCGTTTCCACTGTTCCAATTAACTGGACGATCGAGAAAGTGGGTGATTTGAACAATGATGGCAAGGTTGATTTAATCTGGCGTGATCAAATTCAAGGGGGCGTTGCTGTCTGGTTAATGGATGGTAAGAACGTCATTGATGGTTCACTGGTTCCAAGCATTCCGCTCAATTGGACGATCGAGAAAGTGGGCGACTTGAACAATGATGGCAAGGTTGATTTAATCTGGCGCGAACAGTTCCAAGGGGGTGTCGCAGTCTGGTTAATGGACGGCAAGAATGTGATCAATGGTTCATTGATTCCGAGCATTCCATTAAATTGGTCAATCCAGAGCGTTGGAGATTTGGATAAAGATGGCAAAGTAGACATCTTCTGGCGTGAGCGCAGTGGGGATGCGTCGATCTGGATGATGGACGGAATCAATGTTAAAGATGCTGCTTTCTTTAGTGAACGATTGAGCGCTACATCTGATAATGCTATTGCATCTGATGACTTATTAATGGGTGATCATGGCATTGTTTACCAAGCACTACAACGCGATCGCAATTACATTTCGATCAATACTCAAGCCTCTGAGGGTGGCGGGAATGATACGCTCTACGGCGATCAAGGCGATGATATTCTGCTCGGTCAGCAAGGCAATGATGATCTAAACGGCAATGAGGGCGAAGACGATATGATCGGCGGTCACAATGTGATCGGCGGCGCAGATGGTGACGATCGGATGGATGGTGGCGCGGCGGCTGATGTGATGATCGGGGACAATGGCACGATCACTCGTCGATTGGTCAATGGTACTTGGCAGCGATATGTTGCACCGTTTAATAGTGTGATTCGCGATGTGACTCGATTTGATGATGTCGATCGTATTGGTGGTAATGACACGATGAGCGGCGGTTCTGGAGATGACATCATTCAAGGACAACGCGGAGACGATCGCATTGATGGCGGTGCAGGCGATGATGAGCTATACGGTCAGCTTGGAAATGACTTTATTACAGGCAGCGACGGTCAGGATACGATCTTGGGCGATGTTGGTCTCATTTCCCGTGACTACAATCCTGATGGTACAGCGAGAGTGAATTTGAATGGTTCATGGCATCGAGATGTGATTCTGACTGATGTGGGTGGACTGATGGGAATTGTGAACGGAACACAGCCTGAACAGTTCCAGAATCCCGATTTGCTCTTGCTTGCAGGTGAATATGATGCGGCAGGTAACAAAGTTCTAGAAGCAGGTCAGTGGAAGTTATCGACTTATCAAGTGTCTCTGTTTGCAGATGGCAATGATGCACTGGATGGCGGTAACGGAGAAGATTCTATCTTCGGTCAGCGCGGCAATGATGTGATTCAAGGTGGATTCGGAAACGACTACATCGAAGGAAATGCAGGCAACGATCGCATTGATGATCAAAGCGGCGATGACTTCATTATTGGTGATGATACGGTCAATCTGATGCCATTTAATGCAGAGCTTCCGACTGTGACTCGTGGTATTCACTTGATCGAACAATCGGTGAATCTGAACTTAGAGTTAGGACTGTTTGGAACAATTGTCACTCCGAATATGACGCTGACTCCGAAGCCGTTCTATGGATTGCTGCCAACTTTAACGCGATCGCAGTCTCTCAAGCGGGATAATTCACCGACTCCAATCATTGATGTGCTGCGACGTGCAAATGGCAACACATTGAAGCCCTTTGTTTCAGTGATTCCGAATGCCGTTGATCATCTAGATCTCTTAGCAGGTAACGATACGATCGTAGCGGGTGCTGGTTTCGATACGGTCGTTGGCGATCACTACATGAATACGGTTCCATTAAGAACTGGAATTAGCTCGATCGACCAAGGCTTTGATTTGATGACTCGATCGCTGTATCACTTGATGTATGACTTGCAGAGCTTAGAACTCGCGATCACGGGTCGAAGTGGAGCACAACCGCAAGAACTCACCGTCGGTAGTGATGTCATTGATGGCGGTGACGATCGCGATTTAGTCATGAGCGATAACGGAGTTGTCTTAAGCGGAATGGTTGTGAAGTCTCCATCTGATGCGGCAACTCTAAGCCAGCAGCTTCTTGACTTACAGCAAGTTCTGACCGCGTTTAATACAACTGTGAATGCTGTTTCTGCTCCACTTGGAGGAACAACGACTCAGCCTTACACATTCGCGATCGGTAACGATATCGTGAGCGGTGGCGGTGGAGATGACAAACTGTTCGCAGATGATTCACTGATTCTCGAACCGATCTTCCGTAATCCGAACTATGTTCGAGGATCATTCTGGAACTATTCACTGATCGGAGCAGATAAACCTGCACGAGCCGATTTGCGTCAGTTCAATCTGAAGGTTGGTAATGATGAGATGAGCGGTGGAGAAGGTAACGATCTGATGGTTGCGGGTTACAGTAACTTGATTCTGCCATTAGTCGATCGAGCACCGCAAACGAATGCTGAACGGGTTCAACTCCAGCGAGATTTAGAACTCTTGTCTGAGGATGCGAAGGTCTTTATTCGTGACCTTAACACGACGACTCACGGAATTAACTATCCGAGCGCAAATCATTCTCACACCTTGATTACGGGTAACGATCGAATGAATGGCGATCGTGGTGACGATATCATGGTCGGTGACAATATCACCATGATGCTCCCAGTCATCAATCGCCAACTCGATCTGAACTTTGAATTGAATAAGAGCTTCTTTGATTATGGCGATGAAGAATACAATTTCCTTCAGGTCATGCCGCATCAATACAATTTCATCTATCGGACTCCCGGTTCTGCACTGACGCAACTTGCCGAAGATACAATTCTGGGTGGCGATGGCAATGACATTCTCTTTGGTTTGAGAGGCATTGATCGGATTGGGGGCGATGAGGGTAATGACTACCTGTTTGGTGGTGAGGAAAATGATGGACTCGATGGCGGTACAGGAACAAATGTTGTTCGTACCACCAACCCAAGTGCAGCAGATCTAATTGTCATTAATCCAACGATTCGGACACTTCTACAAAACTTGCTGAGTCCAACCTTCCAAAGAACCATCATCGAACTCGATCAATCAAAGAATGATTTATCGATCGATGGAGATCTGCAAATCAACTTCCCGGATTAAGCGCTTTTCGCTGGGCGATCAATCTCAAAAATCGCCCAGTGAATAAGACAGCCACGACTGCGATCGCGATCGATTGCCCGATCCACAATCCCTGGCTTCCCATTCCCAGTTGAAAGCTCAATAGATATCCGATCGACAAGCCCACACCCCAAAAGCCAAGAACGTTTAGAAGCATTGGAATTCGAGTGTCTTGTAAGCCTTGTAGACAGCCATAAACTGCTTTTTGCAAGCCATCTAGCACTTGAGCGATCGCAGCAATAAACAAGAGCGGCAACGCCAAAGACACAATCTCTGCATTGTTCGGATTTTGCACATTTAAGTAGATGCCGATGATTTGCTTCGGAAATACGAGGAATACGATCGACATTCCCAACATTACGATCGTAGTCAAACCCAAACTGACTCCAGCAGCTTGCCGAATACCGAGAATGTCTTTCCGTCCCAACCATTGTCCCACTCTTACCGTAGTCGCAAAAGAAATTCCCAGCGGAATCATAAAGATCACGGTCAGCGTTTGAAACACAATTTGATGGGCTGCCAAAGCTGCGGTTCCAAGCGTTCCCATCCAAAGCATAATCACCATGAAAAATCCGGTTTCCAGTCCTGCAAAAATCCCGATCGGCACTCCAACCCAGGCAACTTCTCGAAGGATCTTGGGGCGGATTTGATGCAAATTTTGAAAGATGCGATAGTTCCTCAGCTTCGGATGCAGGAAGATATACAACGCCAATGCAAGGAACATTCCCCACAGTGCGAGTACACTTGCTACTGCTAATCCTGCAAGTCCCATCTGCGGAAAGCCAAACTTCCCAAACCCCAAGATATAGTTCCAAACAATGTTAAATGCAGTTCCAGTGATCACAATAATCATGATCGGACGTGCTTGAGAGAGCGCGGAAACCGTTGCGCGTAATGCTGCAAATCCGACTGCCGGAAACAATCCCCACAGCATAATATCGAGATAAGTATTGGCAAGCCGAATCGTCGTTTCTGTTTGCCCCGTATGAATCATCCATCGATCGAGATGTCCTGTCACGATCATCATCGGAATGGTCACGATCAGCGCCAACCAAAGTCCCTGACGTGCAATCTGCTGAATCCGCGTCTGTTGCCCTGCTCCAAATGCTTCTGCAATCAAAGGACTCACACCCATGACCATGCTGCTCGTAGTTACCATAATCGACAGATAGATAATCGATGCCAGTCCACCTCCTGCTAAAACATCGACTCCCATTCTCCCCATCATGATTGTGTCTGCGAATCCGGTTGCCGATTGAGCAACTTGAGCACTCGCCAGCGGAACCGCCAATTTCAAAAACTCTCTAATTTCAGTTTGAATCCGTAGATTACGGATCAGAGCCATCACCATTGTTTACCTTCCTCGATTCCCTGACTTTCTAACCTAGCGTTTATTTGATCGAACTTCCTTTCTCATTCGGCATAAAAAAGATTGATCCAACCAGAAACAAAGTTCCTTCTGAGAGATGAAGCAGTGACACCAACGAAAATCGGCTAATAACCTCAGAAGCAGCATCAACCATGAATAAGAGGATGTTTGAGAAGTTATCGTTTATCGCATTCACCCGCCCGGAAATGAATCTCCGGGCTGATCGGGGGAAGCCCACTAAACTGGGCTAAGAACTCCGTATGACTCTCTTAGCCCGCTTCAGCGGGGTTTCCTCCATTAGCCCGGAGATTCATTTCCGGGCGAACTTGCAACGCAGCAAAGCCGCTTTTTATCCTTCTCAAACACCCTCTAAGCCTGAACCAATCACAAACAGCCAACTTGCGATCGAAATTCGTTTTTCCATAATGTGAAATGAATCCACTACAATTACAACTTAAGGAAAAGAAAAGATTTGGACTATCTGAATCTTGCGCGATCGTCAAATTCTTGCTGTCATTTTGAAAAATATGGCAAACTGCGCCCTCAACTCTAATTTGCTGATTCCAATCGTGTCGAGTGAATCGCTCGGCTGGAAGCCCTTGATCGTTGAAGAATTTCAGCAACCACCTGGAAGCATGGAAATTCCAAAAACTGATGCAGGTCATTTGATCGCGCTGTGCTTGTCTTCCCGTCCGTATCGCCTTCATCAAGTAATTGGCGATCGTCGTTATGTTGGACTTTATTCAAAAGGCGATATTTCAATTGCTCCGACTGATATTCCGGGTAGCTACTGTGCGGAAGGCGAAGATCATTATCTTGCAGTTCAAATTCCAGCAGAATTCCTCAAATCACTTGCCCAAGAGATCGAACTTGATTCTGATCAAATCGAGCTTGTGACCGAGTTTCAAGTTCGCGATCGACAATTAGAGCAAACATTAATGTTACTTCGAGCAGAACTGCATCAAGGTGGCGGCTCTCAATTGTATGTTGAATCGCTGGCGAATGTCTTAGCTGTGAATCTACTTCGGGAGTATTCGAGCATTCAGCCGCGAATTTCAGTGTATCAAGGGGGATTGAGCGATCGCAAAATTCTACAAATTTCAGACTATGTCCAGGCTCATCTAGATCAAGAGATCAAACTTGCTAACTTAGCGACTGTTGCTGGAATGAGTCAGTTTCACTTTAGCCGAATGTTCAAGCAATCGATGGGAATGACACCACATCAATACGTACTGCAACAAAGAGTAGAGCGGGCAAAACAGTTGTTAAAAGGAACGAAGATGTCGATCGCAGAAATCGCCTTACACTGTGGATTCAATAGCCAGAGTCATTTAGGGAAAGCTTTTCGAGATGCGATCGGCATGACTCCAAGCGGCTATCGAAAACATTGATCGCCTCAATCAAAGACACAGTATGATGGAATTCAGACATCGAAGGCATTTTGTATGATCTCAGATGAACTCGGAAGACAATTACACGATCGCTCTACTCGCGGTGAAATTCTGAGTGTGCTAGAAGAACAGCAGCTAAACGCTTGGTATGACTATCAAGACCAGATCGAGAGTAAGTTAATTTTGTCTTCATTTGTCCCCAGTCGGAATTTGTCAGAGCTGCAAACTCAGATTGATGATTCATTAAGACAGTTGGAAGCGGTTATCGATCGAATTCAGCAAGTTTCAGCCGAGAATACTGCACTGAAACAAGAAGTAGTGGAATTGCGGCAGCAGCTATCAATTCCCCGCTCTGCATGATTTCAGCAGAACTTCGAGAACAAGTTCGACAGCGAGCGAATTGCGCTTGTGAGTTTTGTGGCGTTTCAGAAACAGATATTGGAGCAAAACTGACGATCGATCATTTTCAACCGCAATCTAGAGAAGGTGCTGATACACTCAACAATCTGGTTTATGCGTGTGTATCGTGTAATCAGTACAAGCAGGATTATTGGGCTACAGATGAATCGTCACCTCGACTATGGAATCCGCGTGAAGAGACTTTTTCGGCACATTTTATTGAACTAGAGGACGGACAACTTTTTACATTAACGGAGACAGGCGAATTTACTTGCAAACGCCTTCGACTCAACCGTCCGCCTTTGGTGGCGCATCGATCGATGCGCCATCGCAAAATTGAGGAAACTCGATTGCTAGAACGCTATCGAAACTTGGTGATTCTTCTAACACAGTCAAATGATCAATTGGCTGATTTGGTGGCGGAGCAGCAAGAGCTTTTGAGAGAACAAAGAAATCTATTACAAGCTCTACTCAGGAAGCAAGATCAAAGATAAGTCATCTAAGGATACGAGTTATGAGCCTCTATTCTATTAATGAAGTCCCCTCTACTTCTTCGTTCTCTAAGCAATAGATCTCTCACAAAGGCTTTTCTTCATCTTGATGAGAAATCGTTGCACTCACCTCATCGACGAACTCGGTGACAGCTTGTACCAACGGTTTCGGTAGATGGTTGCGAAACCATCGATAAACATACAGTAACGTTAAACCATTCACTTTTTTCTCAGTAAACAGCTCTTCTTGTAATTCATTCAGATATTCTAAAGCGCGATTTTTTACCTCTTTTGGAGCTTCTGCAACCACTTGAGCGCGTAATTCGTTAAAGTCTTGCTGCAATGAACTGAGGTCCACTTGCTTAGTAGAAACTTCCGCGATCGAGGAAATGTACCCCGCATCCTGACTCACACTCGTAATTGGAATCACTTTTAGCTGATCTGCATATCGCTTCTCACGCTGAATCTGATCCAGCAATCGCTTCACGTGAGTGTTGTCAGGCTCCATCGCATAGGCTTCTTCTAATTGTGCGATCGCATCATCGTGTTCACCTAAGCTATGTAGCTCTTCTGCATGGTTATACAGAGCTTCGACATAGTTATCTCTCACTCGAACTGCATCGACTAGGTAAGCTCGTTTATAGTACTTCAGAGCTTGGGGAAACTGTCGCATTTCAGCTAAGCTATCTGCAAGTTCAAACAAGGCTTCAAAGTGGTTTGGATTGAGTCTGAGTGCTTCATTGAGTAAGCTGATCAACTTAGGCGTTGTCCCTCGAAGTCTAGCAACTCTGACTGTTTCGTATAAAGTCTGTGCTTTGAGATCAAGATCTTCGAGTTCCCTTAGTTCGCGGCGGATCGGATGCCGTTGAACGAGCCAGCGACGGACAAGCTCGATCGACACTCGATAGGTTGAAACACTGGGCGGAATTGACTCACGCCGCTCTCTCGGACGAATTCCAGAACGGTTTCCGGTGGTTCTGAGAAATCGCCAATCGACCAAATTATTTAGACCTTTGCGAATGGATTCTGTAAGTTCAACACCACATTCCCGCAATAGTTCTAAAGGTTCAACTTCGCTAAAATCTAAGCTTGAAAGTTCTGGATATTCGACCTGACGAGCACGAGGAACTTCAGCCGCAGCCGAGAAAACAACTCGCTCCGGAAGTGGGATTCCTTCCCAGAACCAGCCTAAACCCCCTTCACCAAGCTCGATCGCACGTTCTGTATTGGCTCTGACATCCGATCGCGTAATTCTCCAGCGGTCTTCATTCCGAGCATGCGTGAACAATGCAAAACAAATCACCTGTGTGAAATAAGGATGTCCTGCTGAGAGTTCGAGAATCGCATCGATCGCATCTAAGTCGTACTCTAACAATCCTTTTGCAGGAATGGTAATTAACTGTTCTGCACTTCGTCGATCGAGCAATCCGACTTCCTGATGCGGTGATTCCCGGAACAAGCTCAACATCACAGGCAAATCATCTAACTGCCTGCCCACAACTGGAATTAAATATAAATTCGGAGATTCATAAACTCCTGCTTGTAAGTACTTAAACAAATGTTCCGCAGCGTCATCAACTTCTTGATTGTGCAGTGAATCAAATTCGTCGAGCAGCAACACAATATTTTCGACTGCTAATTCTCTTCGCAAATCAGGAATGAACTTTCGCAAGAACAATCGAGGATCGTGCTGAAAATCCTTAATCGACGGCAATTTAATTCGAGCCTTGAGACAGTCATATTGTTGCAACGTATCTCGTGCTAATTCATACAGCACTTCACCGAGAGATTTCCGACTATCTCCTTCCAGCGACAAGGGCACAAAAGCGAAATTTTTCAGGTCAATCGATCGGGGAATTTGCGCCAAGACTGAGGATTTTCCAATCCGCCGTTGTCCGTGGAGCAGAATTACCTGTGATCCTTGAAGCAGACTGTCCGTAATGAACTCAAACAAGCGATCGCGTCCGAAAAAGCGATCGGGTTCCGTAATCGGACGACCAATAATATACGGATTTCTTCGTTGCTCGATCGAGTAACTCATAAAGCTAAGTGCTGAAACCGCTCAAACTAAACGAATCCAGTAGACAGTGCAGAAGTTAGTTTACCCAACCAAACCAAAATCGTCGGCACTTCTTCTTTGTGTTGCCATAGCCAGCGAATTGCGTCTGTCACCGTTTCCGCTTGCCGACGGCTCATCAAATTCAAGAAGGTGCGTTGCCTTGATTGAAGGCTTTCTTCATCACTGTTTTCAATTTCCTTAATGACCCACCACTCCATCAATGAGGACGCAAAGCGATAGTGCTTTTTACCCTCGCGTAATTGGCAGACGACAACCCCACGTTCTTCGAGATCCCTTAATTCTCGCTCTTTTTGGCTGAAAATAACATCCGTATCCCCAAGGTCATAACGTTTCTTCAGTAACCGTCCTTTGAGATGCGTCAGTGCCAAAAGCATCATCAGGGTTTGTTCGATGTCGTTGGAAAACGTCCAGTTATCCTCGAAATAATGCTCGGTTGCCCGTCGAAATTCCTCAGCAAAGGCATCGGGATCAGGGAGTCGATTGGCACGAAATTCGCGAAATAAAAGATAGCCCGCCACTTGCAGTAAAGCAGGACTGCCGCCCGCAATATCTCGAATGCCTTCTCGGAGGGATGGCGTAAGTGGCAATCCCCCTAGAAGCGCAGCAGCATCCGTCTCACTAAACGGTTTGAGTGGCTGAAAAAGGTAATGATTGTACCAGGGAGATTCGCCAGGTTTAAGTTTGATTCCAGCTTCATTCAAACGGCGAAGAGACGTAACGATGCTGGCAAAGTGTTGGCTTTCTTGGGAGTGAGAAGCGAGATTTCGACACTCGCTGAGAAAATTGGCGGCATCTTCTTCGGTATAGTCCGCGTTTGCCTGGAGTGCAACATCGTAATCATCGACGAGTAGGAGCAGGAATTTTTCTTTTTTGCCTAAGAGTCGGAGAATCGATCGAAGATTATCTTTGCTTGCAGTCAACCGCTCCAGATATTTCTCAACTTCTCGCTGAATTTCCGGTTCATCGGTCAGCGCATCTTTGAGCACGAGAAAAACCTCGTTCCAAAAATTCGCAGCGGTAAACGGGGTTACTCCAAGACAACTCAACAGTACAATCACAGCTTTGGCTGGATCGTGTCCGCGAAATTTCCAGGTTTGTGGAGCCGCGATCATTTGTAGAAACGACGTTTTCCCGATGCCAGAGCCGCCCCAAATCGCTAAATGTCCCCGACTGAAAATCTGATCGAATGCGGTTTCGATCTCGTTCGTTCGCCCGACAAAGAGCAGCGGCGAGACGGGTTTTCCAGGGACATAGGGATTTCTCAAGAACGGGGATTCGGTCATGGCAACTTAAATCACGATCGTACAAATTCGATCGTAGCCAGATTTTTCCAAATCGTTCAGGCTTTTCCAACTTCTACAAGAGTTCGATCGATGGTTGGAATTCCTGCCAAATCCAAGATTTCAGGAATCAAATCTTCGCGCTTGACCGCCATCATGTGCACGCCTTGACAAAGTTCTTTCGCCAATTTCACTTGTTCAGCCGCGATTTGGACTCCTTCTTGAAGGGGATCAGCCGCTTTTTCTAATCGATCGATAATATGCTCCGGAATGTTCACACCCGGAACCGCTCGATTGATAAACCGGGCATTCTTCGCGGATTTGAGCAGGAAAATTCCTGCCAGGATAGGCTTGCCATGATCGTTTGCAACCTGCGTCATGAACTTGTCTAAGCGCTCAAAATCCGTAATCAACTGACTCTGAAAGAATTGCGCTCCCGCTGCCACTTTTCGCTCAAATCGCTTCTGTAATCCTGACCAACTGCCACACTGCGGATCGACTGCGGCTCCGACAAATAGATCAGTTTCGCCATCGGTGAGCGTTTTATCATTCCAATCATTTCCGCCGTTCAGCTTTGCAATCATCTGCAACAGACGAACCGATTCAAGTTCAAACACTGCCTTTGCTTCAGGATGATCGCCAGCCTTAACCGGATCGCCTGTGAGCGCGAGAACGTTCCGAATTCCTAACGCATGAGCACCGAGGAGATCTGCTTGAAGCCCGATCGCATTTCGATCGCGACAGGCGACTTGATAAATCGGCTCAATCCCTTGCTGCAATAGTAGCGCCGCCGAAACCAGTGAAGACATCCGCATGACTGCCCGACTGCCATCGGTAATATTCACGCCGTGAACCCGTCCTCTTAGCAGGTGCGCCATTTGCAGCATGTGAGTCGGATCAGTCCCTTTCGGGGGCGCGACTTCTGCGGTGACGAGAAATTCGCCTCGTCTGGCGGCAGTCCGGAGGGCGGATAAAGGAGCGTGACCGAGGGGATTCGAGAATTGCGGATAGGTCATGAGCGATCGCACATTTAAGGACTTCTTGGTTTAGGGTATCGGGAAATGCGAAGAAAGTTGAAGTCACTTACCGAAACCTTTACAGAGAAAGCAGTAATTTCGCGCTCTGTAAGAAGGAATTCGTATTTCTACGGGTCGCTTCTAGGTGGGCAAGGTATAACCCATTGCTTTCTTCGCTTTGGTTAGGGTTCGATTCGCGACTTCGGAAGCTTTTTCTCGTCCCGATCGTAGAACCGATTCTAGATAACCCTGGTCGGCTCGAATCGCGTGATATTTTTCCTGGATCGGTTTGAGAGCCGCGATCGTCGTTTCTGTAAATAGCGGTTTGAACTGTCCCCAGCCCATATCCTGACATTCGGCAGCGACTTCATCTTTTGTTTTACCTGACAAAATCATATAAAGCGTCAGTAGATTGGTACATTCTGGACGTTCGGGATCGCCAAATGTTAAGCCCCGAATTGGATCAGTCTTACAACGCTTGATTTTGTTCTGAATCACATCAGGCGGATCGAGCAGATTGATCCGGCTCAGTTCAGAGGGATCAGATTTCGACATTTTCTTCGTGCCGTCCGTCAAACTCATGACTCGTGCGCCATCTGGGGGAATCAGCGCATCAGGACGTTTGAGAACTGGAGCATCGGGAGTCGTGAATTTGAAATTAAAGCGATCGACAATATCGCGAGTCAGTTCTAAATGTTGCCGCTGATCTTCGCCCACGGGAACTTTATCAGGTTCATACAGCAAAATATCTGCTGCCATCAGTACCGGATAAGTGAGCAATCCAGTTCCAACATCCTGACCTTGTTTGACCCGTTTTTCCTTGAACTGAATCATGTCTTCGAGCCAGTTCAGCGGCGTGATGCAATTCAGCAACCAGGTAAATTCTGTGTGTGCTGGAACGTGAGATTGTACAAAAATCGTCGTATGTTCCAAATCCAGTCCACAAGCGAGATAGAGCGCAGCGACTTCATACGTATTTTCGGCTAAGGTTGTGCGATCGTGCGGAACAGTAATCGCGTGGAGGTCAGCCAAAAAGAAATAGTTTTCGTACTGGCTCTGTCCATCGACCCAGTTGCGAATGGCTCCCAAATAGTTGCCGAGATGAAGATTTCCGGTGGTTTGAACGCCAGAAAGAACTCGCTGCTTAGTCATACCGTTTTGTGAATCGCCTGTGATTTTCTCTTTTGCCCATCATAGATGAGGAGGCGACTATCTCCGCCCGATTTGCTTAAAGAAGTTCTGCACAAGAGCACGAAATCCAGGAAGGAGCGGCGAGGTGATTTCGTCTTGAGCTTTGTAAGTTGCTACTCGTTTAAGGGTCACATTTTCGCGGCGATAGACTTCGACTTGCTGAAGTTCGCGGCTGACAATCCAATATTCTTCAACGCCTTGAGAGGAATAGAGTTTGAGTTTTGCTTCTCGATCGCGTCTTTCGTTCGTCGTACCCGGTGACAAGACTTCGATGATTAATTCTGGTGAAGCAGTGAAATGTCCAGCTTCGTCGATGATTTGATTTAAGCGATCGACACTCACCCAAACGAGATCTGGAATCACACTATCCGCTTCACTAAAAATCACGCCAGGAGTCGGGAACGCTTCGCCTAATCCAGTTTCATCTGACCAATCTTGCAATTCGTTACAGATGTTCCGAATCACAGATTGATGTCTAATATGTGGCGCTCTCGTCACAAATAATTCTCCATCTATGATTTCATAGCGCTTCCATTCGTCGTTAGAAAGAAGTTCGAGGTCGGCTGTCGTCCAGCGGATTCGCTCAGGCAGAGTTTGACTCATGACAATTTTCCGCAGCTTTTATCTTTCAATTTTCGCGCACTTTTACTCAATGAAGCCGATTACACGCACTTTTGGATTTGGAAGATGGGTGTATTGTTTTGATTTTTCCTCGATTTCGTGCAGTTGACCGAGAGCGAGTCCACAAGGTCTACCGTATTTGGCTTCAACTCGATCGCTGGCAATTTTCAAAGCCGTTCTCGATCGCTCTACAAAGTCGTCTAACTCGTAGTCAGTATTCGGGCTGAAGTACTCTTTTACAATTAGGGAAGGCGAATAGCACGAGTCTTGTGCGCCATCAGACCAGCGGATTTGGAAACGAATTTCAGGCATAGAGCAAGGTTTGATAATGGTGGATATGTTGTTTAGCAGAAGTTTCCCAACTGTATCGGGAAAGAATTGATTGACTTTGCTGATGGAGCGAATCGGCAAACTGAAACACGGAACACATGGCTTGGGCAATTCCATCGACTGAGTAAGGATCAACAAAGAGCGCTTGTTGATTGTTCAAAAACTCAGTAAATGGCGCTTGATTAGAAGTAATCACAGGCAATCCGCTTGCGATCGCTTCGAGAATCACTAAGCCCCATCCTTCTTTGATCGATGGAAAGACAAACGCATCTGCACTTCGATACAGGGCGGGAAGTTCTGCATCAGGAAGAATTCCAGGCAAAATCAGTGCATTTTCTAAGTTTAAGGTTTTAGCGATCGTAAAAAACTCTTCTCGATACGATTGATAATCGAACAATGTTGCGCCACCTGCAATAATCAATCGTGCATTCGGAAATCGATCGCGAACTTGGTGGAACGCTTGCAATAATCGAATTGAATTTTTACGCGGTTCGATGCCGCCAATCGTGAGGTAAAGTGGCGAACCCTCGAAGTTCAAAGATGAGCCATTGGATGAAAATCGGTTCAAATTTACGCCGTTGATCACTCGTGGCGCAGTGATTTGGTAGTGTTGTTGTAGCTCGGATTGGACTTGGTTGCTCACACAGAGACAGAGAGAAGCTTCACGAATCGATCGATCTTGGCAGTGTTGTAGATAGATGCTGCTGTAGTCTTCGATGTGGTGAACGGTTCGGACGAAGTGTGGAATTTTTCCTTGCTTTAATAATGCTAGTAAGGCATTGGCGGCAATACAGTCTTGTGCGTGGTAACAGTCAAAAAAATCGTAAAGCTCTAGATAGTTAACAAGTTCTTGTATGCGTTGATGGATCAATTGATCCATCTCATTAGAGGCAGGTTTTGCAGGAACTAACTCGACTTGACAAGACAACGGATAATCGAAGCCTTTTCCATCTTTGTCGAGTGCAAATACGGTGACTGAATGCCCTAGATGATGAATGGCTTCTGCGAGTTCTAAAGTATGAATTACGCTACCTCGTGGTTTTGTAGAGTAGGTTAACAGCGCAATTTTCATTTTGAAAAGCCTGTAAGTTTCTGCTCAGACAAATCCCAAAAATCGATCGAGGTTCCATTCGATCGCAATTCCAATTTCGATCCTGCTTCGATTGTTCCAACGACCTCACAAACGAGATCTTGCTGCCGAAAATGTGCCTGAACCATCTCTGCATTATCAGGATATACACTCAGCAAAAAACCGTAACTTGGGAAGCTAACAAGCCATCGATCGAGCGTTAAACTATCCGGACAAGGAACGCGATCAAGATCCAAAACCGCGCCACAATTCGAGGCTTCTAGCAACATCAACAAGGTTCCAATAATGCCGCCATTGCTAATATCTTTCCCTGCATTGCACAATCCTGATGCTGCTAAAGTTGGCAAGATCGATAAGTTCGATCGTAGCTGAATCGGATTAGCTTTCGTCGCAGCATTCCAGAATGGATACTTTGGATGTGGTTCTCCCCGAAAATCAGTTGCAATTAACAACAAATCTCCAGGTTGAGCATCAAAGCTAGTAATTAAGTGCTTCGATCGACCTAGAATCGCCACCGAAAGCGCCGTATAAGAACTATGACAATTTGTATGACCGCCCACGATCGGAACATTGTATGCGGCGGATGCAGCTTTCATTCCCTCCCATAGTAAATTAACTTGTGAATCGACTGCTTGATTAGACTTGCTCCAGAGCGTATCGACAACCGCGATCGGTGTTCCACCCATCGCATAGACATCACTGACATTCACCATGATTGCAGACCATCCTGCAAACCAAGGCTCCTCTTCGACAAACTTCGGTAACATTCCTTCGGCAGCAAACAGTAGATAACCATCTCGATCGGGAATTGCTGCACAATCATCACCCAATCGCACTCCAGTGTTACTCAAATTCAAAGCGTGAGCCGCTGTTTGAATGTCTTGTTTCTGGAGTAAACTGAGCGATCGCTGAAGTTGTTCAGCCAATTCCGATAACATTACGATGCCTCTTTCAATTGCAACATAGGACGCGGCTCAGTTCCAGGTGGATAAAAGTTCAAATCCGCTTCCATTCGATGATGAGGTCGATCGCAGATAATTAGTTCTTCCTGAGATTCCCAGTGAAGCCGCTGAAAGAATCGCACGTTTTGAAGTTGAACGGTTGCAAGAAAGCGATCGCATCCCCAAGTATTTGCTGTTGTGACCGCTTTGTAGATTAGTCCTTTACCAATCTGCCAACCCTTACGATAGTCTGCATGAGTTCCCAAACGTCCACCGTACCAGATTCGTGGCTGGAGTTCATAGATTCTGACTACACCCACTACTTTGGATTCGTGCAGTGCAATGATCGGATAGGCAATGTTATCGATCTCATCTACATCATTTTCAAAGAGTTGTTGTTCCTCCGTGAAGATCGATCGACGTAATTCAAAATACGCCTCGATTTCAGACTGAGACTTTGCAAGCTTGAACTGATAAGACATAGATTACGATTCAAAATTTGACAGTGCTGAACAAGCTCCACATTTTGCACACCCCGCTTTGATCTCAGTCGAAGATAAATTCGATCGCTTAATCATGGTTCCAACTTGTTCATACAGCGCAAACATAAACTCACTGGTTGGTGCTGGATAGCCTTCAAGCGGTGTTCCAGTAATTGGCACAAACGGCACAACAAACGGATACACCCCTAAATTGATTAAGCGATCGCACATTTCTACTAGCGTTTCTAAACTGTCCCCTAGCCCTGCAAGTAAATAAGTACTCACCTGACCCCAACCAAACACTTTCACAGCCGCTTCAAATGCCTGATAGTAATAGTCCAACGGCACAGAAGCTTTTCCTGGCATAATTCGCGATCGCACTTCTGGATCTGCCGCTTCTAAGTGCATTCCCAAACTATCAACACCCGCGACTTTCATGCGATCGAACCAGATAAAATCATCCGGTGGCTCACATTGCGCTTGAATCGGTAAGTCTACTCTCGCCTTGATCGCCGCTGCACATTCGGTCAGATATGCTGCACCTCGATCGCTGGTGTTTGGTGTTCCTGTGGTCATGACCATGTGTTTAACACCATCTAATCGCACCGCAGCCTCAGCCACTTCCGCGAGTTGAGCAGGTGTCTTTCTGGCGATCGTCTTACCCGCAGAAAGGGATTGTCCGATCGCACAAAATTGACAAGCTGTTTCCGCATCACTGTAGCGCATACAGGTTTGTAGAACAGTCGTTGCTAACACATCGCGACTGTGCAGGAGAGCAATTTTCCAGTAAGGAACACCTTCTGTCGTGGTCAAATTGTAGAACTTCGGTTGCTGAGGAAAGCTAATCGGAGTAAGTGGCTCTCCACGGAGTTCTAGAACTTGAGCAGTTTGATCAATGCCATAGGGTGAAGTGGCTGCTGGAGTGTTAAAGACAGGAACCATAATCGTTGTGCCCTCGATCGTGATTGCCTTATGGTCTGACGGTCCTGCGCCTCCTTTGCGTCCAGTCGCACCAATGCTTGGATCAACTAGCTTTAATCCTTGAGATTGCAGATCCGTGATGAGCTGTTGTTTGTTCATATTAAGGATCAGGAATAAGGATTGACATTTGTTCTGACGATCGCACCTCGATCTCTTCTTTCAAAACCGTTTGCGGCTCAAAATTTGCCTTTAGCTGAAGTAGCTCAGGGCGGGAATAGTGCCCGACTGAATCCATCATCCGCTTGCGTTTGGTGATTAAAGAGAAATCGAGATCTGCGATCGCAATTCCCTCTCCTTCAGTAATCGGAGAACAAAGATGATTGCCTTCAGGACTAATAATGGCGGTATTACAACCTCCACTTAGCACTTTCTGAAGCTTCTCATCAGGCGTAATCTGAGCAACTTGCTCTGGAGATAGCCAACCCGTCGCATTCACCACAAAGCACCCTGCTTCTAAAGCATGATGACGAATGGTAACTTCGATTTGATCAGTGAAAATCTGACCGACCATTGAACCGGGAAACTGAGAACAGTGAATCTGCTCATGTTGTGCCATCAATGCAAACCGAGCGAGTGGATTGTAATGCTCCCAGCAAGCTAATGCGCCGACTCTTCCGACAGCAGTATCGATCGCTCTCAACCCCGAACCGTCTCCCTGCCCCCAAACCATACGCTCATGGTAAGTTGGCGTAATTTTCCGACGCTTCAGCAACAATGTGCCATCCGCGTCGTACACAAGCTGCGTGTTATAGAGCGATCCATTGTCTCGCTCATTCACACCCACTACGACAACAACGCCATACGATCGAGCAGCACGACTAATCGCATCCGTGACTGGACTGGGAACCGTTACCGCTTCCTCGTACAGCCGCATGTGCTCCTTACCCATCAACACCGGAGGCTGAATAAAAGAGAAGTAAGGATAGTACGGAATAAACGTTTCAGGAAAGACGACTAATTGCGCTCCTTCCTTGGCAGCAGACGCGATCGCATCTAATACTTTTTCCGTAGTTCCATCCCGACTAAACAGGACGGGGCTAAGTTGTACCGCCGCTGCTCGAACAATATTGGCATCTGTCATTGTGGTTTAAAGTGTCCAAGTGTCGAGGATAAATGCGCCATCTTTACGGTGCATCAACACCAAATCCAAAACATCTAATGGATTGATTGGACGAATTCCAGGAGTCAGTGAGGGTTCACCATGTCCGTAGAGAGCTTGCAGGGCGAATCGGCAGGCATACACTTTTCCACCTTCCGCCATGAACTTACTAAGCTGATCATTAAAGTTCTGATGTCCAGGGAAAGCAGAATCACCGAGCTTCGGAAATCCGCGCTGTACGCCGAGTGTGACACCAGGACCATATAGCAAAATTGAAGTCTCAAAGCCTTTCCGCAACAGGCGAGTGGCTTGGAGTAAGTTCACAAAACCGATCGAGCCTTCAAACGCGACCGTATGAAACGTAACTAAAGCTTTTTCACCTGGCTCAGCTTTGACATCTGGAAACACTTTCTCTTCGTAATCAACGAAAAAGTCTCCAACTTGATGGGCAGGAGCAGTAATCTCAGGCATGACGCTCTCCTCTGGTGAGTTTGCTGCTCAGATTAGTTGGGATTGCAGCAAAGCTTTTGTAGTGTCGGATACAGTTTTTTTAGGTCTAACAATAGTGTTAGGAAGCACGATCGATTCTGGTAATTCTATCTAAGAATCATAAAGTTACCTATTGAAATCGATAGGCTATGATCCCAATAGAAATTCATTGACCACGCTCCAAGCGCTATCTTGAGAAACTTTCTTTCTAGCAGAGATATAGTCTGCTAGATATTGAGCATCTCTAGCAATTCCAGAAAAGCGACCCGATCCCCAGGTGTAGAGCCAAGGTAAACCTAGAAAATACAATCCCCAAACGGGAGTTACACCGCGTTCATGTCCGGGATAGCCTTTCCCATCAAAGACAGGAACTTCGATCCAGCGGAAATCGGATTGATAGCCTGTACACCAAACAATTGCTTCAATGTTCTGATAATCAAGCGATCGAGGTTCTCCAATCGGCTCCCAAACCGGATGATACGGCGGTTCTATTGGCGCTTCGATCTGATTCTGTTCGATGAATGTATCAATCGTTTTCTTAATGCTTTCAGAAACGGCATCGGCGTGATCTAAGTTCTGTTTGAGATTGTTCTCAAACTCGATCGATGTTCCTTTCACACTTTTTACTCTGCCATAAAGCTGCATTCCTTCTAGTGCAAAGTGGCGCAAATCAATCTCTCGTCCACCATCGCGACCGGTGACATAGTGATTGGCTTTGCTCCTCACCGTTTCTTTCTGAGGATGATCCTCGATCGATAAATCATAGTAGCCCATCTGATCCAACCAATCGACTACATCTTTGCCCCGGTAGCGTCTCGGTGTTCGTGGAGCACTGCCAACAGATAAATGTACAGTCTTTCCAGCAAGATGCAAATCTTCTGCAATTTGACAGCCGGATTGTCCCGTTCCGATTACCAGAACATTGTTCGGCAAAGACTCTGGATTCTTGTACTCAGACGAATGAATTTGCTGAATCCTGTCAGGAAACCGCTCTAAAAGACTAGGAATTCTTGGTAGATGATAGCTTCCCGCAGCAATGACGACTTGATCTGCTGTGAACAATCCGATCGTGGTTGTCAGTTCAAAGCGATCGTCGTGTTGTCGAACTTTGAGAACTTCCACACCTTCACGGATTGGAGGATCAAAAGAGGCTGCATAGCTTTTGATGTAATCGACGATCGCATCTTTTTCCATGAATCCATGCGGCTCACGTCCTGGGTACGGATAGCCCGGAAGCTGACACTGCCAATTTGGAGTCACCAGGCAAAACGTATCCCAGCGTTTTTCTTTCCAGGAATAAGCGATCGTATGTTTTTCAAAGATCAGATGATCAATCCCTTTTTCTTTGAGACAGTAGCTCATTGATAAGCCAGATTGACCACCACCAACAATAATGACCGGGTAATGAGTTTGCATTGTAAAAATCCGTAACACTGATTGCAGCGTAACCGGGAATGAATGTGTGCTGTTGTAATTCTTACTACCGAGCTTCTCAATTAGCAAGTACACAAGCAGCAAAAACGACCCCTGATTTTGCTTCTACCGAACGGATGATGCATCGGGAAAGCGTTGCGGATAGGCTACGTATGCGTCAAATTTAGCCCCTATCTTTCAGACGCAATATAGAAGTTTTTACGATCGTTTCTCAGCCAAAAAATTCCTAGAGAATCTATTATGTGTGCTCTGCCCTGTTCTCTCTCAAGTAAGAAAGTTTTAGTGACTGGAGCAAGTGGTTTTATTGGTCGTTCTCTTTGTCAACGACTTTGTCATCATCAAGCTCAAGTCTTTGGCGTGTCAAGGTTTCCACAGGAATCGACTGGCGCAGTTCGATGGATGCAGGCAGATGTCACAAGCTTAGAAGAGATGCAGCGAATTATCGCTCAAGTGAAGCCTGATATTCTGTTTCATTTAGCGGCGGATTCGTCTGCTTCTCGCAGTTTAGAGGCGGTTCGATCGACGTTACAAGGCAATTTGGTCAGTACTGTTAATTTGCTGACTCTGATGGCTGAAATGGGTGGGCGAGTGGTCTTAGCAGGATCGCTTGAAGAACCGGATCAAGGAGAATTCCCGATCGCATCTTCTCCGTATGCGGCAGCAAAATGGGCAAGTTCAGTCTATGCCCAAATGTTTCAAGAGTTGTATCAATTGTCGATCGTCAGAGCGCGATTGTTTATGGTCTATGGTCCTGGACAGATGAACTTTAAGAAGCTGATTCCGTATGTGACATCAGCTTTATTGAATGGGGAAGCGCCGCAGTTATCTAGCGGGCAACGGTTAATTGATTGGATCTACATAGATGATGTGGTGGATGGATTGATCGCGGCTGCACAATCTTCAGAAGATGGATTGTTTGAATTTGGTTCTGGAACACTCACTTCAATTACTGAGGTAGTTCACCAGTTGAATCGAATGATTAATCCGAGCATTCAACCGATGTTTGGGGCATTGTCCGATCGACCAATGGAACAAGTCAGAGTCGCGAATCTTGCGGCTTCAATGTCAAAGCTCAATTGGAGACCCAAGGTTTCTCTAGAAGAAGGATTAGCGCGAACTGTCGAATGGTATAGACATTACCATCAAGCCACACTGCGATCGTGCGCCTAAGAGGGTGTTTGAAAAGTATAAAAAGCGGCTTTGCTGCGTTGCCAGTCCGCCCGGAGATCAATCTCCGGGCTAATGGAGGAAACCCCGCTGAAGCAGGCTAAGAGCGTAATACGGAGTTCTTAGCCCAGTTCAGTGGGCTTCCCCTGATTAGCCCGGAGATTCATGTCCGGGCGGGTGAATGCGATAAACGATCACTTCTCAAACACCCTCTAAATCCAACCTTGCACGATCGCAGAATAAATCGCTTGATATCGCGTTCGAGCCTTTAATTTGCTCATCACATTGTTCAAGTGAAATTTAACTGTACTTTCACTAATGATTAATTGATCTGCAATGTCTCGATCGCGAAATCCTTGCGTTAACAATCGTAGAATTTCAGTTTCTCGCTCAGATAACACTGAGGATTCGTGCATCGAGACTTTCAGCAAAATTTGAATTGCATTACGATCGGGACTCGGTTGGATTTGTAGCGCATTCGGAAACATACGATCGCACAATTGTTTGAGTTCATCTAAAGAATCAATCCTGGGTGCGATCGCATCTAAAGAGACAAAATCATCTCCATACATCAACTTCCCGTAAGTACAGTTGATCGTTTCTAACATCTCAGCCACTTTCAGAAAGCCATACACGATCGAAGGGGAAAGCGGTTTCTCTGTTCCGACTAGCGTAAATCGCGCCTGTTTTAACACTGCGACTAATTGATCAGATAACATCCATTCGCTAAATCGCGGTTGTGGAGTTGAGGACTGTTGTTGCTGATGTTTGATAGCTGTATCTAATGCGATCGTAACAATCGTGCATAACGTTTGCAGCACTTCAAGGAAAGCAGGCTCTAAAGGGCGACAGCTAAACATCACCAACACACCCAAAACGCGATCGTTCGCGATCAATGGATAGCCCGCAAATCCGCAGATGTTATTCTCGATCGCCCAGTCTCGATCGCCCACCCACGATTCCGCAGGCAGATTATTGCTCAAAAACGACACCCGATTCAGCGCAATTTTCCCCACTTTGTAAGCACCCAGCGGCACTCGTCCAAACTTACCATCGGTTCGAGTGGATAAGCCCGAAGATGCCACCAATTTCAGTACAGACTGATCCGGTTCTAACAGCCACAATCGTGACATTGCACCCGAAAATTTCTCCACTAAACCAGAAGTCACCGATCGCGCAATCTCTTCTGGCACAAGACAGCCCGAAAAGCCTTGAGCAATCTCATTGACCTGCTGGAGATCAAATAAAATTCGATTCGGATCGGCAGTAAACTCAGCCATAGACCCTCTCGATTTCAGTAGCGTGACTCACCGTAGCGTGATTTCCGAACCAAAACTGATCCTTTGCGAACGATTTTAAACAGGATTAACAATTCTCTATTTGATCGATTGAGACGATTTTCATTTCACGCGCTAGTGTTGAAGAATACGATATCGGAGACTCCGCTAAAATGGCAACGAAACAGCAGTTTAACAGTTTTGAGGAACTGATTTCCGGCTCTCAAACGCCCATCCTCGTAGACTTCTACGCGACTTGGTGTGGTCCTTGCCAAATGATGTCTGGCTTTCTCGATCTAGTGAAGGATAGCCTCCAAGATCAAATGAAAATTGTCAAGATCGATGTAGACAAGTATCCGGAAATTGCCAGCCAATACGATATTTCGGCACTTCCGACTTTGGTACTGTTCAAAGAAGCAAAACCTGTCGATCGTATTGAAGGTGTCCTGAGACCGCAACAACTCATCGATCGGGTTCAGCCGTTTCTCTAAAATCTGAACTCGTACTCGAATACCCCTTGACTATCGCCAGAGAAGTTGGTTGAGCCACGGAACAGGAAGTTTTCGTTAAATCGATAGCGAATCCCGAACTGAGTCGGCTGATCTGCCGTTAACACTCGCAACACCGATGCCGATAAGTTGCCAGTGATATCGAACCCAACTTCAGCAGCGAGTCCGAGGGTCGAACTGCGCTGTTGACCTCGATCGAGCAAGGTTGGAAATAATCGAAAATCACTCAGACCGAGTGCATTTCCAATAAAGCCCTGAATGTTGGTCAACAGCGCTGATCCCGCCAAGTTTGCAATGCCTAAAGCACTATCACCGCGTCCTAGAGTATTCACAAATCCGCCACCAATCAGAGAAACAATCTCATTGCGGCTCCGACTCGGACTGCTCGTGAGTTCTAAGTTCTCGAACAGTTGACTAGCAGGTCCGGCTACTCTTGCCTGAACTCGCACCGTTCGGAGTGAGCCGAGATTTGCAACCGCAACCGAATCATCAATAAACTCTGCACTTCCAGGAGCAGCAATTCGGCTGCGAGTCACTTCAGGAACCGAAGCAATTAAGCGCACATCCAGCACTGGATCAAGCCCTCGATCGCGCTGGAAAATCGCAGTCTGTGGATAGCCTCGCTCTAGTACAAACTGGGTCGTAAATAAGTTAACTTGTCCACTTCTAAGACGAATCGTTCCTTCAGGTTGCGGCGCGTCGATCGTTCCGTTCACATTCAAATCACCGAAAGCGACGAAGTTAATCAGCGGCGCACGAACAATCTGAACTCGATCGCCCAAAACCAGCCTTAAATTGTTAAGTCTCACGACAGGCTGAATTCCGGTTGGTGCAGTACTTGGGGTTGTTGGTGTTCCACCTGCGGCTTCGGTATCTGGAAGTTGAATCTGTCCGTCTGCAAGTTGAACTTGTCCGCCGATTTCGGGAACCAGTGCGGTTCCGGTGACAGTTACATTTCCCGTGACTCCACCTTGATACAGTCCTCTACGATCGATACGAATGCGATCGAGATTAATCACTAAGGGATTGTTCGGGTCAGCATCCGCCGCCACAAGAATCGGTAACACTCCTTTGGCAGTAACTTGTCCGTTCTCGAACTGTCCTTGTACACCCTGAACATCAATGCGATCGCGGTTGAACACGATCGATCCATTGATGTTTCTTAACGGGGCTTGGAGTGCAGTCGCTTCGATCGTCGCACCATTCAGGTTGATTGCACCGACTACTTCTGGGCGTAGTAAAGTTCCTGAAACATTGAGCTTCACATCCCCTTGACCGCCCCGCCAAGCAAGTTGCGGCACAAACAAATTCAGAATAGAGAGTCCTTCGTTTCTCACATCCACATTCAGACTGATCTCATTGCTTGTGGGTCGAACACTCTCTGGTAAGAGTTGATACGGAAAACTGCCATCAATTCGGACAGGTTCATTCGGTGCAGTAGCAAGTGCAATATTGCTACCAAAATTCAGTCGAGCATTGTTATAAGTAAAGTTGCCTGTAGCAGTTTCAACAGGTGTAGCATCAAGGAAACCATCAATCACTTGAATCTGTCCGACGACAGAAGGATTCGTGCGAGTCCCGCTAATGGTGACGGTGGAATTGAGTTTGCCATCAATACCGAGAGGCAATGGATAAAAGCGATCGATTTGTTCGATCGGTAAGTTCTGTGCGGTTAACTGTCCGAATTGCGTCTCACCACCGAACTGTCCAGTTAAGTTAATCTGAGAGCTACCAGATTGAATTCTCAATGGTTCTAAGCTGACGACTCCATTGTTTACACTACCCAAAGCAATCACAGATTCAGCCGTAAGAATGCGATCGTTCACAGGCTGCAATTGTCCATTCACCAATCGAATCTGAGCTTGATATGGACGATATTCAACATTCTGCGCTCTCAAGTCAAAATCAGCT
Source organism: Leptolyngbya sp. AN10 (assembly GCF_050565645.1). Classification (NCBI taxonomy): domain Bacteria; kingdom Bacillati; phylum Cyanobacteriota; class Cyanophyceae; order Leptolyngbyales; family Leptolyngbyaceae; genus Leptolyngbya; species Leptolyngbya sp. AN10. Next base: position 361,325 of record NZ_JBNXVP010000003.1, read on the forward strand.
TGAACCCCTTCTGAAAGTGAAGCGCTGACTGTAATTTCACCCCCAAAGTTACCGCGCACATCTGCGGTTTGAGGAATTCGATTTTCTGCGATCGCTTGATTGTTCAGTCGCAGTAACGTATTAATCTCTGCAAATCGCCGCAGTTGATCGAGTAAAGAAGCTTGTGGATCACCGACTGGAACTGGATTGAGTGCATTAGCGCGATCGTATGTGGGAGCTTGTGCGCCACGAGTAAAATCTTGCAGATCAAAGAACTGTAAACCACCCAGTACATCCTCGATTCTGCCTTGTGCGATCGTGATTTTGCCATTGAATCTCGGATCAGATCTCAGATCAACATTGCCTGAAAGCGTGTACTTGCTCTGTCCGCTTGTCAGTGTTGTATCCCTAAATTCAAAGACATTGTTCCGATTCACAAAAGCGGTCGTGGCAGTATCAGCTTGGAATGTTCCAATTCGCAGATTTTGTACCGTTGCATTGCCATCAATCACACGCAACTGATCGAGATCAATACTCAGATTGCCTGCTAATGTTCCACCGACTCTACTAAATTGGGAGAGATTCACACCTGGAAGAACAAAACCATCGATCGGGAATTGCTGAATTGCAACTTGGAATACGTTGCCTCTGGTCTGTCCAACTAAGGTGGCTTCGTCGCGTTGAACGAGTAGCGATCGAGGTCTAAAGTTTGGTTCTAAGTTCAATGCGATCCGATCTTGAGCACCCCGAACATTCAGATCGAAGCCTTGAGGCAGTAAGCTTAAGTTCCCACTCAGTACCGGATCAAAGACAATTCCATTGAGCGATAGTCCGCGAACAATAACATTGCTAACGACTCTTGGCTGATTCGGTGTTCCGGTGACACGCCCCGTTAAATCGACTGTGCCGGAAAGCTGAGTCACCGGAGGACTAGGAATTGGTAAGTTTGCCAGCGCGTATCCGTTGGCTTGAATTGCCAAATCAAGACCTGTAATTTGTGGTGTTCCGCTGACATCTGCTAAGATTGCGCCACTTGCTCGAAATCCTTGTGCGGTAGCTTGTGGAATGTTCAACCGCTGACCATCCCAATTGATCTGTGCGGTTAAAGGTTGATCAATCAGAGCAATCCCTTGAGACAATCTCACCTGTCCATCGGCTCGAATTGCTTCTGGTCGGAGTGCATTCAACGCGCCCGCCAGTCGAACATTCCCGCTCAAATCACCGCGCAATTCAGGCGAGAATTGATTGAGTGCAATGCCAGCAATTTCGGTATCTGCTTGAAAACGTCCTGCGATCGCATTAAAGTTCGCATTGATAAAACTATTTCCATTCGTGAGTCGCGCTTGTCCTCGCGCTTGAACATTCTCTAGTCCTGGCGCAGTCAATGATCCTGCTACTTCTGCGTTTCCATTGATCAAGCCTTGAACTTGTGGCGCAAATTGACTTGCCCGAACATTAGAAGCTTGAACGGTTCCTTGCCAACGTTGCCCGATCGTTCTTCCTTGAGCCGTGAGCGTTCCACCTGCCACTTGAAACACTGCATTTCGTAAAATCGCATTGCCACCCGTGACCACAACTTCACCTGTCCCCGGATAAGTTGCTTCTGGAGCTTGGAACTGCGCGATCGTTTGCACTTGATCCAATCGTCCAATGATTTGTCCTCGTGCATTCACGCGCCCGATCGTAACGGGTAAATCTCCAGCATTATACAGTTGTGCGATCGCATCTCCCGGAACATTCTGAGCTTGATAATTAATCGCGATCGACTGTGGCACATCCAAATCTATGTTGCCATTTGCAACAATGGTTCCACCGACTTGAGGTGTAGCGCGAATGTTCGTGAGTGCTAAGTTTGATGTCTCTGTATCGAGTCGAAAATCAGTACTCGCTTGAGTCAAATTCACTCGATCGACTCTTGCTGTTCTGGTATTGCGAACCCGACCTGTAATAATCGGGCTTTCTGCTTCGCCTGTCACTCGGACATCTGCGGTGGCTTCTCCAGTTGCATCAAACGGAAGATCAACATTGAACGTATCAAAAAAATCCCCAACCTGAAACGTTTTTGCATTGATCGCCAGATTGTAGCCTTTCTCAGTATCAATCTTTCCGTTTGCAGTCAGCGGAATCTTTCCAAGCTGCGATCGCACGTTATCCAAAGTAATCAACGTATCATCGATTTGCAAGTTACCCGATGACCTAGAGAATTCTGGCTGTAGCTGCGGAATCTGAACTGTCACATCTTTGAAATCGGCTGTTCCTTTGACGACTGGACGTTGATCCGGTCTAAGTTGAACATTCACATTCCCATTAGTTCGACCTTGCTTTAGATTGATCGGTAGCTTCACCAATCGATCGATTTCTACAGCTAAAAGATCGCGTCCTCGAATGTTCAGATTAGAGTTCAGACCGTCTTTAACAAGCGTCTCTCCTTTAAGGTCGATCGCACCTTGCTTGGTCGATTCACCATTGACATCATAGGCAATCCGTCGATTGTTATCAAAGAAATTTGCTGCCCCTGCAACCTGCCGGAATGTAACTGGAATTCTCTGCTGTCCTGGCTTTGGAAACGCATCTAATTCTAAATTACCGTCTCTAAATCGAATCCGATCTAGCTCAGTTCTAATCAATCCCTCTTGTTCTTGAGCTTTAATCTGTGTTTTAACCCAAACCCCATCTTTTTCCTGATCTAAATACACATCTGGCTGGAGCAATGTGATGTCTAGATTCAACGTGCGGGTGAGCAATAATTGTAACAAGTTAAAGTTCACTTCCACGCCTTCAACCGAAGCGCGATCGCGATCGTTTGGAGTTGCTGGAACCGAACTTTTCCCAAACCGCAAACTCGTTAATGAAAAGCCTTCGACCTGTCCGAGATCCACAGGTCGATCGAGCAATTCGCTCAAATTTCGTTCGATCAGCGGCGCGAGATCGTTCTGTACGAATTTTGACCCGTACCAGACTCCTGCACCGAGTCCTAACGCGCTGAGAATTGCGATCGGGACTCCGACGCGACCGAGCAGGACAAGCCACAAACGACGACGGGTGGGAGTTTCGGGACGATTGTTCGGGTCGGGGGATTGAGTCATCGGCTTGAATTCCGAGAGAAAGCCAATCTACCATTACCACACCCGCGAAACTCTAGTGCAAAGAATTTGACAAAAACTAGCGATAAGGATGATTTCGCGCTCAACTTCAAAAGGCGCACTTTGTACATTTCATGTTGAACAATTATGCTAAAACTGGCATATTAGACGGATGAATGTGAAATCGATCGAATGGATTGCCAGTTCTTTAGACGACCTGAAAAGTTTTCCTGAAGATGTACAGCAAATGATGGGCTTTGCTCTATATCAAGCTCAGTGTGGTGAAAAACATCCTGATGCTAAACCGCTAAAGGGATTCAAAGGAGCAACAACGCTCGAAATTGTTGAAGACTTTGACGGAGATACCTATCGTGCCGTCTACACCGTCAAATTTGAAGGAGTTGTGTATGTGCTACACGCTTTTCAGAAGAAATCTAAGCACAGAATTGTAACCCCCAAACAAGACATTGAATTGATCGAGCGTCGATTAAAGCGTGCAAAAGAACATTACGAGCAAACCTACAAACAAGTTCAGGAGTAGCAGGATGAATGAAGAAATGCAAGTTCACTCAAGCTCTGGTAATGTTTTTGCGGATTTGGAATTAGCAAACTCTGACGAGCTATTGGTGAAAGCAGAGTTAGTCCGTCAGATCAGCCAAGTCATTTCAGCAAAAAATCTCACTCAAACTGAAACAGCGAAACTGCTTGGAATTGATCAGCCAAAAGTCTCTGCGCTCTTGCGGGGTAAGCTGTCCGGTTTCTCAACAGAACGGCTTTTTCGATTTCTCAATTTGCTAGGAAGCGATGTAGAAATTCGTGTAATACACACAACATCGAACAGTGAGGCACACACAAAAGTTGTAAGTGCTTAGAGAGTAGACTTCCTGCATGAATCGAAAATGCCCCCTGAATTCCATTCGCCAGGGCATTCATGCAGGAAGTCTAGTGTTTGAGAAGTAATTGTCTATCGCATTCACCCGCCCGGAAATGAATCTCCGGGCTAATCAGGGGAAGCCCACTAAACTGGGCTAAGAACTCTAAATTGCGCTCCAGTCCGCTTCAGCGGGGTTTTCTCCATTAGCCCGGAGATTCATTTCCGGGCGGACTCGCGACGCAGCAAAGCCGCTTTTTATCCTTCTCAAACACCCTCTTAGGCTGAACAGCGATCGTAAATTCTTGATCGCTGTTCAACTCAAACTTTAAATCGAACAACTCAAGTCGCCTGCTCTTTGGGTGAAGCGCAAATTCTCTCGGTAGTCCACTGGGCAATCAATCACGGCTGGAACATCTTGATCGAGTGCTTCTTTCAAGGTTGGAATGAGTTCAGCAACCGATTGCACTCGATAGCCTTTTAAGCCCATGCTTTCCGCAAATTTGACGAAATCAGGATTGCCAAACTTGATAAACGAAGAGTGTCCGAAATGGTTTTCTTGCTTCCACTCGATCAAGCCGTAGCCTCCGTCATTAAAGATGATCGTCACAAAAGCAGTTCCAACTCTCAGCGCGGTTTCTAGCTCTTGACAGTTCATCATGAAGCCACCATCCCCTGTAACAGCCACAATCTTACGATCGGGATGTACCAATTTCGCTGCGATCGCACCTGGAATCGCAATTCCCATCGCTGCAAATCCATTCGAGATGATGCAAGTATTCGGACGATGACAGTGATAATGTCGAGCCATCCACATCTTATGAGCACCGACATCAGAAATTACAATGTCATCGGCTCCCATCACTTGCCGTAAGTCGTAAATTAGCTTCTGAGGCTTGATCGGGAATCCTTCATCGTTCGCATATTGAGAATAGTCACTGCGAATCTCAGGACGCAAAGTGAGCGCGTGAGGATCAGGTTTGCCATCTCGATCGCAGCGATACAAAATCTCTTGAAGTGAGTCAGAAATTTCACCCACAACTTCTGCGATCGGCATATAGCTACTATCCACTTCAGCGGGTGTACTGCCGATATGAATCACTGGAATTTTGCCTTCTGGATTCCATTTCTTCGGTGAGTATTCGATCAAGTCATACCCGATCGCGATGACTAAATCAGCTTGATCAAATCCACAGCTAATGTAGTCTCGTTGCTGTAGTCCAACTGCCCACAGTGCTAAGGGATGCGGGTAAGGAATCACACCTTTACCCATAAACGTATTGGCGACTGGAATGTTTAATCGAGTCGCGAACTTAGTCAACATCTCACTCGCATCACCGCGAATTGCACCATTTCCAACCAAGATCAAAGGATTCTCTGCATCATTGATCGCAGCAGCAGCTTTCTCGATACTGCGGAAAGAAGCAAAGGATTTTTCAATGTTGTCACAGTTTAAAGGTCTACCTTCGACAGGCATTGCTGCGATGTTCTCAGGAAGATCAATATGAACGGCTCCAGGCTTTTCAGTTTGGGCAATCTTGAAGGCTTTGCGAACAATTTCTGCGGTGTTACTGGGTCTCACGATCTGAGCATTCCACTTGGTCACAGGCGCAAACATGGCGACGAGATCAAGATATTGATGCGATTCGATGTGCATCCGATCGGTTCCGACTTGTCCCGTAATGGCAACTAATGGAGCACGATCGAGGTTTGCATCTGCTACCCCGGTCATCAGATTCGTTGCACCCGGACCTAGTGTAGATAAACACACTCCAGCTCTTCCAGTGAGTCGTCCATAGACATCTGCCATGAATGCTGCACCTTGTTCGTGTCGGGTGGTAATGAATCGGATCGATGAACTTTGTAGAGCTTCCAAAACGTGCAGGTTTTCTTCTCCCGGTAGACCAAAGATATATTCCACACCTTCTGCTTCCAAACATCGGACTAATAGTTCTGCGGTATTCATGCTTGTCTCCTGGGATAGGGAATTGTCCGTATAGTAATAGCTCAGAATTTGCGAATTAGAAAACGTTTTTATTGATGAATTGAATGTTGAATTTGGGCATGGATCGCTGCTATTTCACCCAAACGGTTTTAACATTGACGAACTCTAGAATGCCTTCGCGTCCGAGTTCTCGCCCGAAGCCCGATCGCTTAATTCCGCCAAACGGCAATTTCAGATCAGACTTCACCATGCCATTAATAAACACTGATCCAGATTCAATTTCCTGAATCAATCGATCGCGTTCTGTTTCGTCCTGTGTCCAAGCACTCGCACCCAGTCCAAACGGAGAATCATTCGCACGAGCGATCGCACTTTCCAAATCAGGCACTCGGAACACTAAAGCAACGGGACCAAAAAACTCGTCATACTCTGCTAAACAGCCCTTGGGAATCTCAGACAAAATTGTGGGTGGATAGAAATTACCCGGTCGATCGCGAATCGGTTCACCTCCGATCAGAACTTTCGCACCTTGTTGAATCGAAGTCTGAACTTGCTGATCTAAGTCTTTCAGAATTCCCGCAGTGGCAAGTGGTCCAATGTCAGTTTCCGGTAACATTGGATCGCCGATTTTCAGGGCTTTGTATTGTTCGACCAAGCGATCGACAAACTGATCAGCAATTTCATCAGCAACAATAAATCGTTTCGCAGCAATACAAGACTGTCCATTGTTAATCATTCGGGCGGTGACGGCTGTTTTTACTGCCTGTTCGAGATCGGCACTTGGCATCACAATAAAAGGATCACTACCACCGAGTTCGAGCACGACTTTCTTAATGTGCTTTCCTGCGATCGAGGCTAAACTTGCTCCAGCGGGTTCACTTCCGGTTAAAGTCGCAGCTTTTACTCGATCGTCTTCTACAATCGCTGCGACTTTATCGGCTCCCACTAACAAAGTTTGAAATGCTCCAGTCGGAAAGCCAGCACGAGTAAAAACTTCTTCGATCGCGAGGGCGGACTGTGGCACATTTGAGGCGTGTTTGAGTAAGCCAACATTCCCTGCCATCAGTGCGGGAGCAGCGAACCGGAACACTTGCCAAAATGGGAAATTCCAGGGCATCACGGCTAGAATTACGCCCAAGGGTTGATAGCGTACAAAGCTTGATGATGCTTCGGTTTGTATTGGCACATCTACGAGAAAGGTTGCTGCCTGCTCTGCGTAGAAGCGACACACCGAAGCCGACTTTTCCACTTCCGCGATCGCAGCTTTGATCGGTTTGCCCATTTCCAGCGTGATCAAAGCTCCGAAGCGATCTCGCTCTTGTTCTAGAATGTTCGCGGCTGCCAAAAGCCATTCCGCACGTTGCGACATTGAAATCGATCGATACTTCAAAAACTGCGAATGAGCTATTTCGATCCGAGTCTCGATTTCAGCATCCGAGAGCGCATCAAACGTTTTGACGGTTTCTCCGGTCACAGGGTTGATTGTTGCGATCGCCATCCCTCTACCTCTTTCTCAAAAAATAAACAGCACAATTGCAGCGATCGAGAGGTCGCTATCACAATTGGCTGAAGTGGTAATTTTTTCACAACTAAAATAAAAACGCGCAGCTTGCGACGTTATTCCAACTCAATGCTTCTACTTCTAATTTTGACAACGATCGTACAGAACGGCGAATAAACTATGATTAAGATTGTGAATGTAGCTACTCATAGTTTGATTAATTTACTTGGACAAACTAAGCCACAAAGATAAATGTTAGTGACAAAATAGCAAAATCTTGCAAAAAGCTTAAGGTTCTTTGGTAAGCGTAGATACAAATTCAGAATCCGATACGATAAGAATTAATACCAGACCTGCGATCGAGTCAAATTATTGCTTAAGCATGACGATGGAAGATTGTGGGCAGCGTGGAAAAACCCTACAAATAAACTTAAATTTGGCTATACTGACTGGGTAGTGAATACAAACCAGATTGAGGGCGCTCGGATGTACCGCCTTTGACAATGCTTTGTCCAGTCTTACAGTGCCTTGAGTGTTACGAAAGCCTTGAGTTGGACTTAGTTTTGAAATGAATTGGGAAGGCTCCTTGAATAAACCGATCGTGCTCGCAGTGGACGATAATCTCGATAATCTAGTACTGCTCGAATTTCAGCTTGCCGCTGTGACGGATTGCGCGGTCGTGACGGCAACAACCGGAGAAGCAGCACTGCATCTCGCAGAATACAGTCAGCCTGATTTAATTTTGCTAGATATTCAACTACCCGACATTAGTGGAGTTGAAGTGGCTCAACGCCTGAGACAATCCCCGACAACGAATCGTATTCCGATCGTCGCTTTAACCGCACTTGCCAGAAATGAAGATCGCGATCGTATCCTCAATTCTGGCTGTAACGACTATCTGACCAAGCCCTACGAGCTAGATGATTTGCAAGCTGTCGTTACTCATCATCTGTCGCTGCCATGTTCTCCTCTCTAGAGCGACGGGATTGAGACTCACGTAATTGCGGTGCTTCTTCTAAAACGACGATCGTTCCAGTGCGTCCTGTATCAAAAGTCGCATCACTGAGAATATCAATCACTTTCACACCAACAATCTCTTCGATCATGGCTTGTAGCTGAGGATGAAGTGCTTTATCGAGATCGTTGTGAACTTTCTCTGCCAAGTCTTCTTGTCCCGTTTCAAGCAGTAACTGTTCCGGTTTGGTGATTGAATCTTCCAGCACAATGATCACTTTGCCATCTGCAATATGGCATTGAACGCGGCTGGGCTGGTGTCCGAGTTGGGTTCGATAAAAAGCTTGTACTCTCTGGGATAAGGTGCGCTCCAATTGCCCGCGAGTCGGTAAAGCAGTCGAGGTCATAATAGTTAAGTCATATAGATTACCACGTTGCTATTATTGCGACCTCGCTTTAGGTTCTAATCTCCCCAGAGAAATGTTTCTGCTGTAAGATTCTCAGCTTTTAGAGTTAGCGAACTTCGATCAATCCGTTCACAATGGTGAGGACGATCGACAATCCAATCAGTATCCAAAGCACGAATCCCGGTACAAATGCAAACAGTCCAATTCCGCGTAGAATCCATACGATCGCGGTTAAAGCAAGAACGACAACATACACAACGGCTCTAGAGTTATTCGGCTGATTCATAACCATCTTTATCCAATCGGGTCGATCCCACTATAGACAGACTTTTTAGAATCTTCATCAGTTAAAAACAGTTGTTTGACCGAATGCCTGCTATCTTTACGGGTGATTGGTGTGAGGAGTGACTGAAAATGCTGACATTAATTTCTGAAACGGCTGCTTTGATGCAAGGCGAAATTGTTCTGAGTACGCGATCGCATTCCGCTTGGGGTGGAGCGGTGACGGCAAAAATGTATTTACCGATCGCGCTTCCGTCGGTGTGGCAACAAGTGACCGATTATCCGCGCTGGGTGCAATATTTCCCGGATGTGACAAAAAGCGAGATTCGGCAGGTCTTGGAACAATCTGGTATCAAACGAATTTATCAAGCAGCAAGTAAGGCGTTTCTGATTTTCACGGCTCAGGTCGATATCACACTGAGAGTGTTAGAGACTCAAAATCAGCGAGTTCAATTTTTCCTAGAATCCGGTAGTTTCAGCGATTTTCAAGCCGATTTACAACTACAACCGCATGGCGATGGAACGATTCTGACTTATTCCGTACAAGCGACTCCCACGATTCCAGTTCCAAGTTTCTTGATCGAGCAAGCGATCCGACTCGATCTGCCTACAAATTTACGACAAATGCGATCGGTCATCTGTACGGGACGATAATCGCGATCGTTGTAAAAACCCGACCTTGACAATCGCCACGATCGGGGTTGGTTCAATTTAAAAGTGCTTATTGTGCGCGGGGAGCGGTCGAAGGCACTGCTGCTTCGTTATACCGCCGTGGCACTTGAGCAAAACGATAGTTCGTTAACTGACTTGCGATCGTAAAGTGCTGATTAATAAGCGGTAATCCTTGATTCGCAAGCGCAATCAAGCTGGGATTCCGACCAAATGCCGCTTCACGTTGGAATAGAGATGCCGCCTCTAAGTGAGCATTCACCCCTTCATCCAAATACGCCGAATCAAACTGTGCTCCTGACAGTTGCGAGAACCGTTGCATAATTGCTTGATACTTCGGACCTGGAGCCGTCGGCAATGTTACTCGAAGACGAGGAGCAATCCGCTGCAACTGTTGTGCATTGTTTTGTTGTTCTGCAATCTCAGCTTGAGCAAACTGGCGTACTGATTGATTGTTCGATTTTTTCAGTGCTTCCTGACCCAGCATGATGTTTGCTAGTCCAAACTGTGCCGCTTCATTCACAAACGCAATATCAACCGCATTCGCCTGATTTGCTGGAACAATCGGAAGAAGACGGGGTGACTGTTGAGCATTCACCTGCGAAAAAAACGAACCCCCGATCGCGAAACACAACCCCACGATCGCAGAAATTGCCACAATAAAATACTTTTTGAACATGAAAACTGTCCTATTTTTACGAAGAGAATGAGCGTGAATTGGGGGAAATTCCACAAAATCCCACAAAATTCCACAGTTGCTCTGTTCTCAATGTTCGTCTCTGGGATGACAGTTTCCTCTCTCTCAAGAAGTGTTCAGAAGGCTTAGATTCCAGATCCGTCTAAGAATTCGTCGATCACACGATCGCGGATTCGACACGCTTCTCCTTCGGGTTTCGCCTCCGCTGCTGGCATCGCATAACAAGCCGCTAACGAATCACGAGTTTGCAAGATTTGAAGCTGCTGTTCTAACGACTCGATTCGATCGACTAATGCCCGAATCACTTGTGCTTCAGAGTCCGGTAATCGTCCATGTTCTAACGGTTCAACGCGCTCACCCGCTCGATACACAATTCGTCCTGGAACGCCCACAACCGTGCAATCCGACGGAACATCCCGCAAGACAACCGATCCCGCCCCAATGCGAACATTGTTTCCGAGTTGAATGTTTCCTAAAACCTTCGCGCCCGCGCCCACGATGACATTTTCGCCCAGCGTGGGATGGCGTTTTCCACATTCTTTCCCAGTTCCACCAAGCGTCACACCTTGGTAAATCAAAGCGTAATCTCCAATAATCGCGGTTTCTCCAATCACCACGCCCATGCCGTGATCGATAAAAACTCCTTGACCGATCGTAGCTCCAGGGTGAATCTCAATTCCGGTCAGAAATCGAGCAATCTGTGAAATCAGTCTTGGCACAAATGGCATCCCCACTTTGAACAGCCAGTGAGCAATCCGATGAAACATCAAAGCCTGCAACCCCGGATAGCAGAACAAGACTTCCATCCAGTTGCGGGCGGCAGGGTCACGATCGAAAATAATTTTGAAGTCAGCAATCAGGCTTTTCAGCACAGTGGCATCCCTATGTGGCGTGATAAGACCAAAACTTATCTTAGCGTGTCAAGTGAATCGAGGTCATCCGCATTGGAATTTCAACAAACCCCCTATAATTAAAGACTGCAATTCTCTCTCTTGCTACTCATGTCAGACGAACTCCGCCAAACTCGAATCGAGAAAGTTGACCAACTCAAACAGTTGGGGATCAATCCTTATGCCTACCGCTGGGAATCGACTCATTCAGCGGCGGAATTGCAGAATAAATTTGCGGAGTTGCCGAACGGTGAGGAAGATCCGACCGAAGTCGCGATCGCAGGTCGCGTCATGCTTCGCCGCTTCCTCGGAAAGTTAGCCTTTTTCACAATTCAAGACGAAACCGGAACGATTCAGCTTTACCTCGAAAAGAAGCGCATTCAAGAACACATGGGCGAAACTGCCTTTAAGCAGCTTGATAAACTTTGTGATGCAGGCGATTTTCTAGGGGTAAAGGGCACGATCAAACGCACCGATAAAGGCGAATTGTCGGTGTACGTGAAAGAGTACACAATGCTCACAAAATCACTGTTGCCGTTACCGGATAAGTGGCATGGTCTAACCGATGTTGCAAAACGGTATCGTCAACGCTATGTCGATTTGATTGTGAATCCTGAAGTGCGCGATACTTTCCGCAAACGGGCATTGATTACGGCTGGAATTCGCCGCTATTTGGATGAGCAGGGCTTTATCGAGATTGAAACACCTGTGTTGATGAGTGAAGCGGGTGGAGCCGATGCGCGTCCGTTTATCACGTATCACAACACGTTAGATATGCAGCTTTATCTACGGATTGCAACAGAACTGCACCTAAAGCGGCTGATTGTGGGGGGATTTGAGAAAGTCTTTGAACTTGGTCGCATCTTCAGAAACGAAGGAATCTCGACGCGGCACAATCCAGAATTTACAACGATCGAGCTTTATCAAGCTTACGCCGACTATCACGACATGATGAATCTCACCGAGGCAATCATCACGAACGTGGCACAGAAAGTTCTCGGAACACTCAAAATAAACTATCAAGGCGAAGAGGTTGATCTCACTCCACCTTGGCGACGAGTCACAATGCACGAAGTTGTCCAGGAAAAAACAGGAATCGATTTTGCTCAATTTACCGATTTAGAGCAAGCAAAAGAAGCCGCGAAGAAAGCTGGACTTCAAAACATTGAGGATTGTTCGTCGATCGGTAAACTTTTGAACGAAGCTTTTGAGCAAACCGTTGAAACGACATTGATTCAACCGACGTTTATTCTGGATTACCCAGTTGAGATTTCTCCGCTGGCAAAACCACATCGATCGAAGCCTGGACTCGTCGAACGCTTTGAACTCTTCATGGTTGGACGAGAGACTGCGAATAGTTTCTCAGAGTTAACTGATCCTTTAGATCAACGCGATCGCCTAGAAGCCCAAGCCGCCAGAAAAGCCGCTGGAGACCTCGAAGCGCATGGAGTCGATGAAGATTTTCTGACCGCTCTAGAGTATGGAATGCCGCCGACTGGAGGATTGGGAATCGGTATCGATCGACTAGTCATGCTCTTAACCGATTCCGCCAGTATTCGCGATGTGATTGCATTCCCGCTTCTCAAACCAGAAAAGCCAGAAGAGGAATAGATTCAAATTGGAGCTTTGCAAAATAGAATTTGTGGCTGACTCAATCGCGACAAGTGTTCCACACTCATCTTGGTTGCTATAGCGCACGTCTGATACTCTTGGCATAATTTCTGATTGCGCTACTGCGGGTGCGAATTTGCCTAATGTAATCTGACATTTGCGGACTACAAACCGAGAGCCGTCGCAGATTGAACGTTGCTGCCTTCGTTGAAAATTCACACTAGGCGCATCTTCAAGATGTCAAAGTGCCATTCAATCCCACGTGACTCCGACATCGCTAGGCAATGCGTTCACTCGAATGCGGTTTAGATTACCGCAGCCTGGATGATGAGTCCATCGCTCACAAGCGCATCTATTGCCGCTGCCGAGTTTCCGATTGACATACTCACCGGGCTGAAGCCACGGTGATTCTTGACGCTTCACCGACTGACGCTACCGAGGTAAGTAGGAGAGCCAAATTAAACCGCTCGTTGGGTTTGGGTTTCGACTGCGCTCAACCCTCGAAGAATCGGGTGTTGCGCGTTGAGCGGAGTCGAAACGCATCTTACGATTAATCTCACCCATCTAC
>NZ_JBNXVP010000040.1:0-62255 GCF_050565645.1 Leptolyngbya sp. AN10
GTACATAGTAAAATCAGATGCAAGGTTTTTGCACGGTTTATAGTGCTTTATCTTGCATTTTATCAGCAATTTATCCCGCTGAAATTCAGTCCTAGAAAGCTTCTTAGACTTCCTCAGCAAGCCCTAGTTAAGCAATCGACTGGACTCACACCACACCAGTATGTCATTCAACGGCGGATAGAGCGAGCAAAGCAGCTTTTACGGGCAGGGAATTTGACGATCGCGCAAATTGCTCTGCAAGTCGGTTTTGCTCATCAAAGTCATCTCAACCGTCACTTCAAGAAGTGGGTCGGAGTCACGCCTAAAGTTTTTGTCAACAATTTGTGAGAACGTGCCAAAAATTGGAAGAAGGTGCAAGACTATAACGATTGCGTTTTCTCATACTGATAAAGTAGTTGAAGAGAAATGCTGCCCATGAGTCATATTCTGCATCTTGATTCTAGTGCTAGACAGGAGCGTTCCATCTCGCGGCTGTTAACCAAAGAATTCATTGCCCATTGGCTTCAAGTTCATCGGCAAGACCGCGTTACCTATCGCGATGTTGGAAAAGATTTCGTTCCACCGATCGATGAAGCCTGGATTGCTGCATCTTTTAGCAAATCTGAAACCTTAGCGGCTGAAAAAGCCAGTGTTCTGTCCATCTCCAATGAATTGATTAGTGAGCTATCGGTTGCCGATCGCTACGTTTTTGGTGTTCCAATGTACAACTTTAGCGTTCCAGCTAACTTCAAAGCTTACATTGATCAGATTGTGCGGGTGAACCGAACATTTACTCCAGATTGGCAAGGGTTGTTGACCCATAAAAAGATGTTGGTCATTACTACACGCGGTGGTAGCTATGCAAATGGAACGAATCTTGCCCACTTTGACTTCCAAGAACCTTATTTACGTGCGATTTTTGGCTTCATTGGAATCACCGATATTACATTCATTCATGCTGAGAACTTAACCGAAGGAGAAGAGGCTCGCCAGCAATCTTTGACTGAAGCGCGTTATGTCATGCAACAGCTTGTTACAACATGGTGAAGGAAAAATGGTAGACCAAATTCCGGCTGACGATATTCGTCAAAATCCAGGTGCTGGATTGGCGAAAGAACTTTTCGTCGTTCGATCAACTCCCACTCAGGGACTTGAAGCAATTGCCCCCTATCTTGACCGCCATTTGCAGTACTACCAGGACTTAGAGCGAAAAGGATTGCTGTTTGCAGCAGGTCCCCTGTTTACGAATCGGGGTCAGTACCATCAAGGGGAAGGACTGATTATCCTGAACGCAAAGTCTTTTTCTGAAGCAGAACAGCTTGCAGCGGCTGACCCTCTTCACCAACAGGGCGTTCGCCACTACACGATTGAGGCATGGCTCCTGTGTGAAGGCTCTCTTAATTTGCGGCTGACTTTTGGCAGTGGTGAAATCGAACTAAAATAAAAAGTAGAGGCTAATAATGACTTTTCAATAGACCTCCTGCACGAATCCTGATCACAGATTTGAACTCCTGAAAAGAGGACTAGATGCCACTCAGGAGACTGATCAAATGTACGATCGCATTCAACACCTGCCACCAAAATCGTTCAAACGCAAGTGCGGAGTGAAGCGTGAAACCTTCGAGAAAATGGTTGAAATTCTCAAACCCAAGCTGATCCGAAAAGGCAAACGAGGCGGACAAGGCAAGTTTGGAGTCGAAGATCAACTCTTGATTGCGATGGAATATTGGCGCGAGTATCGGACTCAGTTCCACATCGGACAAAGTTGGGGGATTCATGAAACGACCGTGGGGCGCATTGTGCGGAAAGTTGAGAACAGTTTGATTCGGTCGGGCGAATTTCGGCTTCCGGGCAAGAAGGCGCTGCACTCGCCTGATGCAGGGTGGAACCTCCTGTTAGTTGATGTCAGCGAAAGTCCGATTGAACGTCCAAAAAAAAACAGCGACCTTACTACAGTGGTAAGCAAAAATGGCACACACTAAAAGCGCAAGTCGTCGTAGACTATTTCAGCGGTCAAATTGTCTGCACCGCATTTGGCAAAGGGCGCAAGCATGATTTCCGCTTGTTCAAGGACTCGCAGTTGCCGACCCAACTTGAGCAACTCTGGGTGGCAGACCGAGGCTATCAAGGCATCGCCAGACTTCATGCTTACAGTTGTACGCCCTACAAAAAATCGCGCAAGCGTCCGCTCTCCAAGCAAGAACGTCAGTTTAATCGACAATTAGCGCAAGTTCGTATCACGGTGGAGCATACCTTTCGCAAGTTGAAGATTTTTCGCATCTTATCGGAGCGCTACCGTAACCGTCGCAGGCGATTTGGGCTACGGTTCAACTTGATCGCAGGCTTGCTGAACTATGAGCTTGCTCATCCAATTTGATTCGTGCAGGAGGTCTATTATTTGAAGCTGCATCTTGATCACATTCAGTACCGCTTCTTCAAGCAGAAAAACTTCCCAATTGGCAGTGGCATGGTCGAGAGTGCTTGTAAATGGATGATTCAACAGCGATTTAAGGGAACTGGGATGCGGTGGAGCGAGGACGGATTTAATCATCTGCTTCATCTCCGGCTTGCTTGGACGAATCAACGATTTGACTCCTTGTTCTCCAATGAGGATCTATCGCTTTCGTTGTACTCCCCCAACCACTAGATGCGCCCGATTAATCCTTCGGACGCAGCACTCGAACTCTAGACGATCGAGCTTTTCCTTTCAAGTCCTGCCATAGTTGCTCATACTGTTTAATCATTGCTTCTACCGTAAAATTCGCCAGTGCTACCTGTCTCGCTTGCTGCCCGATTCGCAGTCTGAGAGCAACATTACGAGATCGCCTCAACGCCTCTGCCAATTCACCTACATCATTCTTCTCAATTAGCCATCCCGTTACACCATCAATCACGGCTTCCGGCATACTTCCAACCCTTGTTGCAATCACCGGACGAGCTGCTAACATCGCCTCGACCATTGCCAGCGGAAAGCCTTCAGAGCGAGACGGCATTGCTACGATGTCAAACTGTGAAAGATACGATCGAGGATTTTCCATCCATCCTAAAAGTTGAACTCGATTTTGAATCCCTAACTCCATTGCTAATTGTTCTAAGTTCGATCGCTCTGTTCCTTCTCCCAAAATCACAGCTTTGGTATGTTCAACTTGCGCGATCGCTTTCAATAAAATCTCATGTGCTTTCATTGCATCTAAGCGTCCGATGCTTCCAACCGTCAATGTTTCTCGAATCGTTGACTCTGGCTCTCCCAAGTCTGGAACTCCATTCGGAATTGAGATCACAGAATCGCGTCCGAGCGCGTAAAAGTCTTCCATCCGTTGAGCGCTGGCTTTTCCAACTGCGACATGAGCATCGACTCGTAACGATAAAAATCGAGTCCGCCAAAGCTCGCTCGCGTCTGTGGTTCTCAGGGGCAATTGATCGACGCGAACAACTCTAGCATTTGGAATCATCAAAGCGGCGGATAGTCCGATCGCACAAGCCCAAGGTGTACAGAGATTGATGTGAATGATGTCAGGCTGCAATCGATTGAATGTTTGCCAATGTGAGAGAAAGTTTTTTGAAAGGATGAACTTTGGACGATTTTTGGCGATCGCATTCACAACAATCTCAGAGACACCCACTACAGTCACATCCATTGATGTATTCGCAACTAAGTGACCTAAGCTAATCTCCGCGCCACCAATGCCTTCAGAGTCCGTGTAGACAACAACTTTAAGCATAAGGTAACACCGATCGATAAATTTCTAAATGCGATCGCGCAATTGATTTCCAATCGAACTGCTGCACAAATTCAAAGCCTTGTTGAGATAAGCGATCGCGTTCTGCTGAATCTTGAATTAGTTCCAGTAGTGCATGAGTCAGCGCATCAGAATCACGAGGTGGAATCTGTCTAACATTGGGTTCTGTTCCCGTTGCAATCACAGGTAATTGATGAGCCATCAATGCTAACAATGATCCGCTTTTGAGTGTTACACCATGATTAAAGGGTAAAACGCCAATATCAGCACCCGATAGATAAACAGAAGCGACTTCATTCGGAACATATCCAGTCATGTGAACTGTATGATTCAGATGCAAATCAGAAATAATACCTTCTAACTTAGTCCAATATCGTTTTGCATCTTCTCCACGCAGCGCTAAACTTTCAACACCTCCAATTAGAATTAATCGAGCTTGTGGATGTTGTTGAACTACAGTCTGAAAAGCGGTGAGCAATGTTTCTAAGCCTTTGACGGGATGAAGAAAACCGAAGAATGCGATCGCAATACTATCCTCTGACCAACCACATTCATCTAATAGCTTCTGTCTTGCATTCTCACAGTCAACGACTTCAATATTTGCCCCGATTGGAATTTGATGCACTTTAGCTGTCGGTAATCGCTCAAGAATCACCTTTTCCGCTTCATTGTTTGTAGTAATAATTTCCGCACTCTGAGTTAACAAAAAACCATCTTCACGATCCCACCATTGATATCGCTGTCCCCATTGTTTCAATCCTTCTAAAAGCTTGCTTGGAAACCATTTTGGCTCCCATTCCCACCAGCCATATTCATGCACTGTTGTAATGATTGGTTTATGCCAACCTGTTATACGAAGCAGTAATGGTAATAAAAAGATTGCTCGATCGAATCCATAAGTCCCTGCTGCGTGTTGAATATGTAAGATATCCGCTTGCGATCGATGAATTGCTCGAACTAATGCAGGTAAGCTTTTAATCCTCCAATCTTTTACAACACCAAAAACTGTTGGATCATCTTGAGCCGCTTCAAATGTGGTTAAAACGATTGTGTCGATCGACAATTCCGATCGCAATCGTGCCGTATAGTGAGCGACACCACAGCGGTCGGGTAAATAGGTTCCGGCAATTAGCGCAACTTTAGGCATAGTTGAGTTTCTTCTAAAAGTTCAAGGCTCGATCGCACAATTTCTTCTGGTTCAATGTCCAAGCACTCCAAATCGTAAGGACATTGAAACGCATAGCAAGGATGGCATGATGTAGGTTGGCGTAACAATCGAATCGGACAATGACGCGGTTGCCACTGGCACTCAAGCTCTGTACCAGCAAACATGATCACACTCGGTGTTCTAGTTGCATCAGCGATGTGCATCGTTGAAGTGTTGTTACTCAACATCAATTTTGCATTAGCAATCAAAGCCGCTAGTTCCGGTAAGCTTGTTTTGCCAATCAAATCGATCGCGTCATCTTCTAAAACCTCTAGAACAATTCCAGCCCGATCGCGATCTTTCTCAACTCCTGTGACTACCACTTTCCAGCCTGTAATTGCTGCAAGTTTTTGAGCCGCGATCGCGAATCGTTTTGCATCATAATTCCGCGATTGGCAACTCGTCCAAGGATTTAGCACAATGTACGGCTGATCCATAAAACCAATCTTGGGATATTGAATCGAGAGCGATCGATCGCGCACTTCAAACCCAACTGATTCGATCAATCTCAAATTTCGCTCGACTTGGTGCAGTTCATCCGGTGCAGAGAAAACTTCGTGAGTCAGCATCATTCCGCCCTTCTCCTTCGATTCTCCCAGCCTCAGAGGAATTCCCGCCAAACAAGACACGAATGCGGCTGGATGCGGCGATTGACTAAAGCTGGTGAAGATAATTACTGCATCAAATCCGCGTAGTTTTTCCACTAGCTCCCATTCGCGGGCTGGATCGAATGCTAATCGTCCCAAATCTTGCCACAGAACGCGCCACGTCAAGACTTCATCCACCCAGGGCAGTAATGATGCTGCGAACCCTCCGGGCAGCGCAGCTTGCGAGCCTCCCGGACTTGCCATCAAAGTCAACTTCGCGTCAGGCAAATTCGCTTTAATCGATCGCAAAGCTGGACTGGTCATGATCACATCACCAATATTGTCCAACCGCATCACCAATAGATTTTTAACCGATGTCCAAGGATGAGATAGCACAGGATTTTTCATTTATCGAACAGTTTGAGCTTCCAGCAAATTCACCGCTGCTGCCATCACTCGATCGACAGAAATTTCATCCACGCAAGTCGCCCAATCCGCGATCGGACATTCCCCGCTATACCAACAAGCCTGTATCGTGAAATTCTCGATTTTGCGCTCTGGACAGTCTAAATATCCTTGTAAGTTGGTGTGGGGTTCTGGTTGTCCATAGCGCTGATACCAGGAAGGACCAAATAACGTAATCGTTGGCGTTCCAACTGCTGCTGCAATTCTCGCGGCTCCCGTATCTCCAGCGATCGCCAAATCAGCTTGAGAGAACATTGCTGCAAGCTCTCTCAGTGTTCCTAGCTCCCATAGCTTTGAATTCGGAATATGTTGTGAAATAAACGCCGATTGTTCTCGATCGGAACCCACTAGAACAACGATCGAGGTTTCCAATCTTTTCCCTAATTCAATGAAATTCTGCTCATCCCAACATTTAATCCGCATTCCAGCATCGGGACAGAAAACTACGATCGGATGCACTAAATCTGCTAACTTTTCTCGCGCAGTTTGGTACTCATCAGCCGTAAGATAGAGCTTCGGAGGTAATGCTTCTGAAATGAGTCCTTCCGATCGCAGAATTTCAACAAATCGATCGCTGACAAACTGATTCGGAGGTGGCGATCGCCAAAGATTCGTCACCACTCGATCCGCTCGATCGCGAATCAATTCACCAATACGATCGTAATTCGTATCAGAAACGATCAAATCGAACTTCTGCTCGTTCAACAATTGCTCGATCGACTGTCTAACATTGCCTTTTTCAGCATAAACAACTTGCTGGATCAGCGGATCAGTCTCCAACAATGAGCCACCTGGTGCAAACGTTAGGACAGTGACTTTAGTTTGATAACTTCGGGCTAATGCTTGAATCGCAGATAGCGCAATCAACACATCGCCAATTCCACCTAATAGCTCAATAAACAAGATTCGCTGCATAAAGGTAAACATAAATCACCTCTATCAGCTATCAGATTCTCCAAACTCCTGTCATTCCTCTAAAGATAGAAATTAATCGATTTTTTTGACGGTGCAGCGATCGCGTCCGTCTAATTTCGATTGATATAAAGCCTTGTCCGCTCGCTCAACTAAGCAATGAATTGTGCCATCAAGTAGCTGAAACGTTGCTCTTTCTGTTACGACACTTGCAATTCCACAGCTTAGAGTGACACGATCGCTCACTTTAGAACTCTCATGTGGCAAATTCAACTCTCTCAATTGTTCTAAAATCCGATTTGCCACTCGTTCCGCTGCCTTGATCGAAGTTTCCGGCAAAATAATCGCAAATTCCTCACCGCCGTACCGAGCTACCAAATCCGATCTCCGCACCCCCCGCTTCAAAGTCTGCGCCACCTGCATCAAACATCGATCGCCCGCTTGATGCCCATAAGTATCGTTGTACAGCTTAAAAAAATCTACATCACAGAGCACCAGTGAAACTTCACCTCGTTGCTGAATCAACTTAATCAACTGTTGCTCAAAGTACCTGCGGTTTGCAACCTGAGTCAATTCATCAATGTAAGCTAAACGATGTAAATCTTGCTCATGAAACAGTAAGCAAACTCCCGTAGAAATCGCGAGACCCAAGATCGCAGGAAATACAGGAATCCACCAACCCAACAGAAACAATCCATAGCTCGTAAAAACGGCTCCAACACTTAGTCCAGTAATGCCGATCGCAGCTTGCCCATAAAAGAATGATTTCTCTGTCCAACTGCCTTGTAACACCCGCCGACTCAGCAAAATTCCGCCTAGCGACCAAACCACCGCCCAAAGAATCTCGATCGGTTCTGGCAGAACTTGAATCAACTTACGTCCATCCAGCGCGGCTCCCAACATCTGACTAACCGCGTTCGCATGAACAAAAACACCGGGTGTTCTAGAAAACTGATCCGTCTGGCTACTATCGTAAGGAGTTAGCAGGAAATCATTGGTACTTTCTGCGGTTGAACCGATTAAAATAATGCGATCGCGAACCAGTTCTGCCGAAATCGAGCCATCTAAGAGAGCACGAAGTGGAATCGTCGTAAAGACTTCCTCATCTCCTCGAAAGTTCAGCAAAGCCTGATACCCATTGTCATCAGCACGAATATACCCGCCATCATTGCCATGAAATGCTGTAAAGGTCGCACGTCCTAAACGGTAAGTTCCTTTGCGCTCCGGAATGGATTCTAATTGAATTCCCTGAGCTTCAAGGTACATGAGCGATAATCGCGTTCCCAAGCTCAAATACGTTTTGCCCTGATCTGATCGAGCAGAGATTAAATCCCGTCGCACCCGTCCATCTGCATCTTCAACCCGATCGACGATCGCGACTTGATTCTTCTCAGCTAATGTCTTAGGGGGTGGAACTTGGCGACTCCCAAATCGTTTCTCAACTCCAATCAAATTCGGAGTTGTCCGAAATACTTTCTGAAGTTCAGCGTTTCCAGGCTCAACAGGCAAATCTCGATACAAATCTAATCCGATCGCTCTTGGTTTTTCTGCCCGTAGCTTCTTCAAAATTCGAGCTAAAGTACGATCGGGAATCGGCCAAGTCCCAATCTGACTGATATCAGTATCATCAATCGTGATAATAACAATGCGCGGATCAGTCGATTCAGCGGGACGGACTCGAAAAAACAGATCGAGAATTGCCCACTCTGGAACCTGGAACACTCCAGTAAAACTAACAACGATCGTAGCAACAGCAGCACTAATTCCGGTCGCGATTACTTTCGTCTCAGAGTTCCACAATCGCCGCAGTAATCGCTGACGAACCATCGAACTGGATAAATTAAAGGGCATAAGAAGACTTGCATCGGCTGAACTGAAAGGAGAGTATCCCTAGCCTAAACATGCCCATTTCCCGATTAGTTCACGAGCGTTGCAGATGTGATCTTCGTCAATCCTGCGGCATCTAGAATTTGTTTCCAGGTTGACAGGATTGCTGGATCTTGCGGTTTTTGCTGCTTCAAATCTGCGATCGTTGAAATCATGTCATACCAAATTCCACTTGCTCCATAAGTCGCAGCTTGCTCGATCGCGGATTGTTTCTTCAAATTAGCATTGATCCGATTTGCAAGCTGAATTCGCTGAATCCAACCACTAGCAAACGGGCTATCTGGGCGCAATCTACCGCCGCACATCAGCACAATTCCCCACTCATAAGACTGATTCATTGCTAGAGGCGCGATCGTTTTGGGCAACGTCAGCCGCAGAATTCCGCCTTGTGATGGCACCGAGAGCAATTGTCGATAGTGAATCTGTCCTTTGGCGTTCTTAATGCTAAAGAATGCAGTCTGAGCAGAACTGGGTGGAACATACATTAAAAATGTCGGACGCTCTAAAGTCGTTAATCCATAGTTCGAGTTTGCAGGCGTAACTAAAACAATCTGTGGCGTATCACGACTGGTTGAAGTGGCACACGCAATATCACCACGAGAAGCTCCGCCTTTTGTTTCAACAGGTGCGCCGCCCGATGGAGGCTCAAATCTTACTGCGGGGAGTGCCTGACTCCGCGATCCGACAAGGCTAGATGAAATCACAGCGATCGCTATTGATCGGGCTACCCAATGTCGTACCAAATCCAGTTTCATCATGTCTTAAATACTGAGTGAAGAAGCGCACTTTTAATCGTTCCCTGTGCTTGTATCTAAGTCACACTTATCGAACAGTTTCGGCATAAAAATAAGCAAAGTTTTTAATTTTTCATAATTCAATCAATTGTGTGAAATTATAGAAAACTTAGACACTCGTTTGATTTTTAGCTGCCTATAGAAACAGGATGATACTGCGACTTTCAGTACTTTATTCTAGGTAGTAAAACGTGGTTACTTAAATACCGATCCGTATTGGCACGAATCTTTTTTGCGGACTTGCTGTGTTTTGATTGCGAATGAAAGTGAAAGGTTTCGCTCACTTCTTTTACCGCTCGATTGCACTTTGAATCATGGCTACTTTTAATTTCACTTACGCTCCTGGTACAACCCTTCAGCAAATGATCGGGTTTGAGATGGCAGGTCGCATCTGGGATGCTCACCTCAACGATCCCATTACAGTTAATATTCACGTCGGCGTTTCTAGCAGTCTGCCTGCAAATGCGATCGGGGGTGCATTACCAGGAATGCGATCGGCGCAGAACTACAGCGATGTAGTACGCAGCTTGGGAGCAGACAGAACCTCAGTTGAAGACTGGATTGCAGTGCCACGGCTGCAAACAAAATCAGAGTATGAAGCTTGGTTTGATGCGTTTGATCCAAAAAATGGCAAGAACAATGGACGGAAGGTTAAGACCAAAACACTTAACATTACCCGCGCTAACGCGAAAGCCTTAAATCTCGTTTCAGGGTCAACCGAACTGGATGGAGTCATTGTCTTCGGGGCACTTCAAGGATCAACCTTCCGTTGGAATTATGACTACACTCGAACCAGTGCCGCACCGACAAACACTCTCGATTTTCTCAGCACTGCAATGCACGAGATTGGTCATATTCTGGGCTTTGTGAGTGGGGTCGATAAACCAGGCTGGCTTAGTAGCGTTCCTGCTGACAAAGCAGCAAGCGAAGAGTACAAGCAGAGCTTGGAAAGACGAATTTCTTACACGACACCGATGGATTTATTCCGTTACTCGACTTTGGGGAACGGCAGAAATGATCTATCTTATGGTACGGTTGGAGGTCGGAAATTCTTCTCCATTGATGGCACAATGCCACTGGCAGAGTTTGCAACAGGAGCAGACCAGATGCTGGGCGGTGATGGATTTCAAGGAAGTCACTGGAAAAATACAACCACTCGCACTGGAATCATGGCTCCCGCACTCCGCCCGGAGGAGCGATCGTGGATGACTGATACTGATTTACGTGCACTGGATGTGATTGGTTGGGACATTCGCTGGAGACCCACTATCAATCTCTCTACATTGAGAAGTCAAGCAGAGGCAACACTTGCTCAACGCATCGGAGTATCAACCACCTGGCTAAACCAGAATCTGAGTTTGGCAGAACAACGACTGGTTTCGGATCGAGCATTGGATGTCGAGCGCATGATTCAGAATAGCCAGGTTTATCCCTGGGCAACAAGATCTCCTGGAACTCCTCCTCCGCCTCCTTCACGGCAAGTTCTAGATCTAATGGAGCAGAGAGTAGCTTATAGCAGTTTTGGCACATTAGACGACGAAGTTTCGCCTGCGCCTAGACCGAGTTCTTCGGGAAGAAGGGGGTCGGCACGATCTGATTGGTCTAGTATTGCTCCGATCGGGAGATCAGCACCTAGAATTAACCCAACTTCGTCCTCGTTTGATCTCAGTCTGTTCGCTCCTCGAACTCGTGAGATTGCTGAGATGCGTCGAATCGCTCCTGCAAGTCTTCAGAACTGGTTTGATCAGCTAGGAAGCAGCATCCGTAGATCATCGAACAATTTTGTCAGAAACACGGCTCAGACAAGTCAGGACTCCGGCAAATTTACCGATTTTTCCGAGATAGTGAACTGGACAGATCTCTAAGTGAGTCATTCATTTCACAGGCGGGCATGTTGAGAAAAAAGAATGTCTTGCAGAGACAGGTTCGCTTGTTTTTGCAAGACATTTAATGTTCTTGGATGATGCTGAAGTGAGTTTTATGCCTGTGGTCAGAATTCTACGATCGGGAGTGATGCAGCGAATGGTTTTGGCAGCATCACTCTTTTTGTCTGCCCCGATCGCACAAGCCCAAGTCATTCCAGATGGTAGTGTCGGTACGATCGTGAATATTACGGGTAGCACTGCGGAGATCACAGGCGGCACTCAGCGGGGCACAAATCTTTTTCACAGTTTCAGTGAATTTTCACTTACACCTTCCACGATCGAGTCAGCCCGATTCGATAATGCGGCGGGAATCGAGAATATTATCACCAGGGTAACGGGTGGATCGGTTTCTAACATTAACGGCTTGATTCAAGCGAATGGGAATGCGAATCTGATCTTGTTGAATCCAAATGGCTTCATTTTCGGTGAGCAGGCAACTTTAAATATTGGTGGATCGTTTCTTGCGAGTAGTGCGGAGCGATTGAGGTTTGGAGATGGAACCGAATTTGAGGCACGATCGACAACGCCACCGTTGCTCACAATCAGTCAGCCGATCGCACTCCAGTACGGAGCAACTCCAGGCACAATTCGGGTAGAAGGCTCAGGACATTTTGTTTATGTCAATCCTGATCCGTTTGAGATTGTCAGAGCATTCCGCCCGATTGGATTGGGGGTGGGAACTGGGAAGACTCTCGCACTGATTGGAGGGCGCGTCGAATTACAGGGTGGGAATCTGACGGCAGAACAAGGACAGATTGAGATTGGCGCGATCGCAAATTCGACAGTCAATTTCGCTTCAACAGCTTCGGGATGGGAGTTCACCTATCCAACGAGTGCAGCGTTTCAAGATGTTGTGTTTGCTCAAGGATCGTCTGCGGATGCAAGTGGGACGAGCGGCGGACGGGTGCGAGTTCAAGCGCGAGATGTGCAACTCTTAGACGGTTCTACACTACTAGCATTGACTCTGGGAGATGGAACAGGTGGGACTGTTCAAATCAACGCCTCGAATTCTGTATTGCTTCGAGGTGAATTTGTCTATCAGGATTTTCCATATTTTCCAAGTAGTTTGCTGACCGAAGTGAATTTTGGGGCAAGCGGGCAAGGTGGCAATATTGCAGTGAAGACGGGGCAGTTTTTGGCAACGGAAGGCGCGAAGATTTCCAGCAGCACAGCCGGATCGGGAAACGGGGGGCAACTCTCGATCGACGCAACGACGATCGACATCGAAGGTGCTTCTCCGAATTTTGGTTCGACCTCGCTCTCTGCGGGTTCAACAGGCGGGGAAACAGGCGGAAATGGGGGACTGATCAAGCTGACGGCAGATACGATTCGATTTGCGAATAGTGGTGCAATGATTTCAACCACAAACGGTCGAGGTGCTGCGGGTTCGGTCGAGATTCAAGCGAGAATCCTTGAGTTGGTTGGAGCTTCAGAGTTTGGGGCGAGTGGAATTTTCGTCGAAACGTTTCCAAACAGTACGGGACGGGGTGGAAATGTGTCGATCGTGGCAGAGCAATTCCGGCTTGCAGAAGAAGCTTCGGTGCAAGCTCTGACGTTTGGCAGCGGAGATGCTGGAACGCTCACACTGAATGTAAATCAATTGCAGATTACAGACAGGGCTTCACTGTTATCGAATACATTTGGCAGTGGGGATGCTGGAGCGATTACGCTGAATGTCAATCGGCTTTCGTTAACGAATCAAGGCTATATCTCAACGGCAACTTCAGGAGCGGGAGATGCTGGAAATTTAACTATCAAAGCACAAGA
Source organism: Leptolyngbya sp. AN10 (assembly GCF_050565645.1). Lineage (NCBI taxonomy): Bacteria > Bacillati > Cyanobacteriota > Cyanophyceae > Leptolyngbyales > Leptolyngbyaceae > Leptolyngbya > Leptolyngbya sp. AN10. The sequence goes on from NZ_JBNXVP010000040.1 coordinate 13,264, forward strand.
AATCGAATTGCAAGGATCAGATGCACCGTCTCCTACTGGAATTTTTGCGGCAGTTGATCCAGGTGGGACTGGACAAGGCGGAATTTTATCGATCGACACTCAACGTTTGCGCGTGTTAAACGGGGCGCAAATTGCAGCAGATACCTTTGGAAGTGGGAATGCACAGAGTTTGAGCATTACCGCGCAAGACATTGAACTCGCCGGATCGCTTCCTCAGCGTCGGAGTGGAATCTTTGCGGGTGCGCTCGTGAACACGGGTGCGGGAGGCAATGTTTTTGTGAAGAGCGATCGCTTAACCATTCGGGATGGCGCGACCATTAGCGCCAGTAACTTCGCGAGTCAGAACCAGGTTTCTCCGGGACAAGGTGCAGCAGGAAATATTGATATTCGAGCGAACACAGTTCGCCTGAACAATGGCAGTATCAATGCTTCGACTGTGACTGGAGGAAGAGGAAATATTGCAGTGCGATCGACAACACTGACTTTGCTGAATCAGAGTTTGATTTCTACGAATTCACAAGGAACGGAACCTGGTGGAAACATTGTTTTAAACACTGATTTTCTAGTGGGATTTCGTAACAGTGACATCACAGCGAATGCAGTCAACGCGAGAGGTGGAAGAGTGACTGTAAATGCTGAGAGTCTTTTGGGAATTGGGGCACGCGATCGTTTAACTTCTGAGAGTGACATTACTGCAAGTTCCGAGCTAGGAATTGATTTTAGTGGGATAGTGCAAATCAATACCCCTGATGTTGATCCGACTCGTGGTTTAGTCAAGCTGCCGGAAAGTGTGAGCAATGCAGAGCGAATTACGGCAAGCTGTGACCAAGCTAAAGACAATGCGTTTGTTGTAACGGGGCGGGGAGGATTGCCTGAAGATGCGGCTCAATCCCTGCGAGGTGGAACAGTTTGGGAAGATTTGAGAACACCGATCGCAGAAAACATCGATCGACCGACGATCGCCCAAACTCAAAAGATTCCAGAAGCCCAGAGTTGGATTGTTCGCGCAGATGGTCAAGTTGAACTGGTCGCAGCGCAGCCAATTCAGGCTCGGTTTGTGAATTGTGCAGTGCAACGCTAAAAGGAGAGTCTAATGAAACGAACTATACAATTGAGATATTGGCTAAAATCATTAGCTGTACGGCTTTGTTTGTTCATTCTAACTTGCAGTTTGATTGTGGTTTTTCAACCGCTGATCGTTACAGCATCAGTACGATCGCAAGGAATTCAATTCTATGAAGCAGGACGATTTCAAGATGCGATCGCACTTTGGCAGCAAGCCGCTCGAACTTACGAAGCGAGAAACGATCGAGTTAATCAAGCTCTGAGTTTGAACTATCTTGCATTAGCACTACAAGAGCTAGGAGAGTTGAAACAGGCAAACCAAGCAATTTCTGAAAGCTTAGAATTGCTCGATCGTGCAAATAGTTTGTCAGTTCGAGCACGAGCTTTGAACACTCAAGGAAAGCTATTTTTAGCATTGGGACAGTCCGAAAAAGCGATCGCTTCTTGGCAAGCAGCAGAGGTTGCATATCAACAGAGCGGAGATAAACTTGGCGCGATCGGCAGTCAGATTAATCAAGCTCAAGCGCTTCAAACTCAGGGATTAGTGCGACGATCGCAGTTCATTTTAGAATCGGTAACTCAACAATTAAAGACGCAACCTGCATCAACGCTGAAACTTGCAGCAGTACGAAATCTGGGAATTGTTTGGCAAGTCATAGGACAGTTAGACAAAGCGAAAACAACGCTAGAGGAAAGTGTCTCGATCGCAAAACAGTTAAACAGTCGAGAAGAAATTAGTGTTTCGTTGTTTAATCTTGCCAACGTAGTGCGATCGATGGGTCAAATTGAAGCTGCATTAGAACAATACAATCAAGCTGCAAAACTAACGAATCTTCCACAAACGCGCTTAGGCATTCAAGTCAATCAATTCAGCGCATTAGTTAAATTGCGAAATTGGCAAGCAGCAAAAACAGTATTGGAACAATCAAAATTAGAACTACAAAAACTATCACCGAGTAGACAAACAATTTATGCAAGAGTCAATCTATCGAATCATGCAATGAAGAACTTGCAGCAGTTTTCCAATCGGGAAATTGCCGAAGAGTTAGTGATCGCGATTCGAGATGCTCGAACGATTCAGGATTTGAGAGGTGAATCTTATGCGATCGGGCAATTGGGACAGCTTTATGAACAATCTGATCAGCTTCAAGAGGCACAGAAATTAACCGAACAAGCTTTGTCTTTGTCCTATCGAATTGATGCAAGCGATATCGCTTATCGGTGGCAGTGGCAACTTGGACGATTGTTTCGACAGCAAGGAAATCGAGAAAAAGCGATCGCAGCTTATCAAGAATCGGTTCGATTGCTCAAATCACTCAGAGCCGATTTGGTCGCAACTAGCCCAGACTTACAGTTCTCATTCCGCGAATCGGTAGAACCTGTATATCGAGAATTTGTTAGCTTGCTCGTTGATCAGCCAAACCAGAAAGATTTGCAGACTGCACGAGAAGCGATCGAGGCATTACAACTCGCAGAACTAGAGAATTTTTTACGATCGGCTTGTTTGGAAGCGAAAACCGCACAGATTGATCAAATTGATACGAATGCAGCCGTGATTTATCCGATCATTTTGCCCGATCGCTTAACAGTAATTGCATCGTTACCAGGTCAGCCCCTTTCAGTACACAATACACAACTGCCAAAAGGTCAGGTTGAAAACACACTAGAGAAAATGCTAGAAACACTGAATCCAATTGCTTCTAACGAAGAAAGATTACAGGTTTCTAAACAGATTTATCAATGGCTTATTCAACCGATCGTAAAAGATCTAGAACAAAATCAGATTAAAACTTTGACATTTGTTTTAGACGGAACCCTGAGAAATATTCCGATCGCAGCGTTACACGACGGAGAACGCTATCTAATTGAAAAATATACCGTTGCGATTACACCAGGACTTCAGTTAGTGGAACCAAAATCACTCACTCAATCCGAACGGCTTAAAGCCTTAGTGGGCGGATTGACCGAAGAGCGACAGGGCTTTACTTCGTTGCCAGGAGTTGCCAGAGAAGCGGCTCAGATTGCCAGCAAATTGAATACTCAAATTTTTCTCGATCGCAAATTCACCAAGCAAAATCTACAAGAAAGCATTGAAGAGTCGCAATTTCCTTTAGTTCACCTAGCCACACATGGGCAATTTAGCTCGAAACTGAGTGATACTTTTTTGCTAATGTGGGACGATCGATTGACGATCGAAGGTCTACGCAATCTGCTAAAGTCACGAACCGATAAAACCCCGATCGAGCTTCTAGTCCTTAGTGCTTGTGAAACCGCAGAAGGCGATCAACGCGCAACACTGGGACTCGCAGGTTTGGCAGTGCGATCGGGAGCGCGGAGTACCTTAGCCACCTTATGGGCAGTCAACGACAATTCGACTGCGGACTTGATGACGGAATTTTATCGATCGTTATCAGAACAACACACGAGTAAAGCAGAATCGCTGAGACAAGCTCAATTAAAGTTGTTGAGAAATCCGAACTATCAGCATCCATACTACTGGTCGCCATTTATTCTGATCGGAAATTGGTTGTGATGGCAAAAAACCACTCGAATCTGCGCTTCAATCGCTACAATCGAGTATGCCGATTTAATTGACAGACTGTATGGATACTAGCTCGCTCAAACGAGATGTCGAATTGCTCACGTCGCGCCTGGGTAAAACTCAGGACTATCTTTGACGTTCCTGCTCTGACTGCGAAAATTCAAGACTTAGAGCAAGTCGCCTCTCAGCCTGAGTTCTGGGACAACCAATCCAAAGCTCAAACCGTTTTACAAGAATTAAACGAGTACAAATCTCACCTCGAACAATTCGATCGATGGAAATCCGATCTCGCGGATGCCGAAGCGACGATCGAACTGCTCGAACTCGAAGCCGATCAGTCCCTACTCGAAGAAGCCGAAACTAAGACCGCTCAACTCAAGCGCGATCTCGACCAGTGGGAACTCCAGCAAATGCTATCTGGAACCTACGACAGCAAAGGCGCGATTCTTACGATTAATGCGGGCGCAGGCGGAACGGATGCTCAAGACTGGGCGGAAATGTTGCTGCGAATGTACACTCGCTGGGGCGAATCACATGGCTACAAAGTGCATCTGATGGAAATGTCCGAAGGAGACGAAGCGGGAGTAAAATCTGCGACGCTCGAAATTGATGGACGCTATGCTTATGGCTATCTCAAAATGGAGAAGGGAACACATCGACTCGTGAGAATTTCGCCATTCAACGCTAATGACAAGCGCCAAACGAGCTTTGCAGGCGTGGAAGTGATGCCCATGATTGATCTTTCGGTACAGTTGGACATTCCCGAAAAAGACCTCGAAATCACGACTTCTCGTGCTGGCGGTAAAGGGGGGCAAAACGTCAACAAAGTCGAAACTGCGGTGCGAATTGTGCATAAACCAACCGGGGTCGCCGTTCGATGTACGGAGGAGCGATCGCAGCTTCAAAACAAAGAAAAAGCCCTCGCGATTCTCAAAGCAAAGTTATTGATTATCGCTGAAGAACAACGTGCAAAAGAGATTGCTGAAATTCGGGGAGACATGGTGGAAGCGGCTTGGGGCAACCAGATCCGTAACTATGTGTTTCACCCCTATCAAATGGTTAAAGATCTCAGAACCAATGTTGAAACCACTGCGGTACAGGACGTGATGAATGGTGAACTTGACCCGTTCATTGAAGCTTGTTTGCGGCAGGAGAATCAGTTGGTTGAAGCATGATGCGATTCGATCGAGAGTTTGAATGCTCTGGTGTTTGCCTCTTAACTCCCATTTCTTAGAATCTCCTGAGAGCATGTTTGAAAAGTATAAAAAGCTTCCTTGCTCCGTTCCATTTCGCCCCGGACTGGAAGTCGGGGCTATCGGTGCGAAGCCCTTTGAAAAGGGCTGGAAATTCTACTGAATATGGCTTTCAGTCCCCTTCAGTGGACTTCGTTCTGTTAGCCCCGACTTCCAGTCCGGGGCGGTTCATGCAATGAATGATACTTCTCAAACATCCTTTGATAGTTAAGGAACTTAAGAGGCAAATGATCGAATTGTAGAAATTCTTGAACTTCTTCCCTCGCTTGAAATAGAAGCGCCTACACTTCAGATATTGCGAATCTCATTGGGTTTGCTATCTTTGTTGTGCCCCACTGCGTTCAGTCAAGGATGTCTATCTCCACACTCTCCACCCACGCTCATACCCGTTCAGTTCGCGATCGCATTGCTGCCGGAAAAGCATTGCGCCAAACTCTCAAACGCTCTGAACTCGGAACCTATCAAGTTTCACCCACAAGAGAAGACCCGATCGCGATTTTAGAAGCTCAGGCAGAAACTCGCGTCCCCGATTTAGTCCCAATTCGATACGCTCGAATGTTGGCTTCTCCATTCGCGTTTCTCAGAGGTTCAGCCGCTGTAATGATTCAAGACATTGCTGCCGCTCCAATGACGGGGATCAGAGTGCAAGCTTGTGGCGATATGCACCTATCGAACTTTGGATTGTTCGCCTCAGCGGAACGGAATTTAGTCTTCGGGATCAATGATTTTGATGAAACCTATCCAGGCGCTTGGGAATGGGATTTGAAGCGATTAGTGGCGAGTGCAGTGGTCGCAGGGCGATTCTTGGGTGGCGATCGCGAAATCTGTGAAGAGACCGTGAGAGCGATCGTGTCCTCTTACCGCCAACACTTGTGGGACTATGCAGACTTAGGCTATCTCGACCTGTGGTATGCCGATGTGGATGAAGCTGAAATTCTTCAGAAATTACCTGCTGAATCTCAAAAAGCCGCGATGCAGATTGCCGCAAAAGCCCGTCAGCGCAATCATCTTCAAGTTTTAGAGAAAATGACGAATTTGCTTGATCCAGAAGAGCACATTATCGAATCCCCTCCATTGATCACTCGTGCGGCAACGCTAGGAACTGAGAAAACGGTGCTTGAATCACTGGAACAATTAATGCAGAGCTATTTTGCCTCATTGACTGGCGATCGACGATTCTTAGTCTCGCGCTATCACATTCTAGATGCGGCTCGGCAAGTGGTTGGAGTCGGAAGCGTTGGAACTCGCTGCTGGATGGTGTATCTGCAAGGCAAAGATGTGAATGATCCCTTATTCTTGCAAGTTAAAGAAGCTCAGCGTTCAGTATTAGCGCCTCATGCGGAAATTGCTTCGAGTCATACCTTGCCCGATGATCATCAAGGGCGGCGAGTTGTCGTTGGACAGCGATTGATTCAAGGTGCGCCCGATATCTTGTTAGGCTGGGGTGAACTTCACGGCATACAGTACTATGTGCGTCAGTTACGAGATATGAAAGGTGGAGTGAAGCTAGAGCCGAATAAGTTTCGAGTGGAAAGGCTCCCAAACTATGGAATCTTGTGCGGTTGGGCGTTGGCGTTGGCTCATGCGAAGTCAGGTGATGCTGCAATGCTGGCGGGCTATGTGGGCAAGAAAGAAGCGTTAGACGATGCGATGGTCAAGTTTGCTGAGGCGTATGCTGACCAAACCGAGCGAGACTATGATTTGCTTGTAGCGGCAGCCCGTCAAGGTCGCATTCCAGTTGCAGAAGAGTATTAAAGCTATGAGTATTATTTACGATTTAGAACATACAACAACTTATCGCTATCGGAATCCCGTCACGTTTGGGGAACATCGAGCAATCTTTTTACCCAGTATCGGCTATGGCGGACGAATTTTGAACTATTCACTAGAGACCAATATTCCATGCAAAACCCGCTGGATGATGGATACACTCTCGAACAATGTGGCAGTGCTGGAATTTAGCGAGCCTGCAAAGGAATTGACCGTGACTTATCAAGTTCAAGCAGAGCACTTTGGTATTCCTGCGATCGCTGATTTTCCCCTCGATTCCCGCGCTGAAGAAATCCCCGTCCAGTACACTCCAGATGAATGGAATGATCTTTCTGTGTTCATTCGTCCTCACACTGAAGATCCAGAGGGTCAGCTTGCGGCTTGGACAAAACGCTTTGTGGCGGGTGATCAAGATAATACGCTAGATGTTTTACAGCGAATGATGGATAGCATTAATCGCACTTTGACTTATGAAGCACGAGAAGCAGAAGGAACACAGAATCCCGCTGAAACTTTGCGCCTGCAATCCGGAACTTGTCGAGATTATGCTTGGTTGATGGTTGAAGCTCTAAGACGATTGGGATTAGCTTGTCGTTTTGTCAGTGGCTATCTTTATGATTCTGCTTTGGATGGGGGTGAAGTTGGTATGACTGGATCAGGAGCGACTCATGCTTGGATGCAGGTTTATTTACCGGGAGCGGGTTGGAGAGCTTATGATCCAACGAATCGAATTACAGCAGGATTTGATTTGATCCGAGTTGCGATCGCCCGTCATCCAGGACAGGTGATTCCCCTTTCTGGCTCTTGGTTTGGAGAGACTGGAGATTATCTCGGAATGGATGTGAATGTCTCGATTCGTAAGCTCGGAATGATTCCTGAATTTGAAGCGGCTCCGAGAGTGCCAATGGTTGTGTCTAAAGAGGGACGATAGACTCTTGTTTTATTGCGGTAGGATAAATCTTTGTTGAGCGAAGAACAAAGATGAAAACTGGAGTTTGGGTGCTGGGCGACCAGCTTTGGACAGGACAATCTGCACTACAGAGTTGCTACGACGATCGAGAAAATACGCCTGTCTTTTTTATTGAATCGCTCAATCACGCTCAACAGTTACCCTATCATCTTCAAAAGCTGGTTCTAGTTTGGTCAGCGATGCGCCATTTTGCTGAAGAACTGCGGCAAGAGGGCTGGACTGTTGAATACACAGCCTCGATCGATTTTCAAACGCCTTTGCTGCATTGGATTGAGAAGCATCAGATCACAGAATTGCGGATCATGTCTCCCGTCGATCGACCCTTTAGAAAATTGATTGAATCGCTCGATTTAGGCTGCACCGTTACCTTCACACCGAACAATCGATTTATTTGGGAAGATCAAGAGTTTGTAGACTGGGCGAAAACTCGGAAACGCCTTGTGATGGAGGATTTTTATCGCGAAGGTCGGCGACGGTTTAACATTCTCATGGAAGGAGATCAACCTGTAGGCGGAAGATGGAACTTCGATCGAGAAAATCGCAAACCACCCAAAGGTAAGCTCACTCTACCTGAAGCACTTTGGTTTGAGCCAGATAGTATTACTCAAGAAGTCATTGACTGGCTCAAACAATCTCCATTGTTCAAAGACAGCCAATCGTATTGGGAGATCGAGCCTTTCCAGTGGGGAGTGACTCGGAAACAGGCTTTACAAGTTCTAGAGTTTTTCATCGAAACTCGATTGTCCGATTTTGGTCCCTATCAAGATGCAATGGTCACGGGAGAACAAACAATGTGGCACGCAATGTTATCGCCCTATCTCAATATTGGCTTGTTGCACCCTTTAGAAGTTGTGCAAGCGGCTGAACAAGCTTATTACAAGAATCGAGAAAAGTGGCAGATCAATAGCATTGAAGGCTTTGTGCGACAGGTGATCGGATGGCGCGAATATATGCACGGGGTCTATGTTTACATGGGCGAAGATTATCCCGATCGCAATTATTTCAATCACTCGAATCCGCTTCCCGGTTTCTACTGGACAGGTGAAACGAAAATGAACTGTCTAAACCATATTTTGAAGCAAGTAAAAGAGACTGGATATGCTCATCACATTCAGCGATTGATGGTTCTGAACAACTTTGCTTTGATTGCAGGTATTTCACCTCAAGAACTGCAAGATTGGTTTCACACTGCCTTCATTGATGGATATGACTGGGTGATGCAAGCGAATGTAATTGGAATGGGACAGTATGCCGATGGTGGAATGATGGCATCGAAACCGTATGCGGCTTCTGCAAACTATATCAACAACATGAGCGACTACTGTAAGCCTTGTGCCTACAATCCGAAGCGCCGCACTGGAGAAGATGCCTGTCCATTTAATTTAATGTACTGGGATTTTCTCGCTCGACACTACGACAAGCTAAAACCCAATCATCGAATGTTCCAGATTATGGCAAACCTAGAGCGAATCTTGCCTGAAGAACTAGAGCAGATCCGCCAACAGGCAGAACAATGGCGCAACGAGAACTTACATACTGAATATCGTTTGCCTTCTACGCCCCAACATGGATCGCCTGACGCAACTCCGCAATCAGTATCTTGAACTTACAAACCGGGAACTTCCAAGCCTTGCAAGCGATCGAAAATTCCCGGTTCAATACAATCATTGTTTTCAGCGGATTATTCTCGATAATCTCTTCGATCGCTGTTGGTATGAAGTGCTAGAGCGTAAACGCATTCCTGCTTATCAGCAATTGAGCGAGGAACAGTTAGAAAGAGCGATCGCACTTGCTAACCAGATCATCGCTCAACCGAATTCATACCTTGAGCAGCTTAACCAAAATAGCCTCAAATGGCGCGGACATCAGAACGCATAGCGAATGTTGCAATACGGTAAGCGCTCGTGTAGCAACTCCGTCAAACCGTCTACTAACGTCCCCTTAAATCCGCGACGATAGCGAACATTCTTGCCGCCCGTCTGCGAAAACTTGACTTCCTGTAAATCCGGTCGCCAGAGGAGTGCTTCTCCTTGTGGATGCCAGCCTAGATTAACCTCGTGCAGCTTATCATTGTGCGTAAGGAAAATTACTTCGGCTTGCAGTTGGGCTTTGGCTCGATCGCTTAATATCTCATCTAACTGCTCAAACAATTCGGAATAGTCCTCAAGCCAGTTCTCGTCATAGATCACAGGTGCGAAGTTGACATGCACCTCGTAACCCGCGTCTACAAAGTCGTTGATAGCAGCGATACGATCGTCGATCGTAGAAGTGCGAATATCAACGATCTGCGCTTTCCTCTGCGGCATCAAACTAAACCGAATCCGTGTCTTCCCTTGCGGATCGTAATCAAGCATTGCCCGATTCACCCGCTTGGTTGCAAAGGTCGCCTTCGCATTCGGCAAAGTCCGAAACAGTGCGATCAAATCCCTCACGTTATCGCAAACGGCAGCATCAACTGAACAATCACTATTCTCGCCAATCTCATAGACCCAATACTGCGGATCAACCTGATTCGGCTCTAGCTTCATACCTTGCTTGGCACTATGCCGCGATAGATACCGCTGAATCTGCTCAATGTTCACAAAAGTCGTAATCGGATTCGCGAAACCCTTACGCCGAGCAACATAGCAATAGCTGCAAGAAGCCGCACAGCCATTTGCGTGAGAAGGTGCAACGAAATCTGAGCTACGGCAATTCGGACGGGCTTGAAGCGACTTCTTGACACCCAGGACTAAGACCGATCGCTTAATTCGATTCCAATCACTAACCGAATCCGAATTGCCATTCAACTCTGGAATCTGCCAATGAGAAGCAACCTCAATCCGAGACGCTTCGGGGTGCTGATCAAAAATCTCTTGAGCGCGAGGATAGTCTAAAACCGCAGGTTCAAAGTAAATCTCTCGAATGTTGAGCAGACGATTTAACTCGTCGGTGGAATGATGAAGTGATAAAACCAAAAGACAACTCTGCCGATTCGTTAACTTCACTGTAGCGAACTCTCCTCCGCAATTCAGTAGGGGAATCCGATGTTAAAGGTCGTGAATGTGGTTGAACGGGATCTTAAGCAGAATAGTACAAGCTCTCTTTGAGAAGAAATACGGAAGTTTTTGGTCTAATTCCCCTGCCCAGGGTTAATATGCAGAACATGAGTCGGTCTAATGTTCCAAATTCCGGTATTAGGCAGAAAAAGTCGGTCTAATTCCCTGATTTGAGATGTTATGCCGACTCCCAGCAGTCTAAATCACCATGACGGGATGTTATGCTGACCATTTTCGGTCTAGTATCCAGATTTGGATGATTAGTCGGAAAGAGTCAGTCTAATAAATAGTTATGCGGCTTCGTTTTTAGGTATTGGCGGTAATTGAGAGGCTATCTGTTTTCGCTAAGTGGCGGTAGTCGTCGCTGAACGGGTGATGATTGAATCATCGAGGTGTTGGTTTGAGCGAAAGGAATAATCTGATCGATAACTCGTTCTAAGTCATCAGCAGATCGTAGGTGGGCTTTTGCGATAAAACAGTCATCTCCAGTAATGCGATCGCACTCAACAATTTCTTCGATTTCAGCCAGCAAAGCCACAACTTTCGGCATTAGCCCAGGCAAGGGACGAATCCGAATATAAAACGCTAAAGAATAGCCCAGCAATTTTGGATCGACCTCGATCGTAAAAGCTTGAATCACACCTAACTCCTCTAATCGGCGCAACCGCTCAGAAACACTGGGAGCAGACATATTGAGGGATCTCGCTAAGTCAGCGATCGAAGCTCTGGCATTAGCCTTTAAAGCCTGAAGAAGCTGAACATCTATATCGTCTAACTTGATGTCTTGCAATCGAAGGCTTTTTCTATTCATTTCCTCTGTTCTTTAGGCACTTACGCTATTTTGCCTTGATTTTACTATATAAATTGCAGAAATGTGCCGCTAACATAGGCACATGAAACTATTAAGATCTATTTCGTCCCAAGCTACGTTAGCACCGCCGCAACTTTGGTTCGTGGTTAGTGCCATATTTCACTACCTGGGTCCATCATTCGCGGTGCTGCTATTTCAGTCAGTCGGCGTACTCGGTGTTGCATGGTTTCGGATTGCAAGTGCAGCCGTTATTTTCACACTCTTGACTCAGCCCTGGAAGACCTTTCGTTCTGCGAATCGTCAAGGTGTCATTTTGTTATGTTTACTCGGTGCTTGTCTCGCTTTGATGAACAGCACATTCTACCTGGCAATTGATCGTCTCCCTTTGAGCTTGGTTGCTGCGATCGAGTTTACAGGCACGATTGTTATTGCTCTATTTGGTTTAAGATCAAAAGCTAACTTTATTGCCCTACTTTTAGCAGCAGCAGGAGTATTCATATTGACCAATATTCGTTGGTCTAGCGATCCACTAGGGCTGTTTTACGCTATTGTCAACGGATTATTATTTGTGATCTATGTAGTCCTTGGTCATCGAATTGCACGTCAAGGTACAGGTGGGGTAGGTCGCCTTGGAGCAGCAATGATAGTTGCATTTGTAGTAGTAATGCCAATCGGATTCACTGAGGCAATGACTGCATTCTCTCATCCGATGCTAATTCTTGCAGGTATTGGCGTGGGCATTTGTTCTTCCGTGATTCCCTATGTTTGTGATCAGCTTGCTATGTCTCGGCTACCACGGAACACATTTGCGTTAATGTTAGCCTTACTACCTGCAACCGCTACGATTATTGGTGCAGTTGTGCTACACCAGATTCCAACGCTACGTGATATTGTTGGGGTTGCGATGGTGATGATCGGTGTAGCAATTCACAGGCCAGCAAATTAGAATTGACGGCTAGGTTCAAGTCTATGCCAGCCGCATAACAATTCGCTTGCACCCGACCGTTGAAAGTTGCTCGGTTGGAGTTCAAGGTTACTAGCGGCGGGTGAAGCGAACCGTTATACGGCTGTCAGCGCCTGCAAAGAATTACTTGAAGTTTTCACACAACTATGAATGAATCTGAAATGCAGTTGTTTATCAGAGAGCATGGAGAGAGTGCAAGCAGCTTTGCAGATCAGGCACTACGTCTTGGATACATCTACATCTTTCCCGAACCCAATTTTGGGGTGGCAGAACAGGCAGCGCTGAGAAATCTGATGCGATCGCGTTCTAGTTGGGCAAATTATGTTGCTGACTTCAAAGTGTTTAGAAAGCCCATGTACAGAGGATTTAGTAAAAATTCGATTCGCAGAGATGAGATTAATTTTCTATTTGAATTCAGCAAAAATGCTTATCCTGATAGCAGCATGGCATGGGCAACTCTGGGAGAAACTTCTTGGGACGAAATAGCAATCTTTCGGAAAGCTCAGGCGATTAGCCACGATGATTTTAGAGATTGGCTCGCGAATAATCTACTAACTAATTTAGAAGATCGATCTCAGCAAGATGAGCTTACAGTTGTTCTGAACGCCATTCTGCCTGGTTTAGGAAATGAGGCATACCAATATTGTATGGTCGATGATAACAACGAAAATTGCGATTTTGCGCCATATTTCTTTATTGGAAAAACTCTGGTAGTCATGATTGCAAGAAAATGGGAGCTATAAGCAAGAAGATTGCTAAACATCATAATCGCGATGGTAGTAAAATAAATCTCACGTGAATTCAAAGTTGTGAGCGGTTAGTTTTGACAGACAGCATTCTACGGCAAGTTCAAGAAGCAGCGGACAAACGACTGTTGTTCTTACCTCATACAATTAGGCAGATGTCGCGCCCTGATCGCATGATCACCACAACTGAGGTTGAAGCAGTTGTCAAAACAGGTGAGGTAATCGAGGACTACCCAGAAGATACAAGAGGGCACAGTTGTCTTATGTTAGGATTTGGGCAAGAGGATCGAGCAATCCATGTAGTCTGTGCCCCAAAGGACAAATATTTGGCTATCATTACAGCATATTTGCCTGATCCTAATCAATGGACACCAGATTTTAGAGGGAGGCTGTAAGAATGGAATGTTTATGCTGCAAAGCTCAGATGCGGCGTGGAACTGCCCCATTTACGATTGATCGGAATGGTTATCGTGTGTCGTGGGACAACATTCCAGCTTGGGTTTGTGATCAATGCGGTGAAGTTCTGTTTGAAGCTCGTGAAGTTGATTTGATCCAAGAAGCATTAGCTGGCTTAGATCGGGAGACAGCTACATTAGTTGGTCAGTCGGTGCGGTAGCCGTATAACAATTCGATTGCAGCGGACGAGTAAGGTTCTTCGTCTATCGTTCCAGCGAGTAAGGTTCTTCGTCTATCGTTCCAGTGCTACTCGTCGCCGCTGAATCGAACCGTTATCAACCTGAGAAGGTCAGAGTGATTACAGAGCGCTTATGCGACAAAGATATTTTCTGCTATGGTTCAAGAATGGTTTGCGTCTTGAGTGACCAATAAGGCATGATCGAATCAAGAGTGAGGAAATCCTATGACGCAACCTGCTTCGATCGTACAAAATTACATCAACGGTGAATGGTCTACTCCGAATGCTGAAAATTATCTAGAAGTCATCAATCCTGCCACGATCGAAGTTCTCAGCAAAGTTCCACTCTCTCCTGCTACAGAAGTCGATCGTGCCGCCAATGCCGCCCAAACCGCTTTCTCTGCCTGGAGAAGAACCCCTGCCACCGAGCGCGTTCAGTATCTCTTTAAACTTAAAGCACTGCTCGAAGAACACTACGAAGACATTGCCCAAACGATCACGCTTGAATGTGGAAAGACGATCGCAGAAGCAAAAGGCGAAATGCGAAGAGCGATCGAGAATGTTGAAGTCGCTTGCGGTATTCCCATTCTGATGCAAGGGTATAACTCTGAAGATATTGCTCGCGGCATTGATGAACACATGATCCGGCAACCGTTGGGAGTAACGGCAATTATCACACCGTTTAACTTTCCGGGAATGATTCCGTTTTGGTTTATGCCGTATTCGATCGCTTGTGGTAACACCTGTATTATCAAGCCTTCCGAACGTGTTCCTCTAACAATGCAGAAAATCTTTCACTTAATCGAGCAAACAGGCTTACCAAAAGGCGTTATCAATCTCGTGAACGGTGCAAAAGAGGTCGTAGATGCCTTGTTAGATCACCCCACGATTCGAGCCATTAGCTTTGTTGGATCGAGTCCAGTGGCTAAGTATGCGTATAGTCGGGCGGCTGCGAATGGGAAACGATCGCAGTGTCAAGGAGGAGCAAAAAATCCGGTGATTGTTCTGCCCGATGCGGACATTGCAATGACCACGAAGATTATGGCGGATAGTGCCTTTGGATGTGCTGGACAGCGGTGTTTGGCGGCATCGGTGGCGATTACAGTCGGAAGTGCAAAGACCACTTTTACAGATGCGATCGCAGAAGCGGCAACGACTCGACAAATAGGATTCGGACTTGATTCTGGGGTGCAAATGGGTCCGGTGATTACCGATCAAAGTAAGACTCGAATCGAAAGCATCATTGGGCAAGCTGAAACCGAAGGAGCAACCGTTTTAGTGGATGGTCGATCGCCGAAAGTTTCTGGCTATGAAAACGGTTACTTTGTTCGACCTACGATTTTGCAGAACATTGATCCGGCTGGAGAAATTGCTAAAACTGAGATTTTTGGTCCGGTCTTAAGTTTGATTCACTTGGATTCGATCGATGATGCGATCGCGCTTGTAAACCGCAGTCAATACGGAAACATGGCATCGCTCTTTACTTCCAGTGGTGGAGCCGCCAGAAAATTCCGCTACGAAGCCGAAGCGGGAAATATCGGAATCAACATTGGAGTTGCGGCTCCGATGGCGTTCTTTCCGTTTAGCGGTTGGAAAGAGAGCTTTTTCGGAGACTTGCATGGACAAGGATGGCAAGCGATCGAGTTTTTCACTCAAACTAAAGTGATTGTCGAACGCTGGCATGATTGGACACGACAGTTCTAATCAGCTTTATTCAGATTGAATGAGATCTCTTCGTTCAACTCTGAGAAGTCGATAAACTCACCGTTTCGGGTTTCGGCATTCTTTAATCGAGCTAAAACTTCAGGATGTAGCGCTTCTGTGATTCGCTCTTGACTACTCACAAAGAAGAAAAAGCGAGTACTACCCACACAGACACAATCGCCATCCTGAAGTTTTTGACGTTGTTGAACTCTCACACCATTGATATAAGAGCCGTTCATGCTGTTGAGATCAATGAAGTGAAAGCCATCTTGCCGATAGAGAATCACTGCATGACGACGCGATAGTTTGCGGTCTTGTAAAGGCAGCGCTGCCGATCGATTTCTTCCGATCGTCCAAACCATTTGTGGTTGTTTCAAGGTCATTGATTCCTGTTTCAGCAGATTTGTGATTAAACAGGTTTGATCGCCGTTCACAACGCCTTGAACATAGCGAGGTTTCGCATCAGGCATTCCGGGCGGCGGCTCGATCGTGACTTGGGCATCGCGCTCGATCGTCAAAGTCGGACTTTTGGCGATTTGCTGTTCTTCAGGATTTTCCGCATCAAGTTCTACTTCGAGTTCTTCCCAGAAACCAGCCAGCGCATCGGGGGATTGATTCGCGGCAGCGGAAAGGATCGAAGCGCGGTCGTCGGGGCTATGAAATTCTTGCTTCATGAGGATTTCCTCAAATCAGGATGCAATCCGGGGGTGGTGTATTGCCCCTAGATTTCCCCCAAAAGATAGATTTTGCGACTTTAAGGATCTTGATCTCAATCACATCAATGATCGCCACCATTCAGAATGATTCAGACAGCATAAAACGGTTTTTCGCATCTAGGACAATCACACGAGTATCTGAGTACTTTCCACAGCAGGATTGAACAAAATTTGTTCCAATCCTGCCCGTCCCACTTGTCACTAGCAGCCGTTTTAATTCCACCATGCCATCAATATCCGTAAAACTGCGGGAATAAATGTTGTCCAGCGATAAATCTTCCGTGATTGTTCTTGATAGTTCTGAATTGTGCCTGTCTATCTTATGCACAGGAAGCATAGAACATGCGACCCGATTCAACCACACCAATACGGAAATCATCATGGCTGTTGAAAAAGTAAACTCTTCGTCTAGCTTGGCAGAAGTGGTCGATCGCATTCTTGACAAAGGAATTGTGGTCGATGCTTGGGTTCGTGTTTCGCTCGTAGGTATCGAATTGCTGGCGATCGAAGCTCGTGTCGTGATCGCATCGGTCGAAACCTACTTGAAGTATGCAGAAGCAGTTGGTTTGACTGCTCAAGCGGCTGTTCCTGCTGCATAGAGATCGATCGCTGAGTGATCTTGCTCAGCGAAACCGCCACACTGGGGGAATTGATCGATTCCCCAGTTTTTTGAACTTGTAAATCGCGCGATTTAACTTTATTAAAAGCTATGGCTTTCAAAGATTCCTGGCAACAACAGCGGCAACTTAGACTGCAACAGGTTGAGCAACGTCGCCAAGCGGTCACGCTCCTGCTTCAAGACACTTACAAACAACGTCAGACCAAAGCTTCTCAACTCCGGGGCGATCTGAGTCTGTTTCGTGAATCGCTTGCGTATGATGGCAGTATCCGACGTGAGCAGCTTCAAACCTATTGTGAAACGCTGCATCAGCAAACTCAAGAATTTTTAGCGATCGCACATGCCGATCGTGAATTGATGTCGCAACAGTTAAAACACGATTTGCAGTCTTTCCGAGCTACATTAACTGCAACCGTTGAGTCACTAAGACAGCAAATCCAAGCTGATGTCCAACAATTACAGCTAGAAACGCGATCGCTCTTAGAAGAAGCTGAGCAATCCCGCATCAAACAACAAATTCGCCTCGTCCGTAACTTATCGATTTTCGTTGATAATCTTCGTGCTGATGTTGCAGAGTTTCTAACGGATGCTGCTCTGGAACGCCAAGAAAAAGCACTTCAAGATAAACGCGATCGTAAAGCTGAACTCGATTGCTTATTTGCTGGTTTTGCAGAATTCCGATCGCAACTCAAAGAATTCCGCTCAGACCTATCCCGCACCGTCTGGGGAGAGCAAACTTCCTCCCCACTCCCCACTCCCCACTCTTCAAAGCCCGAAATTAAGAAGCCCGAAACTAAAAGTCCTTCCGGCTTGAAAGTCATTCCCCCAGTCAAACCTACTCCCGCCCCAAAATCCGACGAAGACAAGATTTACGAATACATAGAAGTTATGCAAAGCGTTCGTCTTACCGAGATCGAATCTGCATTGGGCATGACTCGTATTCAGGCGGTTGAAGGACTTCGATCGCTGATTCAACAAGGCAAAATCACGCAACGCGATCGCCTTTATCTGATTTCCACTAAATAAATACAAGTAAGGAGTTTGCCCCCGTGACCACTGTACTAAGAGCCAGCCCCCGCCGCTTTGTCAGCACTCCCGCGATCGAACGGATTGCAGCCCGCGCTTTGCGTTATTTGCAGTCCGGTTTTTCTGTGCATTTGCGCGGATGTGCAGGAGTGGGAAAAACAACTCTCGCGCTGCATCTAGCCGATCTGTTAACTCGTCCGATCATGCTGATGTATGGCGATGACGACTCGAAAAGTTCGGATCTCATTGGCGCACAATCGGGATATACGCGAAAGAAAGTCGTAGATAACTTCATTCACAGCGTTGTCAAAGTCGAAGACGAAATGAAGCATACTTGGGTCGATTCGAGATTGACCTTGGCTTGTCGAGAAGGCTTCACGCTGGTGTATGACGAATTTAATCGATCGCGTCCTGAAGTGAATAATGTTCTGCTCTCGGCATTGGAAGAGAAGCTATTAGTGCTACCACCGACGAGCAATCAGACTGAATACATTCGTGTAAATCCTCAGTTTCGGGCAATTCTCACCTCGAATCCAGAAGAGTACTGTGGTGTACACTCGACGCAGGATGCTTTGATGGATCGCTTGGTGACGATCAATATGCCAGAACCGGATGAACTGACTCAGCAAGAAATTGTGATTCAGAAAACCGAGATCGATCGCATCAGTGCTGGTTTTATTGTTCGACTGGTGCGATCGTTCCGTCAGAAAACCGGATCAGACAAAGCATCAGGATTACGATCGTCGTTAGTGATTGCTAAAGTCTGTCAAGAGCACAATATTCCTGCGATGCCTGAAGACGCAGACTTTCGGGATATCTGTTCAGACGTGTTGCTGTCGCGAATTGGAATTCCCTTAGAAGATGCGACTAAGATTCTTTGGGAAATGCTCAATGAATTCATCGGAGCAGTGGAATTGCCGATCGCAGAACAAGTGGTAGAACTTCTAGAAGACTTGCCAGAAAGTTCGATCGACCAAATCGCTGAAACTCTGACTCAAGAACAGCAAATTTATCGATACTTAGTGCGATCGAATGGTGCTGGACTTTCAGATATTGAAAGCGAATTCGCCATTGCTCGAACAGAATTATTAGAAGCGCTGAGAGCCTTGACGATTCAGGGACTTGTGATTCATCGCGATCGACGATTTTATGCGGTTGAACCTCTGGAGACAGAAACGTGAATACCCCCACCAAGAGCATTCAGAAGACCATGCCCACCGCGACGGGTTCATCCTTAGCGGACGTTTTAGAGCGCGTTTTAGACAAAGGAATCGTGATTGCTGGAGACATTTCGGTTTCCGTTGCTACGACTGAACTTCTAACCATTCGGATTCGACTCTTGATCGCGTCGGTTGATAAAGCGAGAGAGATGGGGATCAACTGGTGGGAAAATCACCCTTACTTCAGTGCCCCATCGAAAGATTTGGTCGAGACGAATCAAAAATTGCTCGATCGAATTGAAGCGCTCGAAGGTCAATTGGCAGCCGTTCAGAAAGCGATGCCGAAGAAGTTGCCACAGAATTTACCACAATCGAATTCTTTAGAATCGCTGCTCGAAGATTTGTAGCATAATAGCTATAGATCAAATTTACTAATTGACTTCCATGAACGATGACACCCTAAAAGAGTTGCTGATTGTCCTCAAAGTGCTGGCAGGCAGCAATCCCCCAAATTGGCAGCGTCCGTTGAAGAATTACAAAGACTTCGACTGGTCAAAAATTGGGGCAACTCCAATTAGTCAGGATACACATGGCGCGACCAAAGTGGTTTGGTGTGGTCATGTTTACACTCGTCGGAGTGGGGAAAATCGGAAGTTTGGAGCGGCGATCTGGTTCTCGCGGGCGAATGGTAAAGGTGAAGGAGATGAAACAAATTATCTCAAGCTCATCACCTTCAAGGATTCAGCCGATGCGGAATCGTTGCCAGATTATGTGGTGCGGAGTTTGCGTTAAGGAGTTGATCGATCGTGCCCCCCGAATTTTCCAATCAATTGACTACACCAAAATCGAATAAAGCTGGACTCGCGCCATTGTTACTGACATTGGTGGAATTGATTCGCCAATTGATGGAAGCGCAAGTCATTCGGCGGATGGATCGGGGGGAGATTAGCGATCGAGATCTCGATCGAGCCGCTGAAAGTCTCCGCAAATTAGAGGAACAAGTCATCCACATCTGCGAGATTTTCGAGATTGATCCGGCAGATTTGAACATTGACTTGGGCGAAGTGGGCACGTTATTACCGAAGACTGGAGGGTATTATCCCGGTGAAAAATCGTCGAGTCCAACCATTTTGGAATTGCTCGATCGCTTACTCAACACAGGCGTTGTTCTTCAAGGCAATGTTGATCTCGGATTGGCTGATATCGATTTGATCCACGCCAAACTCCAGTTGGTTCTGACTTCTAAGCCCCTATAAGCCCCTAACATGAGCAATCTCTATCTCTACGGAATTTTTCCCGCACCCGGTCCTCAAGATCTGGAACTTCAAGGACTCGACCAAAAGCCCGTTCAAACCGAAATCGTGGACGGATTCGTATTTCTGTATTCTGAAGCGAAACAAGAGCGCTATCTTGCCAGCCGTCGAAATTTGTTGGGACACGAGAAAGTCTTAGAACAGGCGATGCAAGCGGGATATCGGACTCTTTTACCGCTTCAGTTTGGATTAACGATCGACACTTGGGAAACGGTTTCATCTCAACTGACTGCCCCTCACGCGGATCATCTCAATCGCCTGTTTGAAAAGCTCTCTGGTCATCGAGAAGTCAGCATCAAACTTTTCTGGGACAGTGCCGAAGAATTACAGGCACTCATGGCGGAAACTCCTGAACTCAAAGCACAGCGAGACAGTTTGGAGGGGAAAACACTCAGTATGGATGAAATTGTCCGAATCGGGCAAGCCATTGAGAAAGCGATGAGCGATCGACGCGATTCGATTATTTCTGCATTCCAAGCTGCACTCAATCCGATGGCGCTTGAAATTGTAGAAAATGATTTGCTCACTGAAGCAATGATTTACAATGCAGCATACTTAATTCCTTGGGATTTGGAATCGGAATTTAGTCAAAAAGTGGAATGGCTCGATCAGCAGTTTGAGGGACGCTTGAAGATTCGCTACAACAATTTTACCGCTCCCTACAACTTTGCACAGTTCGAGCGGGGTTAACATGGTTCTACGTTTACTATTTGCGCCTGTCACAGGACTCGGTTGGATTGCAGAACAAATCCAAGAACGAGTTGATACTGAACTCGATCAAACCGAGAATTTGAGTAAGCGTCTTTTGGCGTTACAGCTTGCCTTTGATATGGGCGAAATCTCGGAAGAAGACTTTGAAGTGCAGGAAGAAGAATTGTTACTTGCAATTCAAGCGCTCGAAGATCAGGAAGCTGAGGAGTAGCATAGAAGAGTCGTTTTCTCGATTGTTCTATGCAAACTCAAGAGTCGATCGTCTATCAAGGACAATTTGGATCATTCACGATCGAGGTTCACGATCGCCAAAGCGTGATTCTTTATCGGAGCGGACTCGCGATCGCGGCTTTGAGTTTTGCGATCGCGACTGGACTTGCTTTCGGACAAAATCTGTTCTGGATTACGCCGATTTATTTTCTGTTTTGGACTGCATTAGGAGTCAGTCTATTTACGATTCATATCTATCTGAAACCATTACATTTGGCGCTTCAGGCGTTTTGGGCGATCGGGGGAATTACTTCGATCGTGCTTTTATTTGTCAGTTCTGAACCACTCGCTTTATATATTTATCAGCATCCGATCTGGATTTTTGGAATTGGATTTACCTTCGCAGCATTGACTGGAATCTTTTTCAAAGAGGCATTTTGTTTCGATCGATTTGAAACAAAACTATTAACTCCGATCGTCCCGGTATTGTTACTGGGGCATTTAGCTGGTTGGTTGCCTTTACTCTGGGAGCAAGCATTGTTAGGGGCTTGGGCAGTTCTATTTGCTGTTTTCGCAGTTCGCAAACTGATTCAACCGATCCCGCCAGATATCGGAGATAAGAGCGTTTTTGAGTATCTGAAGCAGAAACACTCTTGAGTGTCACAGTTACAGTTCTCAATCCGAATGTGAGCGGCTAGACTGGGAGCAATTTTTACGCCCCTGCCGTGATGGATACTCTACACGATCGATACGAAATTCGGCATCAGTTAGGAAAGAAAGCTGGACGACAAACCCTTTTGGCATTCGATCTCATCACTCAACAGCAAGTCATTCTCAAGCTTCTGACCTTTAGTGCAGATTTTGTATGGGATGACCTAAAACAATTTGAACGCGAAATCGAAACTCTCAAATCGCTGACTCATCCAGCAATTCCAACGTATTTAGATTCGTTTGAACTGAACAGCCCAACTCAGAAAGGCTTTGTGTTAGTTCAGAGCTATTTGGAAGCACCATCGCTTGAAGAACATTTGCAAGCTGGACGAGAGTTCGGTGAAATCGAAGTAAAACAGATTGTGAAATCGCTGCTCGAAATCTTGCGAGATTTGCACGATCGACATCCACCTTTGATTCACCGAGACATCAAACCCAGTAACATTCTGCTTGGTAAGTCTCCCAGTAAAGTTTATCTGATCGATTTCGGCTCAGTTCAAACGCTGGTGAATCAAGCTGGAAAAACGGTGACTGTCGTTGGAACTTACGGCTATATGCCACCAGAGCAATTTGGAGGAATTTCGACTCCCGCTTCTGATTTGTACAGTGTGGGAATGACTGCGATCGCGCTTCTTACAGGCACTCATCCCGCTGATTTGCCTCAAGATAATTTTCGCATTCAGTTCACGCCTCGCAGCCCGATTACTCAACATTTCATAGATTGGTTACAGCAAATCACCGAGCCACATCCGAATCAGCGCTTCATTTCCGCAGAACACGCTTTAAGTGCGCTGAATGCTCCGATTGAGCGATCAACTTATTCTAAACCAGCCACGCCGAACTTTCTTAGAGATGCACTGGTAGACAGCGTTAGGATGAGCATCAAAGCAGCGACGGTTTCAGCAGCGATTGGAACAGTCTTTGCAATGCTTATGTATGGTCTACCCGGATTAGTATTTGGCGCATTCGGGTTCAGCATTAGCGTGGTCTGGGGAATTGCAGTTGGAACATTGAATGGCTTGATTGTGGGAACGATTAGCCAACTCAAGTTCTGTTCACTAAAAAACTCGAACAATCATCAGATCACAGTGGCAGTTGTAAGCGTATTCAGCATCTTCGTGATCGGCTTACTCGCTTTTACTGCAAAACCCGTTGACAACTACTATTCACCTAACTTCCGTTTGCCTACACTTCCCGCAATTATTATCACTGCGATCGCTGTACAGTTTAGCAATTATGAACTGGTCCAAAAGTGGTACAGGAGAAAGCGTTAATGATTCCCAAGCTTTTAGCAGAACGCTATGAAATTCAACAGCAATTGGGAAATCAAACTGGGAGAAGAACATTCTTAGCACTCGATCGACAAACGAACAGTCAAGTGATTATCAAAGTTCTACTCCTTGGAGATGACTTCGAGTGGCAGGACTTAAAGCTATTTGAGCGAGAAGCTGAAATTCTAAAAACGATCGATCATCCTGCAATTCCGCGTTACTTAGACTATCTAGAGCTACAAGAGCCAAACGGATTTGCACTAATTCAAACTTACATCGAAGCTCGATCGCTAGAAGCTCATCTTAGATCTGGACGAACATTTAGTGAAACCGAAGTCGAAACTTTAGCACGATCGCTTCTCGCAATTCTAAGCTACTTGCACAATCACACTTCGCCGATCATTCATCGTGACATTAAACCGAGCAATATTCTATTAAGCGACGATCGTACTGCTCATTCACCTGGTACAGTCTATCTAGTTGATTTTGGTTCAGTTCAAACGATCGCAGCTCAAACAGGCGGAACAATTACGATCGTTGGAACTTACGGTTATATGCCGCCTGAGCAATTCGGTGGACGAGTCAGCGCAGCATCTGATCTCTATAGTTTAGGTGCAACTTTAATCTATCTACTGACTGGAAGACATCCCGTAGAACTACCGCAAGAAAATTTTCAGATTCAATTTCGATCGCTAATCAACATTCGTCCTCAGTTCGCAGACTGGTTAGAGTGGATGACAGAACCTGCTCTGAATCGGCGTTTTACTTCGGCTGATGAAGCATTAAACGCATTAGATGAACCGCGTCCAAGAACGATCGCTGCTCCCATCCTTCGGACTCAACCTGCACCGACCAATCGAATCTCAACTAACGCCAGTGCGGACACTCTAAACATTCAGATTCGTCAGGAGAATGGAGAGTTTTTGGCACAGGCAGTTCTTACCGTTACGACTTTGATCGTATTTTGGATGACGATCGGTGCGTTCTGCGGATTTGGAGTTTCTGCATCTATAGTGCAATCGATGTTATTGGGAATTGGCGCGATCGCATCATTCATCCTGATTCCAATTCTCAAAAACCAAGAATTCACCCTTACACCGACAAAGCTCTATTGGAAATCAGTCCTCTTTGGCTTGAAGTGGAATCGCATTAAACCCCTCTCAATATCTTCGATTCGGCACATTATTCTCACCTATCAACAGGTGAGCGGTGTGCGCCAAGCTATCAAACTCACTATTGTTTCAAGAAATAGGCAGATTACAATTGACGATCGACAATTGACCAGTGCCGAACTTGTTTGGATTTCGCAACAACTCAGTCAATGGTTAAGAATTCCGATCGCAGAATCCGGGAATACTGAACAAACGTTTTGAGGATGGATTCTTGAGTGACGATCGTGCATTTTGGTTAGCCTGGTCAAAAGTTCCGGGTGTTGGAGCCGTTTTACAAAAAAGAATTTATACGGAGTTTGGCAGCTTACAAACAGCTTGGACAGCAACACCAGAAGAATTAGAAACTGTTGAAGGAATTGGTCAGCAAAGCGCGATCGCGATCTGCCAACATCGGAATAAATTGAATGTCGATCGCATTCTTAAAGATCACGAATCCCAGAATTTTCTCACTCCTGCCGACTCGGACTATCCTCAGTTACTCGCTGAAATTCCTGATCCGCCTCCAGTTTTGTACTATCGTGGACAGATTGAATTGATGCGAGACCTCGATCGCCAAAGTGGAATTGCGATCGTTGGAACTCGTGAACCTTCAGAGTATGGCAGACGTTGGACACGCAAACTCAGTACAACACTGGCACAGCATGGATTTATCGTGATCTCTGGACTGGCAGACGGCATTGACGCTGAAGCTCATCGGAGTTGTTTAGACGTTGGAGGGAAAACGATCGCAGTCCTCGGAACGGGTGTCGATCTCGTGTATCCTCCGAAAAATCGCCAACTGTATCAGCAGTTATCAGAAACAGGACTGGCTCTGAGCGAATATCCAGCGGGAACACAACCCGATCGAACTCACTTCCCTCGTCGAAATCGGATCGTCGCAGCCTTATCGCGGGCAGTCTTAGTCATCGAAGGGT
Organism: Leptolyngbya sp. AN10; assembly: GCF_050565645.1. NCBI lineage: Bacteria > Bacillati > Cyanobacteriota > Cyanophyceae > Leptolyngbyales > Leptolyngbyaceae > Leptolyngbya > Leptolyngbya sp. AN10. Next base: position 38,584 of record NZ_JBNXVP010000040.1, read on the forward strand.
CAATCAAATCTGGAGCGCTGATTACTGCAAACCTGGCAAATGAGTACGGACGAGATGTTTACGCACTTCCTGGCAGTTTGGACAATCCGAGATCAGCCGCTTGTCTAAGCCTAATTAGCAAAGGCGCACAGATTATCTTAGGCGAATCGGAATTGATGGAGCATTTAGGCACGATTCCAAAGTTGGATCATGCAAAACAGATAGCGTTACCCTTGATCGATCTTGCCCCCGATCTGGCAGAGGTATTGAAGGCAATTTCTGCGATCGCTCAACAGTCGAACTATCCCTCGGCTCCCTTCGATTTGATCGTGCAAACCACAGAAATGCCCACTTCAACCGTATCAAGTTCGCTCTTGCAGTTAGAATTGCTCGGACTGATCGCACAAGTTCCCGGAATGCGCTACCAAATTCAAGAAGTCACTTTACAATAAGCAAAAGTTTTCGACGATTAGAAAATTCTCACGTTGCTCTACTTACTGGTTGATCGCATGACCGTACCTCTAATTCTGATTGTGGATGACAATGCCACCAATGCACGAATTCTATTTGATGTCTTGGAGGAAGCAGGATATCAACCGCTCGTCGCAAAAAACGGCGAAGAGGCGTTGAGCCAATTGGAGACCATTGCTCCAGATTTAATTTTGTTAGATGTAGTCATGCCTGGACTAGATGGATTCGAGACCTGCGATCGCATTCAGTCAAATCCTAAATTTCAAGAGATTCCGATTATTTTTATGAGTGCGCTGGCTGATGTGGGCGACAAAGCAAAAGGACTCAAACTCGGTGCAGTCGATTACATCACAAAACCGTTTCAGCCAGAGGAAGTGCTTGCCCGTGTTCAGACTCATTTGAAACTGCGACAGCAAACTCGGCAATTAAAGGAACTTAACGATCAGTTAGAACAACGAGTAGAAGAAAGAACAGCAGAATTGTCTCGATCGTTGGATGAACTACAAGCCGCGCATCTTCATCTCATTCAGCGAGAAAAACTGTCTACACTGGGTGAACTCGTATCGGGAATTGGTCACGAGATTAATAATCCGCTGAATTCGATCGCAGGAAATCTCGCTCACGCTGAACAATATGCACAGGATTTAATTAGCCATTTGCAGTTATATCAACGCTATTATCCCGCTCCAGTAGATGAAATTGTTCAAGATGCCGAAGAAATTTCACTGCCATTTTTGACGACAGATTTGGTGAAATTGCTTAATACGATGAAGATCGCTGCGGATCGAATTACGCATATTAGTCGATCGCTGCGAACGTTTTCCCGTAGCGATTATGAAAACACGATCGATCTTCAAATTCAAGACGGATTAGATAGTACGCTGTTACTTTTACAGCATCGACTCAAAGCGAATTCGTATCGTCCAGCCATTCAGATTGTTCGAGATTACACAGAACTGCCCCCGATCGCTTGTTTTCCAGGACAGCTAAACCAGGTTTTTATGAATCTGTTGGCAAATGCGATCGACGCGATCGAGGAATCCAATCGAGATAAAACCTACGCTGAAATTCTGGAGAATCCGAATCAAATCTATATTGCGACAGAACTGAAGCCAGAAACCGTCTTAATTCGGATTCGAGACACTGGCGTTGGAATGTCAGAGACAGTACAGGAAGAAATCTTCAAGCCGTCATTCACGACTAAACCTGTTGGGAAAGGAACCGGATTGGGACTCGCGATCGCGTATCAAATTATCGTCGAAAAACATGAGGGAAGCCTGACCTGCAACTCTGCTTTAGGAAAAGGAACAGAATTTACGATCGAGCTTCCCCTTTGAATGATCTAACCGAGAATCCCAAACGCATGAAGTGGACCGCGACCCAGAATCATTTCAATAATCAAGGCAATCAATCCAAGCATTGCCACTCGTCCATTCCAAACTTCTGCTGAAGTGGTCATGCCCCATTCCCAACCTTCTTGGGGATACATCTTCACTCGTTTCTGAGGACGAGCAACTTCTGAGAAATGAACCGACGGAGCATTGAGCGCATCCGTCACCATCGTCGCTAATTCCCCAATAAAGATCGGATGCGTATTGAGCGCGGGAACTCGTTCAAATCGTTCGATTCCTGCCTCTTCTGCGATTTCGCGGTATTCCATATCGATTTCTTGTAGCGTCTCAATATGTTCAGAGACAAAACTGATCGGAACAACGGCAAGATCTTTCACACCTTCTTCGGCTAATTCTTCTAGCGCATCTTCGGTATAGGGTTTCAACCATTCCACTGGACCCACTCGGCTTTGATACGCCAGCGTGTAGGGATTCGGTCGATCGAGCGTCTTCATAATCAACGCGGTACACTGCTCGATCTCGCCCTGATACGGATCGCCCGCTTCTTCCACGTAGCTGACCGGAACACCGTGAGCGCTGAAGAAGACATGAACATGATCGGGATTCTCGAAGCGATCGAGTTCCTGAGCGATCAAATCTGCCATCGCTTGAAGATATCCAGGTCGATCGTACCAAGTCGGAATGACGGTGTAATCGATCTTTTGCAGTCCAGGGTCTTGGTCCCAAAGCTGCTCTAAAAGACGGAAACTCGAACCACTGGTGCTAATTGAAAATTGAGGATACAGCGGCAAAACCACGAGTTTGTCAATCTGATCGCGCTTAATCCGAGAAACGGCTTCTTCGGTAAACGGGTGCCAATAGCGCATTCCGATATAGACGCTGACTTCTTCTCCACGCTTGCGGAGTTCTTCCTGGAGGGCTTGCGCTTGTTCCTCAGTGATTCGACGTAGGGGAGAACCGCCGCCGATTTGGAGATAATTTTCTTGAGATTTCTTCGATCGAAGAGTCGAAATTAGCCACGCCAGCGGGCTTTGAAGCCAGCGGAACGGGAGACGGATAATTTCTGGATCGGCAAACAAGTTGTAAAGAAAGGGACGCACATCGTCGATCTTGTCCGGTCCCCCAAGATTCAGTAGTAAAACACCTACGCGACCCATAGCTATGTTATATCCCTTTTCTTTTCAGCTTTGTTACCGATTTTAACAATAAAATCTCTTCTAAGTTGAAGCAAGTCTTAAGAATCTCGACGGGAATTTTTTATATTAATTCCTCGAAACAAATATCAAAATTAATTAATATTCAGTTCCAACTCCATAGAATAGAAATCTTATTGTATCAAGTTGATTTTCTTGCACCGCTTCCCTATGGCAGATTTAGAGGCGTTGGATGCCCGAATTACTCAAACCAATCAGCGACTCAAAGCCGCCCAGTTAGGACTCCAAGTGGAGCGAAGAGGCGTGAAGCTGGCACTGCGAGGAACTTTACCGCCACGTCCGGACAGTTCTCGACTGCGCCCGTATCAACAGCGATTGAGTTTAGGAATTCCTGCGACTCCGACTGGGCTAAAACAGATTGAGCAAGAAGCGAAAATTGTGGCAGCGCAGTTAATTCAAGACAAATTTGATTGGCGAGAATATTTAACTTTCACGGACGGAAAGCGGTTAAGTCAGCAAACCTTAAGTCAACAGATCGAGGCATTCGAGCAATATTTCTTCGAGCAACCGGAACGATCGCTGAATCCCGCTTCGACCAAAACCACTTGGTCAACCGCTTACGCACCGTATCTGAGGAAATTAAGCGCGATCGCGGCTGATTCTGCGACTCTGACGCTGACTGAGGTGATTTATAAAACGATCAATTCGACCCAAAATCATTCGCGCAGTCGGCAGTTGTGCTGTACCACTCTGGGCGCGTTTGCTGAATTTATGAATCTAACGCTGCCAAAAGATCTCAAAGTTCTTTCAGGAAGTTATGGAGCGAGTCAGACGAAGATGCGGGAATTGCCGACCGACGAGGAAATTCTCGCAACCTGGGCAGCGATTCCAAATCCCGCTTGGCGGTTTGTATATGGCATGATGGCAACCTTCGGACTGAGAAATCATGAGGTTTTTTACTGTAATCTCAACGGCTTGAAAAAAGGCGAAACTTCGATCGAGGTTCTTCCCACGACAAAAACCGGAAGCCACCAAGTTTGGGCATTTCACCCGGAATGGATTGAAGCCTTTAACCTGCGAGAAATTCAATTACCGTCCGTTGAAACGAATCTCAGTAAAACGACTTTGCAGCAAGTGGGAAAGCGAGTGACAACGCAGTTTAACCGCTATGATCTGCCCTTTTCGCCTTACGATCTCCGTCATGCTTGGGCAATTAGAACGATTCATATCGGGCTGTCGGATACAGTCGCGGCGAAAATGATGGGACATTCGGTACAGATTCACACCCGGACTTATCATCAATGGATTACACAGCGGGATCAACAGCTTGCCGTGGACAATGCGCTGAAACGATTGAAAGGGGAATAGATGGCAACGATTTTAAGAGACTGGAGTTATCAGCATCAGTGGTTGTACGACGGAATTTCGAGAATTGCAGCATTGAGTGTGGGTGGAGAAGCGAGATTTCGGCAGTTAGCGTTGGAAGGATTGTCGATCGAGCCTGAGACGAAAGTGCTGGATCTCTGTTGTGGAAGCGGACAGACGACTCAGTTTTTGGTTCAGCGATCGCAGAATGTCACCGGATTAGATGCGTCGCCTCTGTCGATTCGTCGAGCCAAGCAGAATGTTCCAGAAGCTGAATATGTTGAGGCTTTCGCGGAAAAAATGCCGTTTGAAAATAATTCGTTTGATCTCATTCACACCAGTGCAGCAATGCACGAGATGGAGAGTGAACAATTGCACCAAATCTTGCAAGAAGTGCATCGAGTTCTGAAGCCAGGGGGTGTGTTTACAATGGTTGATTTTCATCAGCCAACGAATCCAATTTTTACTCCTGGATTAGCCGTATTTTTCTGGTTATTTGAAACAGAAACCGCATGGCAATTAATTAGAACAAATCTTGAAGAAATGTTGCGAGAAATTGGATTTGAATTGCAGCGATCGCGGTTGTATGCAGGCGGAAGTTTACAAGCGATTCAAGCCCGAAAATAATAAGAGCGCTGCCGAATTGGTAGCGCTCTCACTGGTTTTAGATAGGGTTAAGGAAAAGCAGTTGCTTATTCCAATAAATCGGTCTCTTTATAGAAGGGAATCATAGAAACAGCGTGTGAACGTTTTGCTTTGAAAACTTGTTTTAATGCGTTTCGCTCACATGAATAAACTACCAAGTTGTAGAGGCAAAGTCGATCTATCTGAAGACAGGTTATCGACATTAAAAAAGGCGGGTTTAATTCACTGCCTCAGCAATCAAATTATCGAGTCAAAGTTTCTCGAAATCGATCGATTTCTGATCGCCCATCCATCTGTAAAATCCCGTCTTCCAGATAAGCAATATGATCTGCCACATCCGCGATTCGGGGATCGTGTGTCACAATTAGCACCGTCCGACCCTTTTCTTTCGCCAGCGATCGCAAAAGTTCGATCACTGCATGACCGTTGTGAGAATCGAGTGCTGCGGTCGGTTCATCTGCCATAATCAGCGTCGGATTGCCCGCCAGCGCACGAGCGATCGCCACCCGTTGCTTTTGTCCCCCGGACAGATCTCTCGGTAACTGTTTCGCTCGATCGGCAAGTCCCACCTGTTCGAGTAATTCCATCGCCTCCTTGCGGGCTGCGGTTCCTCGAACGCCCTTGAGATTCAGAGCTACCTCGATATTCTCGATCGCGCTCAGAGCCGGAAATAGATTGAATCCTTGGAAAATAAAACCAATATTTTCGAGCCGAAACTGAGCGAGTTTTGCGCTAGAGAGTTTGGTGATATCTTGACCCATCAGGCGAACGCTGCCTGCGGTTGGCGTAAGAATTCCCGCCAGAATCGAAAGCAGAGTCGTTTTTCCTGAGCCAGACGGACCCATGAGAAGCTGAATATCACCGTAGCGTACCGTTAAATCCACTTGGCGCAGCGCTTGGTAACGATCGCCTCCGGTTTGGTACACCATCTCCACCCCACAGGCAGCGATCGCCTTATCCGCCCAATCCAAGCTAGTAGAGGAGGGTTCGATCGCCCGACTCTCAGCGTGAAACATCAAATCTATCGAGGTTGCAGTCATTCGTTTAACAAACGGTAGGAAAACAGTTTAGAGGAAAGGGTGTGTGGGGAGCAGTATCGAAACGTTCTAATCTATTCATGACTTCAGGAGCGGAAGGCTAAACTCCAGACGAATTGCACCAAATTCTAACTGTAAATCAGCTAAGACAGGGATTCCATCCTCTAGGGGGATTAGACCTTATGTTTATTCTAGAAGTTCAAATTCTGCTATGGGATGAATTCATGTGACAGATGTATGAACGATTATCGTGACTTGGGATTGAGAAAGATTTCTATCCATGTGCAGATGCGTAAAGATAATTCAAAATTTTACGCTGATCTCTGTAATTTCAAGCAATCTCATGCTTTAAACACGATCGCCGGATCGACTCTGGTCACTTTTTGTACCGCGAACAAGGCTGATCCAACACACATGACGACGGTTAAGACAAAGATCCCCGCTCCCGTCGCAGGTGTAATCAAAATCATGATGCCCTGGGCTGATTGTGTCCACGCACCCAAACCGAGACAGAGTGCAATGCTGGGAATGTATCCCAAGACTGCCATCCAGAGCGCTTGTTCTAGAATTACGCTGTAGATTACCCAATTTGACGCACCCATCGCTTTGAGAGTTCCAAACTCGCGAATATGGTCAGAAACCGATGAGTAGAGGATCTGCCCAACGATGACCATGCCAACGATAAAGCCCACGGTCGCGCCCAGTCCGAGAACGAAACCGATTCCCGTTCGACCTGTCCAGAACGAACGAGTGAGATCGGCGATTTCGGCTTGGGTAAAGACACGGGTATTCGGTAAGGCAGATTCGAGACGCTGTTTAAGCTGACCCAGATCTTCGCCCGGTTTAGCACGAATCAGGACAAATGAGATGGGATCTTGAACATTGACGCGGCGAGGAGGTGCGGGATTGGGTTCGGGATCGCCAAATCTAGGCGTTTGAGGTAAGCAGGAAAGTCTACCGCTGGGATCGGTTCTACAGGTTAGTCCGGTATCTGAACCGCCAAGCCCGTAAGCGTTAGCGTTTTCTAGCGAGGTGTAGATGAAAGCGCTAGATGCGATCGATTGCGTATCCTGAGTCAGTCCAACGAATTTCGCCGGGAGCGCATTAAAGGCTCCGATCGTTCCTCGATCGTTGATTTGTTTCAGTCCTAATGCTTTCAAACTATTTGTATCGACAATGACAGAATAGGGCTGATTCAAATCTGAGAGTTTGCCTTGAGTCACGTCCCAACCTGCAAACATTCGGCTATTGGGGTCAAAACCGTAGATCCGAATCGGATTAATTCTTCCGGTACTGTCGCGCCAAATGCTCGATCGAATCATTAGGGCTTCGGCTCGATCGACTCCCGCCACTTTTTGCGCGTCTTCGACTCGTTGAGCGGGCATCGGGGAAGAGAGTTCGAGATGCAAGATATCTTTTGAGGCGACCCAGAGATCGGCACTGGATTCGTCCACGAGTCGGGCAGTCGATCGACTGAATCCTTGGAGAATTCCGAGTTGAATGGTAACAAGGCTAACAGCGAAAACAATTCCCGCTTGGGCGACGATGAATCGGGGAATGTCTTCAAACAGGTTTTTGCGGGCGATCGATGCCATAGGACGGAAGTTGGGTAGGGCGCGGCGAGGAGCGGGACGAACACTTTGTGCAGCGGAGCTATCGAGATGGGCGGTCATATCGGATGCGGTTACAGTAAATGTTATGACCAATCTGCTGCTTTGGCGTTCCCTTTTTTGAAGTGCGATCGCTTTTTTTCTAAAAGTTATGCAACAGAAGCTTACGTGCATCAAGAGACTCATCTAAGATAAGCACACAGAGCATTTTTGCCTTAATCGAATGAACTATCAAATCGTTCACAACATTGCGGGACGGTTGCGGATTCGGATTCCTCAGCTTGCTCATGATGCAGAATTTGCATCGCGTTTGAGTGGATTCGTCGAGTCTCTAGCAGGCGTGACCCAAGTTCGGATTAACCCGGCTGCAAGCTCGATCGTGATTCAATATCAACCTTCAGTTGGCGCGATCGTTGAGTCTTTTCATAGCTGCATTTGTAAAGCTCATGGTGTTGAATCTGATGAAGCTCCGCAATCAATCGAGACTGATCCAGAGATTAATCATTGGCAGGATCTTGGACTGCCTGTGATTAGCTTGGGGGCAGCATTGTTAGCAGCACCGCTCGAATTGCCTGCGATCGTAGTTGGAGGTGCGATCGCGGGTGCAGCATTACCTTGGGTTGTTCGAGCAACGGATAGTATTGTCAATCGTCAAAAACCGAACATTGATTTGCTCGATTCGTTGTGGATGGGCTTACAAGCATCGCAGGGACAATTTGCGGCTCCTGCACTGAAAACAGTGATGGTGGAAACTCGAAGAGCATTGCGCGGAACAGTCGCAGAACAACGAGAGAAGCAGGCGAAAGAAATTCTAGAGTGGTTCGATCGAGAAATATTAGTCGATCGAGATGGACATTCTGAGTGGATTGCTGCAAAAGCGGTACAAGAAGGCGATCGGATTTCAGTAATTGCGGGTGAACGCATTCCGGTGGATGGTTGGATTGTAGAAGGAACCGCTTTAATTGAGGAAGGACTGACCGAAGCAAGTTCTCCGATCGTGTGTTCTGAAGGTCATGTAGTCTATGCTTCAGCTAAAGTATTGACCGGAAAAATTACTGTAGTGGCGCAACACTCAGGGATTAATACCAGAATTGGAAAGGTGATACAACTGACGCTCAATGCGCCAGTCCACGACACAGAAATTGGTGTACATCAAGCAGAATTGGTGACAAATGCAATCATACCTACCATTTTCTTTGGAGGTGCAATGTTCGCGTTAACTGGAAGCTTTGGAGCAGCAGTCTCACCCTTCCAATTTGATTTTGGTAGCGGCATTCCCATCTCAGTTCACACTACGCTATTGACTGCATTAACTTATGCAGCTCGTCACGGCATTTATATTCGGAGTGCCAGAACTTTAGAGCTATTGTCGAAAGTTGATGCGATCGTGCTGGATCACGCGGAATTGATTGATCGATCTGAACTTGAAACGACGATCGCAACACTAGAGCGTCAAGGCATTACGCTTTACTGGATTAAAGAGGATTCCTTTAATGATCAAACTTGCCACAGTGATCGAGCAACTCATCTAATCTCTGGACTTCAACATTATGGAAGAACGGTTGCAGTTGTTGGAAGTTCGGGAGCAGAACAGGCGAATGTGTCGATCGCATTTGAAGATCCAACTTCAAATGCAGACGTGATTCTAATGCACGAAGACTTGCGCGGTGTCATTGAAGCGATCGAGATTGCCAAACGGGCAATGCAAGTTGTCTATGAGAACACAGCAATTATTGTTCTACCAAACTTACTGATTCAGATTGGTGGCGGAATGATCTTAGGAATCCATCCCGTTTTTAACGTACTCACAAATAATGGTTCTGCGATCATTGCTGAGTTTGTACATGGAACGCGACCGCTGTTTGATCATCGAACCCCCACTCCGGTCAAACAACGATCGCGTACCTCTAAACGTTCCAATCGCTGTAAGTTGTCTCTGTAACCAGTTGAAGCTGATTTGCGACCAGTTCCAGTCCTTTGCTGGCAGCTTTGGCTCCGAACACCTGCATGAAAGTTGGGAGTGCTGCAAGCCCGCCTGTGATTGTTCCAGCTACGATCGCACCCGCACTCGCAGCAACCAAACAATCGCGCACCGCATCCCAGAATTTTTCATCGGCATCAGGCGGCGGATTGATACAGAGAAACGCATGAACAGTCGTGTTTCGGGTTTGCAATACTGGAAGAGGCAATAAGTTTTGATTGTTGAAGCTAACTCTAGCTTCTGGTAATCCTGGAACACTCGCGATCGGGAATAAGGTTGCCATAGTGAATGGAGTGAATAGTAAATCTTGATTGTAATGAGAAATGAACTAACTCGATCGAGCCATTTCTAGAGTTCTGCTGACTCTGAATTGACTGGACGAAATAAGCGATCGTCTTCGTGATAATTCCAAGCAATGCCCTCTGGATCTTGTGCTTGTGTCCATTGTCCGAAGTTTGATTTCATTCTGCGACGGGTAATTGCTTGAGAAGTCACTTTCAACCGCTTCGCGAGAGTGGAAGTTGAACAAACGAGTTCGGCTGTGGAAGATTCTACAATTGTATGAGTCATGGTTTTTTCTAAGTTTGGTTCTAATGAAGGCTCGTCATCCCAAGGAGAGGGAATTTCAGGAATGTTCGATCGCTTTGAAGTAGATGACGATTTTGCAGGAACTTCGACGGATGGAACTTCTAAAATCGGCTCGATTGGTTCTTCGATCGGTGGGGTTTCTGTGATTGGAATCTCTCTAACTGGAATTTCTGAACTATCAGAGCGATTCTCTGGTTCAGGCTCTTGTTCGACTGTTGGTGCAGCAGCAGGAGGGGTCAATTTTACCTGTTGCATCACAGCAATCAGCAAGTCCTCCATTTTGGCAAGAGGAACATGCTTGGGGTTGTATTCCACTACGATCGATTGCGCCAGCGCATTGATTCGCACCGTTTTTACACTATCTATCGCTTCAACTAACTGTTTATAGGTACTTGCCGACTGTGAATCTGTTTCGAGCCAAGGAACTCGAAGCCGAATTCGTCCCGCGATCGAATGTATGATTTGATATCCTACTGATTCCAAAGGCGTTTTGATCTGAGCATGAATAGCTACATTTTAACTGCTTAGGCTTGAAGCTAGAACATGGGCTGGATACGCTGATTGTTAGTTCAACATCTACCAGAATCTATCAATCGCTCACGCACTAAGCAGGAAACACAATCAGAATCCTACTTAAGAGATTTCTACGAAAGAGCTTACCGCTTGAAAGACTGCCCTTCGGCTTCGCTCAGGGCGCGATCTCTAGCTGACTGAGCGAAGCCGAAGACAGCGGGTAATTTGTTTTCGATAAATCTCCTTACAGTTCGACGCAGTAAGCACGGCTCCATTGAACAGTATTAGTTATCTAATAGATTCAGGGGTTGGAACAATGACAACGATCGCAGAGATCGGAGCCGCATTTTATTTCCATCCTTAAATTGATTTATCATTGCTTTCAGTCAAGCAGGTGAACTTATGACCAGTATCATTGTCTGGATTGCTGAATTTGTCGCAGAAGTGATCGTTGCCGCGATCGCACAATTCGCCACAGAGGTTTTTGTCGGATGGATTGCAGAGACGGCAGAAGCCTTGATTGCCGAATGGTTAACAACAGCGATCGCAGATGTGACTCGATTGTTTGCAGAATTACTTGGTAAACGATAGAGAAGCCCAAAGCAATTGAATCAAACAATAGACTAAATGATTCAATTGCTGATTTGGGATTCGTGATAGTCTAATTGTAGATGCCCTTCTGTGGTGAAATCAGATGTTTAAACAAGTTCGGAACGCTGCACGAATTGTTGGGGGAGTCGTTTTTGCTGTGATCGGTGTAGTTGGCGTTGTACTGCCGCTCATTCCTGGAATTCCTTTTTTGATGCTATCGGCTGCCTGCTTTAGCTCTTTGGAGCCGTAGAGTTTTTCTGCAATGCTGATAGTTAGAACTCCGATTTGATGATGCGATCGGGGTTCTATCGATTTTTTGTGCCTTATCACTCCCTCGAAGAAAGGGAGAAAGCTTCATGAGCAGAATTATTACATTCTTGGGCAAGGCGGGAACAGGACACACCACTTTTGCGATCGCTACTGCAAAGTGGTTCGCTCAACAAGGAAGCCGAGTGTTACTCGTGACTCACAATCCAAGTCCAAGTGCAGAGTTATTGTTAGGAATGCCGCTGACTTCGCAAGCTCAGATTATTGAGCCGAATCTAGAAGCAGTCCAACTTCAAACCACAGTGCTACTTGAGCAATCCTGGGACGCACTGAAGCAGTTTATTTCGCCTTACCTTCCCGTTTCAATCCCACAGGAAATCTATCCGGGTGAGATCATCATCCTGCCGGGATTTGATAGTGTTCTCGCGTTTAATGCGCTGTGTCAGTACTATCTGAACGGTGAGTATGACGTGATTATTTATGATGGTCGGGGCGACCTTGAAACGTTGAGATTGCTGGGTGTACCTGATGTTTTAGATTGGTATTTTCGGCGGTTTCGGAAATTGTTTCAGAGCGTAGATATTGCCAAGATCGCGGAATCGATCGGAGGTCCACTCGCGGCGGCGCTAGTCACTGCAAATCTCGATACGCGCAAAGTTGATCAAGAAATGAATCGAGTACGCGGTTGGATTGATGAAGGCGTTGCTGTAGTCAATGATCCGAAGCGATTTACAGCGTATTTAGTCACGATCGATGAACCAGGCGCGATCGCGGAAGCTTGCTGGCTGTGGGGAAGCGCTCAACAAGTGAATCTCAGAGCGAGTGGCGTTCTCGTGTGCCAGCCGATTCATCATGCTGAAGCTCTAAAACAAGCCTTTGAACCTTTAGAAATCTATCCAATTCCCACTTTGCAGAATCAGAGTTGGGAACCGTTACTCGCAGCATTGCCGAACTTTAATGATATTCCGACTGTTCCTGAGCCAGTATCGATCGATCTTGCACAGCGTCAGATTCGCGTCTTTCTTCCAGGGTTTACTAAAAAGCAAGTCAAGCTCACCCAGTTTGGTTCAGAACTAACGGTCGAAGCAGGAGATCAACGACGCAACATTTTACTGCCGCCTGAACTTCGGGAACTATCAATCCAATCGGGTCGGTTTGAAGCTCCGTACTTGATCATCGATCTCTAAACATTCAAAAGCTGAGAACATAGAATTATGCCTCAGCTTTTGAATGGTGAACAGCACGATCGCTCATCGTCTGTGCAATTCTAAGGGAATCGTAGAAGATTCCTACCCTTCTGCTCCCTTCTCCTCACAACCAATTTTTAGAACTGCTAATGTGCTGTTCAGACTTTGCCATTTCTACGAATCGACTTCCTGCATGAATGCCGTGGCGAATCGAATTCACAGCACTACACATTTGTCCACCAAAGGCAGAACAAACGAAGTCCATGCAGACTCAAGAAAAAAAGTAATGGACACCTTTTGTCTGTATAGCCCTGAATTCGATTCCTACCCTGTATACACAAGTTGGTTGAGCGGTTGTTGCTGAGACCTTTCGCCGACCAAAACGAAGCGATGAACGACTGGTGTGTACAGGGTAGACATTTTCGATTCAGGTCTATTGGTCTCGTGTACTAGCAGGCTGTACTTTTGGTGTCAGTTCAGTTGCTACGTTTGCCTTAGTTGGCTGACTGCTGTGCTTCGCCCAAGACATATTTAAAGCTGCAAAACCGAGCAATAGGGTTAGAGGACCTGCGACGAGAAACAATGCAATGTTACGGACATTGATGATTTGACGATCGTGAATCATAAAAACCTCTTAGGTGTAATGGTAGAGGGACTGTCTCAGCACTCATTCAATTTCTAATGTTCAAAGTCCCCCAGAATGGGAGATTTAGGGGACTGAACCCCATTGACGCAGCGAAATCAATTGAATGAATGCTACCTTAGCAATCAATTCCCAAAGGATGGTCTGATATCAACTGTTCTGAATTGCAGCGCGATCGAGAACAGTGTGAGAATAAAGACCATCTCTATCCCTGAATCGGTGCAGAGTTGCAGGGATAGAAGATGAAGTCTGTGAAGGTGTTGAGGTGTGAATTACAGGAATCAAAGGGAGCTTAGAGCAAAACAGAAGCTACCCAATGATTAGAGTGAACTGATTAGATTGAACTATCCGATCGTCACTTCACGTGGAGATGGTTCTGAAGATCCATTCTTCGACTCACCCATTTCTGACTTAGCTTCTGCGATCAAGTCTTGAACCGACTCACTCGTCTCTGCTACTGTGTGCTGCACCTTGTCAAACGCTTCAAATGCCCAAACCAATCCAGTCTTCGCTGCGTTACGTGCACCGTCAGAAACATTACCTCCCGTCATCGAATCGATTGCGCCCACTACAGGAGCCACTAACAATGCACCAACACCGATGGTTAACGCGGTCACTGGCTCCAGACCTAACAACAAGGCTTCGAGTTCAAACATGGATAGAATCCTCCAATCATAGATAAGAAATAGATGGGTACGATCGCGTTAGTCGCTTAAGGTCGTGACAGCATCAAAGCCGAAACGATGAACCCAAATTAGGGTTCGATTCAGGTTCATTACAATTTCAACGAAAGACTAGGTTCACTCGCTTGAGTGATAACGCGATAACGATGACAAGTTAACTAAAACGTGCAACCTCTTGAAGCTAAGTCATCGATTCTATTCGTACCGAAGAGGTCGTTTTTCTGATGTTCATCCTACCAAGAAATAGTGCCCTGTCAGGTGTTTGTTAATGTTCTTAAAATGTTCTGATAATGGAAAAACAAGAGTATGACTTTCTACTAACATTTATTAAACGAAATTAAGCATATTATTGAACTTTTAGGCTTGTATTAATTTCTGCACTAATAGTGCCACTATCAGTTCTAGTTAAGACATCGTTAGGTAGAAGTGAACAGTGGGGAGTTCTGTAACTTTGGGACGGTGGTTATAATTTGGATACCTGCAAGATTTTACAGGTAAAAATAATCATCATAATGGGGAGAAAACGTCAGACTTAATCGCTAACGTTTGAGGTTGAATCGTGAATTGCAGACGGAATGTTTGCAACTCGCAGAATGGCTTGGACAGGATTGAATCACTGTAATTTCAGCCTAAATTGTTCTGGCTTTCGAGCCGGAATTTTGCTCTATCAACTTTACAGGGAGACCGCTAATTTATGGCATTTATTAAGCTAGAGGATGTGGTGATTAACACGTCCTATATTGCTGCCATTCGATTAGAGCGCAGTGAGGAACTTCGCGTCTGTTTGCTGGTTGCGATTCCGACTGCGGCTCTACGCCCCCAAGAGTCCCCTACGCAGAGTCTTTATCATTTTGAATGGTTGGAGTTCACTGGAGATGCAGCTAGGGCACTTCAGGACTATTTCAGCAGCTTTAATAATGTGATTGATTTGTTGCCTCATTACAATATGCCTTCTTGTTGCGGTAGTTCACAGCAAGATGGATAGAAATTGGAAAACGGGCGAAACCTTCGATCGCACTTATCGATCGAAAGTTTATCTTGCTGAAATAGTCGCCTTCACCGTAGCTCTTGCAGAACAATTAATCGATAAAGTACTCGTACACGCCGAGCACAATGATCATCACACCAGACAGCACTCCCGCAGAGATACCTGTCATTTTTGTTGTAGATTGTTCGCCTAGTAGATATCCAACCATCACAGCAAGGATGCTGCACATGAATGTTAAGACTGTGGTGAACGCAATATTGAAGCCAGAAATGCCTGCACCCACTCCTGTACCCAAATTATTGATCGTCAGTCCGAACGAAAGCGCGATCGCTTCTTTGACATCAATTTCGCCAGAGCGATCGACATCTGCGATTTCAGGATGCTCCAAATAGCTGGCGTAGGACAACGGATCGATCGATTCAGCTTTGGTATCCATTTGGGGAACAAACGCCGAATCGACTCCTGCTGCAACCATCGATCGGCGAATGTGTCGAAGTTTGCTGCGATTGCGTTTTTTCTCGCGCTCAAACGTGTCCCAAATGCCCCAAATTCCAATCACAATCAGCACTGCACTGCCGATTAGATTAGCCACTGGATCAGGTAAGTAACGCTCGATCGCGGCTCCAACTGAGAGTGAAAGCAAGGTTCCCAACGCAGACACGAGCGCGATTAGACAGTTACTTAACCAGCCAATTCGCAGTCTTTTCACTCCATAGGCGACCGCAACTGCAAAGTTATCAACATTCGAGGAAAAGCACAGAACAAAGGAAGAAAAAAGGTGAGTCATGGCAAATCATTCCAAAACGGATGAACAAATAGTGAATCGATCGGGGCTAAACTTCCTATAGAAGTTCAGATACGAGATTCACAGTCGTACCAACAATGCCAACGAAGTACCAAAATGCGATCAAACACTGCGCCAATACTAATCGCCGCACGATCCGCGACGTAATGAAGGTATCAGAGGTTTGAGCGGTTGCCCCAAGGACAAATGCGAAATAGAGAAAATCCCAATCGGTTGGGGGGTCTTGCCCCTGAAATTCAATTCCGCCAGGGGCATCGGGACGATAGTAAAGTGCCGCATATTGTTGAGCAAACAAAGTATGAAGCAGAAACCAGGACAGGAGAATTGCCAGCATCGAGACACCAAGATGGAGAGCTAGCACTTCTGTCGAAGCTTCTTTGGTCGTTTTTAACAATCGAAATGCGATGAAAATCATTGTGATCGCAGTTGCAACGATCGTAAACATCGCAGTTCGACGCAGATTAAATCGATGAGCGCGGTAAGCGGTGGTTTCTGGAGTGGTTCCTAGAAGAATGAGAACCACTGGAAATAGAAAACAACTCACTGCCGCTGCCCAAGTTGCTAAGAGCCGAGTTGAGGTGTGAAGGTGCGAAGGCAAGAGGAAAAAGACAATCAATCCTCCACACAAAGCCAAACTGACACGCAATCGAAACGAAAGATATTGCAGAACATTCATTGGAGTTGCCCCGATGATTTACAGCAATCCACCAACAACACCAACACTCAGCGCAATAATCACGCTGTAGAAGAAGAATGAAACGAGTCCATGTCCCAAAGACAATCGGCGCATCGAAGCGGTATTAATCGAGATATCTGAAGTCTGCGAAGTCATCCCGATCGTAAAAGAGAAATAGAGAAAATCGAGGAAGTCCGGTTGTTCTCCGCCCGGAAGTTCGATTCCGCCTTTGTACTGTAGCTTTGGATCAGAATGATCAATGTGGTAGTAGCAAGAAGTATAGTGCAGAGCAAACATGGTGTGCGTTAAAAACCAGGACGAAAGAATCGATACGATCGATAACGCAATCTGAACAGTCAATGCAGACGCAGGCAAGTCTTTGTTATCGACGAGCATTAATGCGATCGCGCCAATGCTAATCAGTGCTGTACAAACGACTAAGAGAAAGATTGCCCAATGTTCTGCTTCTTGACGTTGAGCGCGATCGAATGTTTTTTCTGCATCCGAACTGATCATCATCCAAAACACAATGTTCAGGAAGCAAAAAACGCCTGCAATCCAAGCGGCTAGGACGCGACTATAAAGGTGCATTGCATCGGGAAGGATTACAAAAATGGTCATCCCGAACATGACAGCAAGACCAATCCGTTGACGAGAATCGAGATTAATTAGGGTATGGAAGACAAGAGATCCAAAGTCTTGAAGCGATCGAGAAAAGCGCGATCGGTGAGGTAAATTTGGCTGAATTTTCATAATTCATTCGAGAAGTATGCTGCCAGACACAGCAGATTTTAGAAAACGCAAAATGACAGGAGATGATCTCCTGGGTGAAGCAATGGTCACAGTGAAAAACTTGCAGATTCGCGATCGAGACAGTTCAAATGTAGCTAAGGTCGATTCGGAGCGAAGTTCGTACTTTTCCAACTGCAAGACTGCCCTTGATGCAAGGAGAGTTTGACTCTCAATCAAAGAGAACTTGGTTCGTAAAGTGCTTTACTTGAAAGCAGAAGATTCAGTTGGGAAAGCTTTCTAATTGCTCCATAGCTTACCGCAAAGTCATGAACTCAGAGCAGAAAGTTTTATAAATCGCAAGATTGAGTTTTGCTAAGGAGTGTGAATTGGCTGCAATATTTTAGGCAAATAAGTCAGTTTTTTCTGCCTGCTTCCCTGACCATTTTTGCCAGCGATCGATGCTCCGATTTACGCAGTCTAAGCAATCATCGCCTGCGAAACAGATGCGCTCCATTCGCTCACACGCCATTAGCACTTCACCGTTCCCCAGTCCTGGATTCAGCACAAAATGACCGGGTTTACTGTAGAGACTGATTAGGTAAGTCACAATCCCTTCAATTCCTTCGATCGACAAAGCTTGGTCTGGAATCACGATCGATTGATGCGCGAACAATGCCAGATACATTCCGCTGATCAGCAATTCACACCGGAACGGCATTTGTTGAGCGCGACAAAAGTTGAGAATATCACCTTGCGATCGTAGAACGGCGACAACTTTCGCTTCGTCGATTAAATAATCGTGATTCCATGCCGTGTGAGGAGGGACGATCGCTAAAGCAGCATTCGAGGGCAAACAATCTCGATAGTGCTCACAATCCGTTTTCCCACAGTAAATTAAGTGCCGTTTCAGCATCCAAGTATCGCCTGGTTGAACTTCAAGCGTCGAAGTTTTGGCATCTATGACTTTACGGGCTGACTTCTTAGCAGTTTTCGCGGCTCGTTCAGCCTCTACTGATTGGAGCGCTAACAATTGAAGTTCAGCCTGTTTCGTTCTGGCATCAGCGGCAATTTTTTGGTAGTGTTCGGCTTCAGTTGGATTCGATTCTGCGGCTTTGAGCGATTGTTCTGCCAATTTGCGCTCTTCACTGCCCGCACGAGCAATTTTGAGCAAAATTTGAGGACTTTTCGAGACAGTACTACCCCGAATCGCAGCTTTCACTTCAGGCGCAATATCCCGCGCAATCTGTTTGCCTTGCTGAAACGTGCGTTCGGTATAGCCAATTTCTTCTGCTAATTCGACGGTCGTTTTGAGAGGGGGCGAATTGATTTCACCACCTTTTTTACGAGTGAACTGGTTATCACCAGGACGCGCTCTCAGTCCCAAGCGCTCTAGGATTTGGTCACGTTCTAACCACAACTCCGATCGCTCTAACGCTTCGAGTTCGTTCCGAATTAAATTCTCGTCGATTTCTGCTAGTCGAGCCTGATCGCGATCGCAGTTCACGACTTTACATTCGATTTGGGCAAATCCCAGTAACTTACACGCTGTCAGTCGATGTAATCCTGCAATCAAAAGATAGTTCTGATCGAGCGTAATTGGGTTCAAAAGTCCGTTTGCTTCAATCGATCGCATCAAGTCCGCAACCTTGTGATCCTTCAAAGGTCGTCGGTTTGAACCCACACTCACTTTATCAATGTCAATTAGAGGCATAGCTGGGTAGTTTGATGCGTCGATTGAGAACCGCTTGAAAATCACATCGATTACGAAACGCTTCTCTATGGTAGCTCAGATTTGATGGTCTCGATTCACCCAGTTGTATGATTAACCTTTGCAAAGTTTAAAAAACGACTTGGAGAAATCCGCTGGTGATCACATAATCTTAAGGATGAAGCAGGATGCAGTGTCATTGCATCCATTCAATGTTGACTCGATGTTGTTGACTCAATGTTGACAAAGCATGATTCGAGCGTAGTGGATCAGTGCTTAGGTCAGCAATCTATCTTTGGGGATGTTGTGCTGAGTAATATTGTTTGACACGATACAATTCATCGCCACGATCGAAAAGTTTTTATCTCAAAATCGTAATATGCCACCCAAAGCCATTGATCGAGCTAATGTTTCGCCGCAACTTCAATCTCTCGATTATCAGATGGTTCATGCCATTCCAGGACGAGTCCGCCTCCGAGTTCCTCGATTGAGCCAAGATCCGCTATATGCCAATAAATTGAACTGGTTTGTTGAATCGATTAGTTTTGTGGTCAGCGTTCGGATTAATGCGATCGCGGATTCAGTGATTGTCTATTACGAACAGCAGTCCGCCACTTTAGCAACGATTCAGGAGAATTTGAGTACAGCCGTTCAACGTGCTCTGCTCGAAGATTTACCTCCCGAAGCGACTCCGTTTGGCGGATTGTTATCAAAGACAGAACTGCGCCCTGAGATCAATTGGTTTGAACGGTTGAGCTTACCTGTAACCAGTTTAGGACTCGCGCTAGTAGCTCAACAGTTAGCATTGCCCTTGTCTCCGCTAATCGTGGGTGGATTAGTGTCGATCGCGGCAATGCCCTTTGTGCTTAGAACAATAGAGACGACGCTGAAGGAACGACGCTTAGATGCGGATGTTCTAGATGTGCTTTGGCTCACCCTGTACACCGCTAAAGGAGACTTTGTTGCGCCTGCTCTAATGGTGAGCTTGATGGAGTCTGGAGAGGCGTTACGAGATACTACGGCTCGTGCCAATGAACATCATGCGATCCAAATGGTTGGAGGAATTAATCGCATGGTTCGAGTGGAGCGCAGTGGACAAGAAGAACTGGTTCCGCTTGATGAAGTGAATTTAGGCGATCGAGTTGTAGTTTGTGCAGGTGAACGAATTCCGGTAAGCGGTCGAGTGCTGCGGGGAACGGGCTTGATCGATGAACATGAACTGACTGGGGAATCAACTTTAGTCTCTCGCTCCGAAGGGCAAGTGGTTCATGCTTCGACGCGATTATTAGATGGCAAAATCTGTGTGTTGACCAAGCGAATGGGACAGCAAACACGAGTCGGGCTAACGGTTCAATTGATGCAATCGGCTCCAGTCCATGACACTCGAATTGAAGACTATGCGGCGAATTTGGCGAATTTAGCGATCGCACCTAGTCTTCTCTTAGGTGGAGTAATTTTTGCCCTGACTCGCGATGTTTCCCGCGCTTTGGCTCCGTTGCATCTGGACTTCAGCCACGGGATTCGATTATCTGTTCCGACGACAGTACTTTCTGCGCTCACCTATGCTTCACGCCACGGCATTTACATTCGGAGTGGACGAGCCTTAGAAATGTTGTCGAAAGTGGACGCGATCGCATTTGATAAAACTGGAACTATCACTCAAGGCAATGCAGCAGTGAATATGGTTCGCACTGTGAACACTCGAACTTCGATCAAAGACGTATTAACTCTAGCGGCATCTGTGGAAAAAGAAAATACTCATCCAGTTGCAAAAGCAATTCTCGATTACGCTGCTGCAAAAGGGATTCAGCCTCGCCCCTGTGAAGCTTGGGAGTATCGGATCGGCTTAGGAATTGTCGCTCAGATTGATGGAGATTCGGTGATTGTTGGCAGTCATCAACTGATGGAAAAAGAAGGCATTGATGCTGAAGTGATTGATAGACGTTATCCCGAATTACAGATCAGTCGATGCTCATTAGTCTATGTTGCCCGCAATGGAAAGTTATTAGGTGCAATTTCTTACACTGATCCAATCCGTACAGAAATGCCGGGAGTGATTCAACAGTTGCGCGATCGTGGAATTGAATCGTACATCATGACGGGAGATAATCCGCGTGTAGCTCAAGATGTCGCTCGTACCATTGGAATCAATCCCGATAACGTCTTTGCTGAAGTGGCTCCGAAAGGCAAGGTAAAAGCGATTCAGCAACTACAGGAACAAGGAAAAGTGGTTGCCTTTATCGGAGAAGGAATTAACGATATTGCGGCATTAGCTCACGCGGATGTTTCGATCTCGATCGCGAGTAGCAGTGATATGGCGCGGGAAACGGCGGATATTGTG
Source organism: Leptolyngbya sp. AN10 (assembly GCF_050565645.1). Classification (NCBI taxonomy): domain Bacteria; kingdom Bacillati; phylum Cyanobacteriota; class Cyanophyceae; order Leptolyngbyales; family Leptolyngbyaceae; genus Leptolyngbya; species Leptolyngbya sp. AN10. The sequence goes on from NZ_JBNXVP010000040.1 coordinate 59,900, forward strand.
CTACTCGATGATGATTTGCGAGATTTAGCTCATAGTATTGCGATCGCACAACGCGCAATGGATATTATCTATCAAAATACGATGCTCGTCGCAGTTCCGAACATCAGCGTCGTTCTAGCGGGCATTGTTCTCGCACTCGATCCAATTTTGGGTGTGATCATTAGTAATGGTTCGATGATTCTGGCTGAAGTCAATAGTATTCGTCCTCTATTCGATCCAGGTGAAGATCCATTCCTCAAGGCAACCCAGTCTTGGAAATCCGCTGAGCCGCTCAATCCTGCATTGGGACTGGCTTAGGTTCACACTCAGGAGATAGATTATGCCTCGCTGTTCTGTCTGCCAAACTCGCTACACTGCTCACAAAACCGAACGCTGTTCGCTCTGTGGTTGGGATATTCAGCCGCTGTCATTTGTCACAGGTATGATTCCTGAAGTGGCTCAGAAGGAAGCCATTCGGCTCGAATGGGCAAAACAGCTTTGGAGTAAGGCAAAAGCCTGTCAAGACCAAGCTCGGCAGATGCAGCTTCAATTCGAGGCAATCCGCGATCGAGAAAAAACGTTCCAAGCCCAACTCATTCAGCAAAAAACCGAGTTCGAGGCAACCTTGAAACAGCATGAAACAACGATCGCATCTCTCCAAACTCAACTTAATCAAGCCTTGAGCCGAGTCATTCCCGAAGTTCAGAAAGAACCGATTCAACAGCCGATTCCAGAACTGATTCCAGAACCAATGATTGTTCAAAAGCCGATGATTGTTCAAAAGCTAACATTCGCGCCTTCAGAACGATCGCTCAAATCTTTCCATTTTGAAACCGTTGTCATTCATCCAACTGGGCGCGAAATTCAACCTCAGCAAGCTCTGTACTACGAAGAACACTTAGACAAAGACCTCTTTCTAGAAATGGTGGCGATTCCAAGTGGGCGCTTTGAAATGGGATCTCCAGCTACAGAGATCGGACGAGATTTACATGAAAGTCCACAACATTGGGTAAATGTTGCCTCGTTTGCGATGAGTCGATTTCTGATCACTCAAGCTCAATGGAAAGCGATCGCAGGTTTACCCAAAATCAAGCGCACGCTCAATCTCTATCCTTCAGATTTTGAAGGCGATGAGCTTCCAGTCGAGCAAATTTCCTGGTTCGATGCGATCGAGTTTTGTGCTCGTTTATCTCAAACCACCGGACAGTCCTACCGCCTCCCCAGCGAAGCCGAATGGGAATATGCTTGCCGTGCAGGAACCATTACGCCCTTCCATTTCGGAGAGTCGATCGCGGCAGATTTAGCCAACTACGACGCGAACTATGTGTATCGATTTGGCTCAACTGGACACTATCGGCAAACCACTACATCAATGATGTCGATCGCCAATTCGTTTGGACTATCCGACATGCACGGCAATGTTTGGGAATGGTGCGCGGATGCGTGGCACGAAACCTATCAAGGTGCGCCCACCGATGGCAGTGTTTGGGAAGCAGACGACGAAGTGACTTATCGAGTTTTGCGGGGAGGCGCGTGGTATTGCTTGCCCGAACTTTGTCGATCGGCACAACGACACTGGAATCAGCCAAATATGACCGGAAGTGGCATCGGATTTCGCGTTGTCTGTGGGATGAATTGATAAAAAATTAGGCGATCGATAAGAAAGTTCAACAGGATGCAATTTTGCACTAGATAACGCAGTAGGATACTAATTAAGCTTCGTATTAAGATGCTTCAAGCCGTTCTGAAGCACAATCATCTACACCGACCTGCTAGAAGAGAGAAGGGTTACTCTTCTACGGTTCTTTGATTTCGGTATAAGTTTGTGATCTCTACATCTCAAAAGGAGAGCGTGTTGTGTCTAGCCAGGTCGCGCAATTTCACCAGCAAGTGTTGCAGGATCGAACATTGGTTGAACAATTGAGAACTGCTGGTAACTTCCAAGGATTTGTTCATTTAACGGTAAAGCTCGGAAAGGAATATGGTTACAGTTTCACTCAACGAGAAGTTGAGACTTATGTGCGGCGAAATATGCTGACTTTGATTAGACAGTTTTCTTAAAAGCAGTCTGATGGTTTGCTCTACGTTGGCTGTTGCAGGAGTCAGAAACTTTGTGATAGATGTCAGGATGTCAGTGCGGAGTCTAGCAAGTTGTATAGCAGTAGAAGTTTAGATTAGGACATCCTCGGAGTTGCCCCCAAACCCCCAATTCTGGGGGCTTAAGACTCTTGCCCCCCCAGAATTGGGGGCCTACCGTGTATACACATCTCGATTGAAACTCCATCCAGTAAAAAAGGAGTCAAACTGCTGTAGTCCACGCAGTATCGTTGCAATTCCTGGAGGACGCTGACTGCTGTAGCCCGTCCATCCACCTAAA
>NZ_JBNXVP010000041.1:0-61330 GCF_050565645.1 Leptolyngbya sp. AN10
GAGTATCTATGAACTCACTCATCTTTTGATCAAGGTTGAACAGGATGCTACGGAGATGATCGAAGCCATAACGAAAGATGCTTTTGGCTCTGCGACCATGCTTTTTCAGCTTCAGGGGATTGAGTTGATGCAACCACTCTCAGACTAAGATCGCCCAGCACAAGGCTAATGAAAGGAGTGCTAATAGCTTGCTCAAGCGCTTGGGGTCAGTCAGGTGAGTCGATTCCAAGCAGAAGCCACGGGTCTTGAAAATGCCGAATAGGGTTTCAATGCCCCATCGCTTGGCGTAATCGGCAATCGCAGACTTCGGAGCGCTTTGGGTAGCGACCACGAGCAATTCGCCATTCTCTAATCGGGTTGCCGCAATGTAAACCCAATGCCCCCATAAACGGCGTTTGTGCCGCAGCACCTTCGTTTGACCGACTTGCAAATCCGCAAAGAGAACCCGAACTTTGCGACTGGTCTGCCCATCGCTCAGTTTGTGATTCTCACGAATCCGAATCCGAAAGGGCGTGAGCGGGTCTTGCAACAGGTAGCCAAACCAAGCTTTGCCGACAAACTCCCGGTCTGCAGTAAGACAAGCAATGTCGCGATCTCCAAAGCGTTCAAGAAACTGGTTGAATAACTCCATCTGTTCTGTACTGTTAGAATTGCCTCGCTTATCGAGTAGACACCACACCAGTGGAAACGCAACCCCATCCTGCACCACACCCAACATCAGGATATTGAACACACAATCGCCAAACTGCCAATCGGTACGGTCAATCGATAGCACCCAAGGTTCAGGAATTGCCATCAGGGTGACAATGGCTTGGGCAATCTCTGCATAATCCATCTCGTAATCTCGGAAAAATCGTTGCAGTCGCTTGTAATGTGAATCGGTTTGAGCTTTGCCATTGAACGCCGTTGCCAGTTCGCTAAAGTTAACGGTCTTCACCCGAAACAAGGCAATCAAGAAAGCAGCAACAAAGCTCAATCTTGCGCCATGCCAAGCGAGATGCGGTCGCAATTTCTCTTGAAGTCGAGTAACCTGATTCATAGGGGTTTTGTGGTTTAAGAATGTGGTAATTCTCATGAAACCCCTTCCTATGAATTATTTGCAAGCTTTTGTCCTGTACTTAGAGCAAACATACTAAAGACTGCACCAGAACAATCTATGCAATTGAGAGCAACAGCGGATAACGGCGAAGTCGTTGACAGCGCGATCGGACAGGGAACTGTGAGAGCTTGGAGAAGCATTTACTAAGCAATTTCATCTCACTCTGTCTGGTTAGAGAATGTGCTGAGTGATTCAACACGCCAAAGTATTTAATACGATTAGCGTAACCGTCTCTTGAATTTTGCGATGCTCTTTCATCTCGCTTTTTCAGCGATTTTCAGTTCAATCATCGCTCTAATCATGACTCGATGCGCTACAGTTTTTGCTTAAATTGCAGTCGATCGAGTCTCAGTTGGTGTTGGATGTTGAACAATGATCGAAAGCCTAGCAATACAATTCCAATCGTCGCTAGTCCAGTTGCGGCTGCGATCGCAAAAATCAGCACGATTTGATAACGGACTGCATCGGTTGGACTTGCTCCCGCGATGATTTGTCCCGTCATCATTCCAGGTAAGCTTACCGTTCCCATGACCATCATTTGATTGATGGTTGGAATCATCCCCGTTCTCACCGCTTCTCGAATGGTTCCCTGTGCAGCTTCCCAACGGGTCGCGCCCAGTGCTAGCAATGATTCGATTTGGTCTCGTCGCACCGTCAAATCTTCGGTAAAGCGATCGAGTGCTAGGGATGTTCCTGTCAGTGCATTGCCTAAAATCATCCCAAGCATCGGAATAATATATTGCGGATTGTACCAAGGCTCAACGCGAATGATTCCGCTCACGATTGCTCCCAGCATCAGTGCAGAAGAAGTAAATATCGAAACAAAGCTATTCCAATACATTCCTTGGTAGCGGCGTTTTGTTCGATCAATCGCGGATTGCCCTGCTAGAAGCGTCATAATCAGCGCTACAGATAGCACCGACCAAGATGATTGTAGTGCAAAAATCCATTTCAATACATAGCCAATCAGTAAAAGTTGAACTGTCATCCGAATGGAGCCAATCCATAATTGTTTCTCCAAGCCAAGTTGTAAGACGATCGAGAGGATGAGGTTGATCAAAATCAGCATTGCTGCTAGTGCAAGCTGTCCATCACTAATCAGAACATAATTTGTCATGGCCGTTTGAGGGTTAATCGTTGATCGGTCATTCGCTCTAATTGTTCTGGATTATGGCTTGTCCAGAAATACGATCGCACTGGGTTTTCCTGCTGCCAGAGGCGCACAAGAGCTTCAAATCGCTGCTCGGTCTGAGCATCGAGTGAGGCAGTTGGCTCATCGAAGAGCATAACAGTTGGAGAACAAAGTAAGGCTCGTAGGAATGCAGCGATTTGACCTTCTCCACCAGAAAGAGCATGAGTTGGATGATCGAGAAAGTCAGGCGATCGTCCCAGAATTGATAGATATTCTAGAATTCGTGGTCTTTGATCGCGGTAACGATCCGGCGAACGACGAACCGCCATTCTGTAGATCGCTTGTAAGTTCTGTTCAACAGTTCCTTCGAGCAGTGCAGGGCGTTGATGTAAGTATAGAACTTGAGTTCGGTAATGGGGAATGAACCAATCAGAAAGGGATTTTCCTTGAAGAGCGATCGTTCCAGATTGAACCGGGTCGAGTGCTGCGATCGCTCTCAATAGTAATGTTTTTCCGGCTCCGGCTTCTCCAGCGATCGCACATCGTTCTCCCGGATACAACTCAAAGTTGATCTGCTTCCAAACCCAACGTCCTTGAATCTGCCGCCCTAGATCCTGAATAACTAACATACTGATTCCTATCGGTACAGCAGAATCAATATACAAAATCTTAAACTCAAAGTGAAAGTTATGTGAGTTTCTTTACTCCAGCGAATATTCTATTCTTCACTAATCTAAATAATAACTCTAACCCAGGGCGAGGTCGTCAATTTGAGGCGGGGTGAAAGCAGATTTCAACGATCGCCCCATGCCTGATCGATTCAAACTGCCCTTGTTTTTTGCACACAAACAGGTACAATTAGGACTAATTTGCGTTAAGAGTCTTCTCTTACGATGACTTCTACTCTCCCTAAAGTTTATAAACCTCTCATTCCTCCTGTGTTGGGACTCGGTTTAGGCACGCTCATCTTGCTAATTATTCTGATTCACAGTGTCACCCTTGGTGCAAGAGATATTCCATTGCCAACAATTCTGGCATCGTTTACGACCTTTGATAACTCGTTTGATCATTTAGTAATTCAAACCGTTAGATTGCCACGATCACTGATTGCTCTCTCCGTCGGTGCTGCTCTTGCAGTCTCAGGTGCATTAATGCAAGGTTTAACTCGCAATCCACTCGCTGAAACCGGAATTTTAGGAATTGAAGCAGGCGGTGCTTTAGCGGTTGTCATTAGCTTATTTCTGTTTGGCAGTTCCTCGTTAACGATTTATGCAGGAGTAGCATTTTTAGGAGCCGCGATCGCAGCAATCCTTGTTTACTTTCTCGGCACATTGGGTCGAGGTGGCGCAACTCCGTTAAATCTGACAGTTGCAGGAGCCGCAATGTCTGCCTTGATTGCTTCAATCACGACTGCCATTCTGATTGTGAGCCAGCGCACGCTTGAGGAAATTCGCTTTTGGTTAGCAGGATCATTAGCAGGACGGGATTTTGATTTATTCTTGCAAGTTCTACCATTTTTGAGTGCTGGATTGGTGCTTGCATTCCTGCTCAGTCGGCAAATCACAACAATTAGTTTAGGTGAGGAAGTTGCAACAAGTTTGGGACAGCAAACCCTTTGGGTGAAGTTTCTAACTGCTACGAGCGTTGTTCTATTAGCAGGAAGTTCGGTCGCGATCGCAGGACCGATCGGCTTTATCGGCTTAGTTGTCCCCCATATGGTCAAATTTTTCATCAAGACCGACTATCGCTGGATTTTGCCCTATTCAGCCATCCTTGGAGCAATTCTATTGTTAGTGTCTGATATTGCGGCACGAGTGTTATTAAAGCCTCAAGAACTTCCCGTTGGCGTAATGACTGCGATCGTCGGTGCGCCGTTCTTTGTCTATCTTGCAAAATCGAAGGTGAAAAAATGAGCGATTGGCGTTCTCCTGTACTTTCTTTTCGGCTTGATCGACGAGTGCCTGCGATCGCGCTTTTGCTACTCGGAATTGGGTTTGCAGCAATTGTTTTCAATGTTGGACGAGGAGAATATCCGATTGCAGTATTCGACATCATCAGAACCTTGTTTGGGATTGATACAGGCAACCCGGATCATGCGTTCGTGATCCAAACGTTACGCTTACCTCGGACTTTAGTTGCATTCATGGTTGGGGCTGCACTCTCCCTATCAGGTACTATCTTTCAAGGCTTAACTCGCAATCCACTCGCTGACCCTAGCATCATTGGGATCAACACTGGAGCAAGTCTTGCAGCGGTCTCGGTGATTGTTTTGTTCCCAAACGCGCCTGTTTATGTAGTTCCGTTTTCTGCGTTTGCAGGTGCAGCATTAATGGCGATGTTAATCTATGGATTAGCCTGGCATGGGGGAAGCTCACCGACTCTGTTGATTTTGATGGGGATTGGACTCTCTGCGATCGCGAGTGCGTTTACCAGTCTGCTGATTACCTTTGGCTCAATTTACGATGTCAGTCAAGCTTTGGTCTGGTTAGCAGGGAGTGTTTACGGTCGCACTTGGGAACAATTTTTTTCATTTCTTCCCTGGTTGATTGTCCTTGTACCTGCTGCATTCGGGTTAGCAAGACATCTCAATGTGCTGAATTTAGGGGAAGACATCGCGAAGGGATTAGGCAGTCGAGTCGAATGGCAGCGAGGATTGCTAGCCATGGTTGCAGTCGGATTAGCGGGGGCATCCGTTGCAACTGCGGGAACGATCGGTTTTGTTGGGCTGATTGCGCCCCATCTGGGACGGCAGATTGTGGGCAATCGTCATGAAGAATTACTGCCGATCTCTGCACTTATTGGAGGGGTGTTAGTGGTAATGGCTGATTTTGTGGGGAGAACAGTTTTTGCACCAATCGAGCTTCCTTGTGGAGTCGTGACAGCGGGGATCGGAGCGCCGTTCTTTCTCTACTTACTGGTTCATCAACGGCAAACTGCGTAGCGATACTTTACTCTGCATCATCTTGATTGGAATTTGCAGCTAAAGTGTATATCTATCGAGTGCTAGACAATCGAATTGTGCGATCGCAGAAGTTACTCCTCATCTTCTTTCTCCGGTGAGAAGGTGAGAATGGAAGGAATACAGGCGAGTATTGTAGATTCTAGCTGCTGCGGTTGATTTTTCCAGCTAAAGCCACCTTTGGGATGATTGCTACACATCTGGATGAGTTGAAGTAACGCATGATCTGTGTCAGGCGACAAATCACCGAGTAAATAAATGCGTTTTTCTGGATTCGCTAAGGCAACACAACCATATATTTTCTCAAGAAGAGATCTCAAATAGGCTCTACAGAATTGGCAATTACTACTGCTCATCAAACCATCTTATTCCTTTAGAGCTGATATTCAAACTCATCTTGATTCAAAACAAAAGATGCCGAACAGTCTAAAGGCGAAGCTTTTCGACTATGCGGCATCCTTGTGATTAAACGCATCTATGATCAAGCGTACCTAAGCTCCCATAAAATTAGTGATAAAGGTTCTCATTAAGCGTATAGTAATAGACGAGTGTTGAGCAAGCCTGTGAAGTGGCTGATCAACGAGGCTCATCTCTTGGCTTAAGAGAATGTTGCCAGATTAGAAAGATAGGGAGGTCAAGAGAAATATGACATAACACCTGACAATGTGTTTGCAGGAAGCAAACTAGTTCAATACTACTAAAGTATCTGGAGCTAGAAAATGCGCCAAGTGGTAAGCCCGTTCCTCCGTTTTGAGCAAGATTGTCTCAAGTAGATGGCGGGTGGCACGATCGCCTAGGCTCTCCGTTTGTGATGCCAATCGACGAAGTAGCGAGATCAACGCTTGTTCGGCTGCCAAATCATTTTCAACCATTTGACGACACCGAAATTCTCCATCCGGTTCAGGTGTGAAGCAGCATAGTTCTGCAAGTTTTGCAAAGCTCGCAACTGGAACGCCACCTAATCCATTCAGTCGTTCTCCAATATCGTGAACATGTCCCTGAACCGCTTCATAACCTTCTTCAAAAAATTGATGCAATGAATAGAATTCAGCACCCTCAACAACAAAGTGATGCTTTTGATATTGCAAATACAACGCTTGAAAACTTGCCAATGCAATATTCAAGCCTTCACATACAGGTTCGGTTGTCGATCGATCTAGTAAAATCACGTTATCGGCAACTTGTCCAAAGGGTCTAACTAGCATTTGCGTCATCGGTTTTCTCCCAAGAAATAGATAGCCTTGAGCATTAACATTTTTTGTCTCTAGACAACTTCTTAAGGTCTGTTAGTAACTCTTGGTATGAACGCGAGTCTAACAATTCTCTTTACAAGTCAACTGTCACCTTCATGGAAATTTAAGGTGACAGAAATACAAGTTTCTTTCATCAATCACCCTGTAGAGTGACCCTGAATATAAAGACCATGATGATGGCGTTGTGCAGCTTTTCCTTTTATTACTTTGCCAGTTAGCCCTCACAGTAGACATTAGATGAAAATAACTCTCATGAATCCGTTAACAAATCAACACATTACAGGTAAGAAATAATATGGATATTAATGATTTATCTCAAGAGTTTGAGGAAATCGAAATTGATGGCATCGATCGCTGGTAAATTTATTTTCGGTTGCAAGAATTAGGCATTCCCTGCCGCTGCACCGGTCATGAACCCTTGAAAATTCTAATAAAAAATGCAAACTCAGCAACTCAAGTCTGGAGCGTAGCTAAACATATTGCAATGCACCGCCACGAACTCGTGCAGTGGCTTGAAAACTGCTGGGTATCACATTAACTCAATCAGATTCAGATTGAAGCAGTCTTTGCTCATCTTTACTAGGACACAATGGAGATGACTGGATGTTCATAGAGTGAAATACCCTAACACTGACACTTCAAGGGAACAAATCTTTTGAATAGCAGCAACACAATAGTATAGAGGAATGACAACTATCTCTCGCCTAGTTCGATCTTTACTACTTTTTGCTTTAACGATTCTGTTGGTTTGGGGATGTAACAGAACTCTTTCCACAACTCCACATCTAACCTCAGAACCGATACAACCAATACAGCCAGCCGCGAACTGTCAGTCCATTGAGCACGCCGCAGGGTCAACTAAGATATGTCGTCAGCCTCAGAAAATTGCTGTACTGAGTCCGTATCTGTTGGATATTCTGCTATCTCTAGGTGAACAGCCTGCTGGCTATGCAGGCACCTCCATAGGTCAGGGTCAATTCGATCATCCTGCTCACCAAATTCCTTACTTAGGAAATAGGATTATCACTCAACCTATGAATCTCGGAGATCGTACTTATCCGTCTTTGGAAGCTCTTGCGTCTCTTAAACCAGATTTGATCTTGGGTGAACTATGGCAGGGTAGCCAAGGCAAGTACGACCTGTTTTCACAAATTGCGCCTACAATCCTGATCGACGATCAACAGGGAGGTTGGCAGAGCAATCTTCAACTCATTGCCAAGGCAATGGGGCGTCTCGATGTTATTCAACCGCTGATGTTTGCACGGGAGCAGCGCATGAGTGCAGCGCGTCAGCAATTGAACGCTATCGTGCAGGCAAATCCCCGCATATTGTTATTGAGTTCTGGCGATCTCGCGAATGGTTTTTATGCGTATGGGCAAGACCGGAGCGTTTACTCGGATTTGTTGGAAGCATTGGGATTCAAGATGACTCGCTTGAATGACTCAATGTTGGAAGCGATAGGAGCCGCGCCGCTTTCCCTAGAAATGCTGCCTCAACTTGATACGGATATGCTGATTGTCTTAGGGTGGGATAGTAATCCTAATCAGAATTCCCTCGCCTGGAAACGCCTACAACAGAAATGGAACCAAACACGCCTGTTAAAGGCATTACCTGTATCACAAGCAGGACGAGTGTATTTTATGGATGGTCATTTAACAATGCTGCGAGGCCCCATCGCTGAAGCGTATATTCTGAATGACTTGCTGAAACAGCTTACCTCGAAAATGTGAGTCGGAGAGAAAAAATAATGGTTCCCTTTTTTTGTGCGGATGCTGCCCGGAGCTCGAATGCAGATCTAATTGGTACGGCTTCACCCTACAAAGCTTTTATTGCAGTTGAGTGTCCTCCACCTTGGACTCCGAATGAGCTAGATTCTAAATCCGTTCCAGCTAATCTCAGCACACTTGGGGAATGGGTGAATGAGGATTACGATCGATTTCAGACTTGCCTGCTATTGATCTACAACGAAACCTTGAATCAATCTGGGTTTACTAGACTGCTTATCTTTGAGCAAGCTTCCAACTTTACAAATACCTATCGCCAGCAAGAGTTTCACATCGCTGATCCCAATGAGATTGCCCCACTGATTCAAGCCTATTTAGCAGGTGAGCCTATCGATGTGACTCCGGTTGACAACTCGTTTCGAGATATTTTCGTTTGTACTCACGGGAGCCACGACAAGTGCTGTGCTAAATATGGGTATCCACTGTACCGCGAAGCTACCACGATCGTGAATCATCTATCGTTACATCAGGTTCGGGTTTGGCAAGTGAGCCATATTGGTGGACATCGGTTTGCTCCAACCGCGATCGACCTTCCAGCGGGACGATACTATGGACATCTTAATGGGTCATCCCTCACCTCCATTTTGACGCGAACAGGTGATATTCAGGTTTTAAGACAGGTGTATCGAGGCTGGAGCTACTTGCCTTGGGCAGTACAAGCATGGGAGCGCGAACTACTGTTGCAACAGGGTTGGGAGTGGATGAACTACAACGTTGCAATTCAAGTTTTGGCACAAAATGAAGATGAAACCTTGACTTCGGTAGAATTGACCTTTGAAACACCGGAGGGCGATCGACAGATTCATCGAGCCGACATTATTGCTGACCCCAACAAAGCTGTTTATCTCAAAGGAGAATGTGATAGCGAACAGGCATTTCCATTTCCCCAGTATGAGGTACAGAACTGGATTCGGATCAAGTAACGCTGATGCCCTTACTTGGAGCTATATGGTTCAACATCATGATCGCAGACGGTCGTTTCCATATCGCGCAACGTTGGAATCCAATATCCAATCGCACCCACCAGGACTAAACCGATCGATGAGATGACATACAGGAGTGCCATTCCTGCACCAGATCCGGTTCCAAAAATGCTACCGAATATTCCTGCAAGCCAACCTTCTGGCATCATGGCGGGTTCAAAGATTCGATCTGCCAGTGGTCCAGCCATTAAAGCCGCGATCGTTGAAACAACCAGGAGTAATAGTGAGCGAGTTGCTACAACTCGTCCCTGTCGCTCAGGGCTGACCTTGGCTAGCCAAATTGCATCATTGGAACTACCCAGAAGGGGAAAATTTAGGGAGGAGCAGAATTGACTAGGGAACCAAAGCAATGGTGATTGTCCCAGACCAAATATCGCTTTACTGATTCCTGCGCCAACCATTCCTAGAAGAAAACCATGGATCTTTCGTTTGGGACCTCCTAAGGTGCTCATGATGATCGCACCTATCACTCCACTGACTCCTGCGATCGCAGACAAGCTTGCTAAGACCGATGCATTGTTATTGCTACGCGCTAAAACCATTGCAGAATACAATGACGCACCAATGTCATGGGCAAACCAAAACAGCAAGGCTGCAACTAGGAGCGCAAATAATCCCGGTTGTGCAAACACATAGCGAAAGCCAACCAGCATTTCCTGCAATAGTGTTGTCTGACTTTGAAGTGAGGGTCGAGAAGCAACAGGTTGGGGAATATGAACTCGAAATACGGTCAAAATCGCAATACAAAACGTCAATAAATCAATGAGTAATATACCCAGTAGCCCAATACTGTAATAAAGAATCCCTGCCAGTGCAGGGGCAAAGATATTAGAACTATAATGCAGAACCGATCCCATGCTACTCGCGCGAGTATAGTCCTGCTTGGAAACCATCATTGGGATCGAAGCTGAGTAGGCAATTTCTTGAAGGTCGCTGAAAACGCCATTGATCGCACTCGTTACATAAAAGTGCCAAACTTGTAAATGCCCAGTCAGATAGAGTGAAAGAATGGCGACAGTCGATAGCGCAGCCACTGCATCACTCAACATCATCAGTTTTTTGCGATCGTAGCGATCGACAATGACCCCTGCGAAAGGAGTCACAACAAGACTTGCAACCTGACTAGAGAAAATAATTAGAGTCAGTGCTGTGGCTTGTCCTGTAAGCTGCCAAGCCCACAAAGTAATGGCAAAGTGCGTCATGTAGCTACCAATGGCAGAGACCAATTGACCACTCCAGACGATGACAAAGGTACGCATGGAAATCAGCGAGTGTTGGGTAGATCCAATACTGAGAGAATTTATCAACTATATAGCTTACTCAGCCTACCATCCTTTTGTGAGATCTAGTTTGTTTAGCTGGTTACCTCTGACAATCTTTTAATCAATTTACTCGGCGATATTAGAGATCTAGATTTCCATAAAGGCTTTATATTGCCTGGAATACAGCGGTTATCCGTTCAGTGGAGAAATCCCCTGAACTGAACCAACTTGATCGGGCAATCTCCTTGTACTTTTCATCTAAGCAACTGACAAGCTGATCAAAAAATTTTCAATAGGGCTTGCCAGAGGTAGCAGCTTTGCCGTATGGTAGCCTAGTAATTAATGCAAATTAGTTGCAATAGAGAATTCCATAGTTGGGGTGCTACAGGCACGTAGAGGATGATGAACCACCCTTCAGACGCTTTTCCAGAAACATTTTGGTGTGAATCGACCCTAGTAGCGTTGCTCCGTTACAGGGCGATGCATCAACCCGATCGCTTAGCGTTTACCTTCCTCTTGGATGGAGAAACCGAAGCGGTGAGTTTCACCTACAAAGAACTCGATCGTCAGAGTCGAGCGATCGCAGCTCGGTTACAAGCGATGGGATTGGGTGGGGAACGCGCACTATTGCTCTACCCACCTGGGCTGGATTATCTGGCAGCATTTTTTGGTTGTCTGTATGCGGGAGTGGTTGCGGTTCCTGCGTATCCACCCCACAATCAGCGAAACACACCGCGAATTGCAGCAATTTTATCGGACGCACAAGCTGCGATCGCGCTGACAACAACAGCCATCCTCGACAGAATGCAATCACTGTTGGCTGAGAAAATGAATGGGGATACAATCCAGTGGCTAACCACGGACAATTTGGAGTACTCCATTGCTGAAACTTGGCAGGAACCGCTGATTGAGAACAATACTCTCGCGTTTTTGCAATATACATCCGGTTCGACTGGCACACCCAAAGGGGTCATGCTCAGTCACAGCAACTTACTGCACAATGCTGCTGCGACCTATCGCTACATGGAGCATTCTCCTAGCAGCACGTTTGTCTCCTGGCTGCCTGCTTATCACGATATGGGCTTAATTGGTGGGATTCTACAACCGTTATATGGTGGGTTTCCTTGTATTCTGATGTCGCCTGCTTCGTTTCTTCAGCGTCCTTACCGCTGGCTGCAAGCTATTTCTCGCTATCAAGGCACTACTAGTGGCGCACCCAATTTTGCCTATGACTTGTGCGTGGAGAAGATTACGGCAGAGCAGCGCCAGACGCTTGATCTGAGTCATTGGAGCGTTGCATTTAACGGAGCAGAACCAATTCGGCACAGCAGTCTAGAACGGTTTGCGGCTACTTTTGCTGAGTGTGGGTTCCGTCGAGAAGCGTTCTACCCATGTTATGGGATGGCAGAGGCAACCCTGATGGTTTCTGGTGGAGTCCAAGCTACTGCACCCGTGATTAAGACAGTCCAGAAAGCAGCACTGGAACGTAGTCAAGTTGTAGAGGCTGATGCAGGAGATGCAGAAGTTTGGACGTTGATTGGATGTGGGAAAACAATTCCAGAGCAACATATTGTCATTGTTCATCCTGAAACCCTCGATCGCTGCCAACCCGGTGAAGTGGGAGAAATTTGGGTATCGGGTTCCAGCGTGGGACAGGGCTACTGGAATCGTCCAGAGGAAAGCGCCCAAACCTTTCAGGCGTATCTTTCAGACACCCATGCAGGACCATTCTTACGAACTGGCGACTTAGGCTTTTTGCACGATGGGGAACTGTTCATCACTGGACGCGCTAAGGATTTGATCATTATTCGAGGGCGCAATCTCTATCCGCAAGACCTTGAATTCACGGCAGAACGGAGCCATCCCACCTTGAGAATTGGTAGCAGTGCTGCCTTTGCGATCGCACTCTACGATGCAGAACGGCTTGTTGTGGTACAAGAGGTCGAGTTTCGTCAAAAGCCGAATGTTCAGGAGGTAACACAGGCAATCCGACAAGCGATCGCAGAAGCCCACGAGGTACAAGCCTATGCTGTTGTCTTGATTAAAGCAGGCACGATTCCGAAAACTTCTAGCGGTAAAATTCAGCGTCGGGCTTGTAAAGCAGCGTTTCTGGCAGGCAATCTAGCAGAGATCGGCAGCAGTATTTTAGAGATGGTTGAGGTTGAAAATCTTGAGACATCTCTAACTCGTGCAGATCTCTTCGCATTTGATTCTGCGGAACGCGAAACACAACTGACTGATTATGTTCGGCAACAAGTTGCACGAGTTTTGAGAATTGCAGCAACCCAAGTTGATGTGCAGCACCCTTTAAGCCGCTTCGGACTTGATTCGTTAATGATCTTTGAGATCAAAAGCCGCATAGAGCTTGATTTTGGAGTTGAGATCGCGATCGCGGATTTATTTGAAGGTGCTAGTATTGCCGAACTGGTCGCACAAATTCTAAATCAGCTTACAACCTCAAATCCTCAGTCAGCTTGTCCAATCGTGAGGGTTAAAAGTGCTACAAATTGCTATTCCCTTTCCTTTGCCCAACAGCGATTGTGGTTCCTTGATCAGTTAGAAGCTGCCAATTCTGCTTATCACATTGCGATCGCAGTGCAACTTCAAGGTGAGTTAAATATCACCGTACTGGAGAAAAGCCTCACCGAAATAATTCGACGGCACGAGATTTTACGAACAACCTTTTGCACGATCGCAGGGCAAGTAATGCAGCAAGTCACAGACGCGCAGATTTTGCCATTGACCGTTGTGGATTTGCGATCGTGGGTCAAATCAGAGCAAGAGGTTGAAGCGCAACGCATCACCAAACAGGCAATCCAGCAACCCTTTGACTTGCAGCAAGAACCGCTCTTCCGTGCCACCTTAATGCAACTTGGGCAGGAAGATCATCAGTTGCTATTAACTATGCATCACATCATCTCCGATCGATGGTCGGCGGAGGTCATGCTACAGGAGTTAGCAACACTTTATGATAGCTACTCCCAGGAATGGGTTTCACCCTTGCCGGAATTGCCCATTCAATACGCCGATTTTGCTCACTGGCAGCGAACCTGGCTTCAGGGTGAAGTGCTAGAAACGCAGCTTGCCTATTGGAAACAGCAACTCAACAGTGCGCCAACGGTTTTACATCTTCCGAGCGATCGTCCACGTCCTGCTGCTCAAACCTTTCGAGGGGCAACAAAATCGTTGCATCTTTCTCGATCGCTCACCAATTCGCTCAAGGCACTGGCGCGGCAAGAAGGGGTGACGCTGTTCATGCTGCTGCTGGCAGTCTTCAAAACCTTAATGTATCGCTATAGCGGGCAAGATCGGATTTCTGTTGGCTCTCCTATTGCGAATCGAAACCGCAATGAAATCACAGGGCTAATTGGATTCTTCGTGAACACCTTAGTGCTGCATACTGACCTTGCAGGAAATCCTAGCTTTCGAGAATTGTTGAATCGGGTTCGTCAGGTTGCCTTAGGAGCCTACACCCATCAGGATTTACCGTTTGAGCAACTCGTAGAAGCAGTCCAACCAGAACGAAACATGAGCTATTCGCCTCTGTTTCAGGTGATGTTCACGCTCCAAAATGCTCCACAGCTTCCAGAAATACCGGATCTGGCTCTGAAACCTATCAAAGTAACCAGTGAAACGGCACAGTTTGATTTAAGCGTGGCAGTTGAAACAGTCGAAAACGGGTTAGTTGCAGACTTTGAGTACAATACTGATTTATTTGATGAAAGTACGATCGCTCGGATGCAGCATCACTTTCAAACCCTACTAGAAAGCATTGTCACGAATCCGAATGCTCGGCTCTCAGACTTACCGCTCCTGACCGCGCAAGAGCAACAACAACTTTGGCAATGGGGAAATCAAGCGGTTTCTCTGAATCCCAATCCAGATCTATGTATTCACCAATTATTTGAAGCGCAGGCAAAGCGAACTCCTGATGCGATCGCGGTCATCTTTGAGCAGCAACAACTTACGTATCAAGACCTGAATAATCAGGCGGATCACCTCGCAAATTTCCTCCGCTCTTTGGGTGTTGCTCCAGAGGGACTCGTTGGAATCTGTGCGACGCGATCGCTAGATCTCATCATTGGATTGCTCGCCATTCTCAAAGCGGGAGGAGCCTATGTTCCGCTTGATCCAAACCTCCCGAAAGAGCGTCTCGCTCTGATGCTGGAAGATACTCAAGTGCCAGTCCTGCTGACTCAAACATCCCTGCTCAATATCCTGCCGGAAACGACGGCTAGAGTGGTCTGCCTCGATTCAGCATGGAATCTGAGCGAGCAACAATCTGCCGAACATTGTGCTCCGGTCGCCTCTAATCTGGCTTATGTCATCTATACGTCTGGGTCTACGGGCAAGCCTAAAGGGGTAATGATCGAACATCGTTCCCTCGTGAGTTATATCGAGACGGCAAGCGTTGAATATGGCATCAAACCGGGCGATCGCGTTTTGCAATTTGCTTCTCTGAGTTTTGATGTCGCAGCCGAAGAGATTTTTGTATCCTTGACGCAAGGAGCAACATTGGTGCTGCGGACTGATGCGATGTTGGATTCGGTATCTACCTTCTTGCAACAGTGCCGCGAACTGGCGTTAACTGTACTCGATCTACCGACTGCATTCTGGCATCAAATCACGGTTGAACTGGCTCAAGGGTTGGAATTACCTGAGTCTTTGCGTTTAGTGATTATTGGGGGCGAACCTGCACTGTCTGAGCGGCTTCTGGCTTGGCAAATGAAGGTTCGCGATCGCGTTCAATTGTTGAATGCTTACGGTCCTACGGAAACCACGATCGGCGCTACAATCTGCGATCTATCAACAGTATCCCCTGCAAATTCAGGACGAATTGCCCCGATTGGATATCCTTTGCACAATACGCAGCTCTATGTCTTGGATCAGAATCAACAGCCCGTGGCGATCGGGGTTCCTGGTGAGCTATATGTTGGCGGAGGTGGTATTGCTCGTGGCTATCTAAATCAACCTGAGCTAACGGCTGAACGGTTTATTCCCAATCCTTTCGATCGCAACTCAACCCTTCTCTATAAAACGGGCGATCGCGTCCGCTACCTGCCAAATGGCATGTTGGAATTCCTCGATCGCATTGATGATCAAGTCAAAATTCGGGGCTTTCGGATTGAGTTAGGAGAAATTGAAGCAACACTCCGGCAACATCCAGACGTTCAAGAAGCGATCGTTTTAGCGTGGGCAGATCATTCAAATAACAAACGTCTCACTGCCTACATTCGTGCTGCTACGCCCCCTACACCTATTGATCTGCGTCATTTTCTAGAGGAAAAACTGCCTCAGTACATGATCCCAGCAACCTTTCTCTTCCTGGATGCATTACCCCTCACACCTAGCGGCAAAATTGACCGCCGTGCCTTACCTGCTCCAGAGACGGCTCAAATTGCGTCAACGAGCACTTATGTTGCTCCCAAAACCGAAGTAGAGCAAGCGATCTCTGAAGTTTGGCAAGCGGTATTGCAGATTGAAAAAGTCGGCATTTACGACAACTTCTTTGATCTGGGCGGGCACTCCTTACTGGTACTTCAGGTACAAAGCAAGCTACAAATAGCGTTGAAGCGATCGATATCAGTCACGGATCTATTTCAGTACCCAAACATCAGTGCTTTAGCCAATTACTTGAATCAGACATCATCCTCTAAAGTTTCGTTGCAGGCAGTTCGCGATCGAGCCGCACAACAAAGAGCCGCATTCAATCGACAAAAGCAACTTCGTCAGTCAGGGAAATAGACTTATGAGTAATGTAATTAATGCGATAGAAGGCATCGCGATTGTTGGAATGTCGGGTCGTTTTCCGGGCGCGAAAACAGTCGATGCATTTTGGCAAAACCTACGATCGGGGATTGAATCCATTGCGTTTTTCACCGATGAGGAACTGATTGCGGCAGGCATTGATCCGGTTGTTGTGCGAGATTCTAATTACGTCAAAGCGTCTGCCCTGCTTGATGGGATAGAGCAGTTTGATGCAGCATTCTTCGGCTTCAATCCTAAAGAAGCGGCAATGATGGACCCACAGCAGCGGATCTTTTTAGAATGCGCTTGGGAAGCTTTGGAGAATGCAGGATACGACTGTCAACGCTGCGGCGATCGGATGGGAGTATACGCCGGAGTCGGTTTGAATCAGTATTGGGTCTTTCAGATCGCGCCCGATCGTCAATTGCTAGAATCTGCTGCTGGCTATCAAACGGTCATTGGGAATGAGAAAGATTTTCTAACAACTCGTGTTTCCTATCAACTCAATCTCAAAGGACCCAGCCTTGACATTCAAACCGCTTGCTCAACCTCACTGGTTGCAACCAGCTTAGCCTGCCAGAGCTTACTCAGTTACCAGTGTGATATGGCGCTAGCGGGCGGCATTACAATCCATGCGTTGCAAAAATCAGGCTATTTCTATCAAGAGGGCGGGATTTTGTCTCCCGATGGGCACTGTCGTGCTTTTGATGCCAAAGCTCAGGGAACTGTTCCTGGTAGTGGTGTGGGCATTGTAGTTTTGAAGCGGTTAGAAGATGCGCTGGCAGACGGTGATTGTATTCTTGCAGTGATCAAAAGTTCAGCGATTAACAATGACGGCTCGATGAAAGTCGGTTACACTGCGCCCAGTGTGGAGGGACAAGCAGAGGTTATTGCTGAGGCGTTGGCGTTAGCAGGAATTGAAGCGGACTCTATTTCCTATGTTGAGGCGCATGGGACAGGAACTGCATTAGGAGATCCGATCGAACTCGCAGCCCTAACTAAGGCATTTCGCGATAGTACCGAGAGGAGAAACTTCTGTGCGATTGGCTCTGTTAAAACAAATATTGGGCATCTCGATGCGGCGGCTGGAGTAACAGGTCTAATTAAAACAGTACTAGCACTCAAGCACCAACAAATTCCCCCCAGTTTGTATTTTGAGCAACCGAATCCTCAAATTGATTTTGCCAATACTCCTTTTTACGTCAACACAACGCTCACCGACTGGCAAACGCATCATCAGCCACGCCGAGCCGCAGTGAGTTCCTTGGGCATTGGTGGGACGAATGCACACATTATCTTGGAAGAAGCACCTGCGATCGCTTCGTCTAGCGCTTCCCGCTCTCATCAACTCTTGCTACTTTCGGCTAAAACTGCTTCTGCCCTAAAAACTGCAACGACGAATCTGGCAAATCACCTTCAGCAAAATTCTGACTGCAATCTCGCAGATGTTGCCTACACGCTACAAACGGGTCGCAAACGGTTTGAACATCGTTGCATGGTGGTGGTACGCGATCGTGAGGATGCCATTGAGAGCCTAAGCTCCCTCGATCCGCAACGGAACTTCATCCAATCGGCAGGAGGAGAACGCCCGATCGCCTTTATGTTCCCCGGACAGGGTTCTCAATACGTCAACATGGGACGGGAACTATACGAAACAGAGGCAATCTTTCGCGAACAAGTTGATCGCTGCTGTGAATTGCTCAAATCTCATTTAGGCTTAGATTTGCGATCGCTGCTCTATCCCGATGTCGAAACCGTTGAAACCGCGCAGCGCCTTCAACAAACCGCGATCGCTCAACCTGCTTTATTTGTTATTGAGTATGCCTTGGCGCAACTGTGGCTCAACTGGGGCATTCGTCCTCAAGCTTTGATTGGTCATAGTATTGGCGAATATGTTGCAGCATGTATTGCAGGTGTATTCTCTCTAAAAGATGCGTTAGCGTTGGTCAGCGCACGCGCACAACTAATGCAGCAACTTCCCACAGGAGCAATGCTTGCTGTTCCTCTTTCTGAGCATGATCTACAACCTCTACTAGGTCGCGATCTTTCCTTAGCTACGATCAATAGTGTTACCCAGTGTGTTGTTTCTGGGTCTGAAGCCGCGATCGTAACTTTACAACACCAATTATCGGAACAAGGCATCGAGTCACGTTTGCTGCATACGTCTCATGCCTTTCACTCTCAAATGATGGAAGCCATCGTTGAACCATTCATTCAACGAGTTAAAACCATTCCTCTGCATTCTCCTCAAATTCCCTACATCTCCAACGTGACGGGCACCTGGATTACGGCAGATCAAGCGACAAATCCGGCATACTGGGGCAACCATCTGCGTCAAACGGTGCGTTTTGCGGATGGTATTGACCAGTTGTGGCAAGACTCGCAGCGAATCTTACTCGAAGTGGGTCCTGGACGAACCTTGAGTACCTTTGCTCAACGCCATTCTGCTAAAACAGCAGCACATATAATTTTGACTTCCTTACGTCACCCGCAAAAGCAGCGATCGGATGTGGCATTACTGTTGCAGACCTTGGGGCAACTCTGGCAATGCGGAGTCTCAGTGGATTGGTCAACCTTTTATGCCCACGAGCGACGCTATCGCCTGCCTTTACCAACCTATCCCTTTGAGCGTCAACGCTATTGGATTGAACCGCGATCGTTCTTACAACCAAGCACGACATCGAATCGTTGGGATGAACTGATTCAGGCAGCACAACAACAGGCAAATCAGGGAATTTCAGCGTTAGCAGTTGACCCTTCGCAGGCTCCAAAAGTATTGTCTGCCCTGATGGAGAACGATCCACCCAAGCCAAATCTCCTCGATCGAATCGGGAAGAAGTTGGAGATGGCAGATTGGTTCTATCTACCCTCCTGGAAACGGTCTCTGCCCCCTGCGCCCGTTCAAACCCTTGCATCGAAGTGCTGGTTAGTATTTGTAGATGAGTGGGGTTTAGGTGAGAAATTAGCGCAGCGGTTGAACCAATCGGGTCAAACGGTTGTGATGGTTCGAGCCGGAACACAATTTCAGAGGTTACACAGCCTCGTAGAGCAAAATTCGGTCAATTGCCACTATACAATCGCGCCTCACCGTCCCGGAGACTACCGCACGTTGCTGGATGATTTGCGAACCCTGGGCAAACAGCCAGAAGCGATCGCGCATTTGTGGAGCGTTACGAACGAGACGAATTCATCTCTAGAATCCCTAGAGCAAACGGAAACTCTGAGCTTTTTCAGCCTGCTATTTCTAGCGCAAGCTCTTAGTGAGCAGTCTTCAGATTGTGCCATTGACATCAACATTATCTCCAACCAAGTACAGGACATCGCGGGTTCCGAGGAACTATGTCCTAGCAAAGCATTGTCTCTTGGACCTTGTAAGGTGATTCCACAGGAGTATCCCAACTTCACTTGTCGCAGCATTGATGTGGTGCTTCCGGTTCACAACCAAGATGAAAAGTTAATTCAACAACTGTTTGTAGAACTGACTACGCCATCCTCTGATCAGACGATCGCCTATCGAGGCAATCATCGTTGGGTGCAGACTTTTGAAGCTGTGCGTTGGGATAACACCCGCTCCTCTCGTTTACGGGATCAAGGCGTTTACTTAATTACAGGTGGATTGGGAGGTCTGGGACTCACGATCGCAGAATATCTCGCTCAAACTGTGCAGGCAAAATTGGTGCTGGTAGGACGATCGCCATTTCCTGCCAGAGAGGAGTGGGCACAATGGTTGGCGACGCACGATCGCCAGGATGAGACGAGTCTCAAAATTGAGAAGCTTCAGGCGTTAGAGAGATTGGGTGCAGAAGTGTTGCCTCTGAGCGCAGATGTATCAAATTCAACGCAAATGCAAGCCGTTTTGACGCGCATCAATGAGCAATTTGGGCAACTTCATGGGGTGATTCATGCGGCTGGGGTCACACCGGGAGGCATGATGCAAACTAAAACTGCCGAAGCTGCCGCTAGGATTCTGACCCCCAAGGTGAAAGGAACGCTGGTGCTAGCAGATCTGCTGAAGAATACGCCACTAGACTTCTTGGTGCTGTGTTCGTCCCTAACTGCAATTCTGGGCGGTTTGGGCATGGTGGATCACTGCGCTGCCAATGCGTTTTTAGATGCTTTCGCCTATCATCATCAGATTCAATATCCCGATCGTCTTACCGTTTCCGTTAACTGGGATAGCTGGCAAGAGGTCGGACAGGCAGCCAATACCATCATTCCAGCAACGCTTAAACAGGTACGCGAAGAAAATTTAAAGCAAGGGATTTTACCGCAAGAAGGGATAGAAGCTTTCTGCCGCATTTTGCAATGCATGGTGCCTCAAGTCCTGGTTTCAACACGCGATTTTCAGATGCAGTTACAGTACGATCATCTGCTGAATAGTGTGGAACATCTCGAACCTGTGAGGCAGGATCTGCACCCTAGACCAGCGTTGAGTAATGCCTATATTGCTCCTAGCAGCGCGATCGAACAAACTGTTGCAGAGATTTGGCAAGAGTCATTGGGAATTGAGTCGATCGGCATTCAGGATAACTTCTTTCACTTAGGCGGAGATTCCTTGTTAGCCGTGCAGATTGTCTCCCGATTACGAGATGCTTTCTCGGTTGAGTTATCACTGCAAACCCTTTTATCAGATGCCCCAACCATTGCTGAATTATCGAAGACGATTCGCACTCTACAAGCAGAAACAAATGAGCTTGACGTAATGAACGAACTGCTATTAGAGATAGAAAGTTTATCGCTGAGTGAAATTCAAGAACAACTGGAAGCAGCACAATTCAGTAATCATTAACCACGACACTCTGTAACATAACAAATCCTATACGGCTGGCAAAGAATGAACACGCTCTCTCAACGTCTCGCTGCTCTCTCACCGGAACAGCAGAGGCTTCTAGAACTACGTCTCAAGCAAAAAGGCTTAACGGCTCCTAAAGCCCAATCCGTTATTCAGCCTAGACAAAATCAGGACTCACTGCCCTTATCTTTTGCTCAAGAGCGGCTGTGGGTGTTGGATCAATTGCAGCCAGAAGTGCCGTTTTATAATGAAGTTCATTTCTTTCACCTGCGGGGGGCGTTGAATGTAGCGGCATTAGAGCAGGGTTTTAATGCTATCTCACAGCGCCATACTGTGTTGCGGAGTAGATTTGCGACTGTTGAGGGACGACCTGTTCAGCAGGTAGAGCCGTTTCAGCCTTTCCCTTTGCCGATCGTCGATCTGAGCCAAGCGGCAGAAACAGAGCGGGAGAGCGTTGCGAGAGCGATCGCGACTCAAGAGGCGCAGCAACCGTTTGATTTAGCCAATGATGTGTTAGTGCGAATTAAGCTTCTGCGGCTCACGCCAACGCATCACATCTTGCTGCTCACCGTCCATCACATTGTCTGTGATGGTTGGTCAGTCGGCGTGTTCATTCAGGAACTGGTCAGGTTCTACACTGCCTTTGCTACGGGGGAACCGCTCTCCCTTGCTAATCTGCCAATTCAATATGCAGATTTTGCGGCTTGGCAGCGAGAATGGCTCCAAGGTGAAGTGCTAGAGACTCAACTTGCTTACTGGAAACAGCAACTCGGTGGCACATTGCCCGTTCTAGAACTTCCCACAACCCGTCCGCGTCCTACCACGGAAACTGGACGAGGTGCGATTCAAACCTCATCTTTATCACCCGCCTTAACCCAAGCGCTCAAGACACTGAGTCAGCAAACAGGGGTGACGCTGTTTATGACTCTGCTAGCAGCTTTCAACACTCTGCTCTATCGCCATACCAGAATAGAAGACATTTTGGTGGGTTCGCCGATCGCAACCCGCAATCGGGTTGAATTAGAAGGCTTGATCGGGTTATTTCTCAACACGCTTGTATTCCGCACTGATGTTTCTGGCAATCCGACGTTTCAGGAGTTGCTCAATCGGGTGCGTGATGTCGCACTCGGAGCCTATGCCCATCAGGATGTACCGTTTGAAAAACTGGTTGAGGAACTGCACCCTGATCGCAACCTCAGCCAATCCCCGTTGTTTCAGGTGATGTTCATTCTGCAAAATACGCCCAAACCCGCCTTAGAGCTACCTGGTTTGACGATCGAACCCTGGGATATCGATAACGGAGCCGCGACCTTTGATCTCACGCTCAGTCTGCAAGAGACCTCTCAAGGTCTTAGCGTGAGTTGGGAATACAACACTGACCTGTTTGATGCAGATGCGATCGCGCGAATGCAAGGGCACTGGCAAACCTTGCTAGAAGGAATTGTGAAAAATCCCCAAGCTCGCCTCTCAGAATTGCCTTTGTTGACAACCCAGGAACTAGAGCAGCTTTGGACATGGGGAACCGGAGAACACGAAAGCCATGCTCTCGTAGGCACCCCGCAACATCTATGTATTCATGAATTATTTGAGGCGCAAGTTGAACAAACTCCCGATGCGATCGCGGTTGTTTTTGAAGATCAACATCTTACTTATACCGAACTCAACCACAAAGCCAATCAACTAGCCCATCAGTTGCGATCGTGGGGTATCCAACCGGAAATGTTGGTAGGGATCTGCATGGAAACCTCACTAGAGATGATGGTGAGCATTTTCGCAATCCTCAAAGCCGGAGGCGCTTACCTGCCGCTTGATCCTGCCTATCCGACAGAACGGTTAGCCTTCATGCTCAATGATGCGAAAGTATCGGTGCTCCTGACGCAAACTCATCTGCTCAACACGCTCCCTCAGCATCCGGCTCAGGTTCTTTGTGTCGATCGCGATCAATCCATTTCTACGGCTGCCTCCCTGTCTCCTGCACCTACTGGCTCAAACCTTGCCTATGTGATCTACACGTCTGGTTCTACGGATACCCCCAAGGGCGTGATGGTCACGCATCGCAGTTTGGTCAATGCCTATTTTGCATGGGAAAGTGCTTACCAGTTGAGAGCGGCTGTCACCTGTCATCTACAAATGGCAAGCTTTTCCTTTGATGTTTTTTCTGGCAATTGGATACGGGCACTGTGTTCTGGGGCAAAGCTCGTGCTCTGTCCTAGAGATTTTTTACTAATGCCTGATCAGCTTTACAGTCTTATGCGTCGGGAGCAGGTAGATTGTGCAGAATTTGTACCAGCCGTGTTGCGGAATTTACTCAGATATCTAGAAACAACGGGTCAATCGCTCGACTTCATGCGGCTCCTGATGGTGGGGTCGGATAGCTGGTATGTACAAGAGCATCAGGCTATCCAGCGATTGTGCGGAACCCAGACTCGGCTGATTAACTCCTATGGTGTGACTGAGGCAACGATCGACACAACTTATTTCGAGAGAACTGAGACAAAACTGTCTGTCGATAACTTAGTTCCGATCGGTCGTCCCTTTCCGAACAGTCAGGTGTACGTTCTGGATATCGATCGACAACCTGTACCAATTGGAGTGCCTGGAGAACTTTACATTGGGGGTGCTGGCGTTGCACGAGGATATCTGAATCGTCCTGAACTGACCGAGGAGCGGTTTATCCCTTACGTTGACCCTTTCACTCCTTCAATTACAACTCGTTTATATCGAGCTGGCGATCTGGTTCGCTATCTGCCTGATGGCAATCTGGAGTTTTTAGGACGGATTGATAACCAGGTAAAGCTGCGCGGGTTTCGTATTGAGCTAGGAGAAATCGAAGCAACCCTTGGGCGATCCCCTACTGTTGCAGAAACAGTTGTCGTGGTGCGAGAAGACGAACCTGGACACAAACGATTAGTTGCCTATGTTGTTCCTGTGCAGTCAACCAGTTTCTCACTTTCTGATCTTCGCAACTTTGTCAAAGACAGATTGCCGGGGCACATGGTGCCGTCTGCGTTTGTGGTGTTGGAGTTCCTACCGCTCACACCTAACGGCAAGATCGATCGACGATCGCTGCCTGTTCCTGAGATAGCAAGACCGAATTTAGAACATACATACATTGCACCTCAAAACCCAGTGGAAACGGCATTGGTCGGTATCTGGGCTGAGATACTTGGGGTGGCGCAAGTGGGCATTGACGACAACTTCTTTGAGTTGGGTGGCGATTCTATTCTGAGTATCCAAGTAGTCGCTAAGGCAAATCAGCAGGGATTGAGAATGACACCCAAGCAGGTGTTTCAGTATCAAACGATCGCAGAGTTAGCCACCGTTGTAGAACTCGTAGACGCGCAGACCATCGCTCCAGCAGAACAGGGAGCGGTGACAGGTGATTTACCACTCACGCCCATTCAACATTGGTTCTTTCAACAGGAATTGTTGGAGCCGCATCACTGGAATCAATCCATCTTGTTAGAAGTCCGACAAGCGATCGATGCCAGGCTTTTAGAAAAGGCAGTCCAGCATTTACTCACTCATCACGATGCATTGCGACTGCGATTTTCTCGGACTGCTGAAGGTTGGCAACAGCAGATGATCAGCCCCGATACGGCTGTTCCATTCTCCCAAGTGAATTTGTCAAACCTGTCTACAGCAGAACAAGCGATCGCGATTGAGCAAGCAGCAACACAACTCCAAGCAAGCCTTAATTTGAGCGATGGTTCGATCGTGCGGGTTGCTTGGTTTGACCTGGGACTCCATCGAGCGAGCCGTTTGTTGATTGTGATTCATCATCTTGCAGTCGATGGGGTGTCTTGGCGAGTGTTGCTAGAAGATCTGCAAACGATTTACCAGCAATTGAGAGATGTTCAACCGATCAAACTGCCGGCTAAGACCACTTCATTTAAACGGTGGGCAGAACAGTTGGTTAACTACGCACAATCGGAAAGTTTGCAACAAGAACAGTCCTTCTGGCTAACCCAATTGCAAAAGCCGATTCCGCCCCTCCCTGTGGATTTTCCAGGCGGAACGAATACCGTTGCCCAAGCTCGTACTGTCACCGTAACGCTGAATTCAGCAGAAACCCAAACATTACTACAAGACGTACCTGCTGCTTATAGCACCCAAATCAACGATGTGTTGTTAACTGCACTCGTACAAGCGTTTGCAGCGTGGACTGGAAAACCATCACTACTGGTGGAGCTAGAGGGACATGGACGCGAGGACATGATTGAAGGGGTAGATGTATCGCGTACGGTCGGCTGGTTTACTGCTGTGTTTCCAGTATTGCTGGAGTTGGATAGCAGGGTTGATAGTGCCCAAGCCCTAAAAGCGGTGAAAGAGCAACTGCGGCAAATCCCGAATCGAGGCGTTGGCTATGGACTGCTGCGCTATCTCAATTCAGGAGAAATCGCTGAATCCTTGCGAAAACTGCCTCAAGCGGAAGTCAGTTTCAACTATCTCGGACAGTTTGATCGGAGCTTTGCAGCGTCCTCTTTGTTTGGGCTGGCTCAAGAGTCGAGCGGCTCTTGTCATGGCTTGCAAGATCGTCGATCGCATCTATTTGAGATTGACGGCATGATTACCGACGGTCAGCTGCAAATGGTCTGGACGTATAGCGAAGCATTGCATCACCCTGCCACCGTTGAAGGACTGGCACAACGGTTTCTCGAAAAGCTGCGATCGCTGATTTGCCACTGCCAATCGCCTGACGCTAAAGGCTATACCCCCTCAGACTTTCCCCTAGCCGAGCTTAGTCAGGATGAACTTGATGCCGTATTCGCGACGGTTGAATTTTCTGTTGAATTTTCAGGGAGATAAGCCACCATGAGCGCCAAAAACATTGAAGACCTCTATCGTTTGTCTCCGATGCAGCAGGGAATGCTGTTCCATAGCCTCTATGCACCAGAATCAGGGGTGTATGTTGAGCAGGTCAGTGCTGAGTTACAGGGAGATCTGAATATTCCAGCCTTTGAGCAGGCATGGCAGCAAGTCCTCGATCGCCATCCGATTCTCCGCAGTGCTTTTGTTTGGGAGAACGTAGAAAAACCGCTGCAAGTAGTGGGACGGCAGGTCCATTTACCTCTGATGGTTCACGACTGGCAAAAGCTCACGGTGGCAGACCAGCAAGCCAAGCTGGAGGCATTGCGCCAAGCTGAGCGGATGCAGGGCTTTGAATTATCAAAGGCTCCACTGATGCGGTTGATCCTGATTCAACAAGCAGCGCAACAGTATCATTTTCTCTGGAGCCATCATCATTTGCTATTGGATGGTTGGTCTACGTCCCTGGTCTTGCAAGAAGTCTTTGTGGTTTATGAGGCAACTTGTCAGGGTCAAACCTTGCGACTGCCCAAGCCCCGACCGTACCGGGATTACATTGGCTGGCTGCAACAACAGTCTTTACCTGAAGCAGAGACATTCTGGCGGCAAACGCTCAAAGGTTTCACGGCACCCACTCCTTTTGGGGTAGATGTCGATCACTCTACCTCTGCCATCCAGGTTGGGGAATATCACACGTCCCTCGCAAGCGAAACAACCACAGCCTTACAATCGCTGGCACGTCAGCATCAATTGACGCTCAACACCCTAGTTCAAGGAGCTTGGGCATTGCTGCTCAGTCGATATAGTGGCGAGTCGGATGTGGTGTTTGGCACGACGGTTTCAGGTCGCCCGACGACCTTACCAGGGGCTGAAGCGATGGTGGGATTGTTCATTAACACCTTGCCGGTACGAGTACAGGTGCAATCGGATCGATCGCTTCTTCCCTGGCTCCAGCAGTTTCAATCGCAACAGGCAGAAGCACGACAGTACGAATACACGCCGCTTTTCCAGATTCAGCAGTGGAGCGAGATTCCACCCAATTCGCCCTTATTTGAGAGCCTTGTCGTTTTTGAAAACTATCCGATCGATCCAAACGTTGAGCAGGGCAATGCTGACTTAATCGTCAGTCGAGTTCAGGTGTTTGAACAAACGAATTATCCGCTGACGGTGATCGTTCGACCGGGTGCTGCGCTAGAAATTAGCTTGGTTTACGATCGTCACCGTTTTGATGCAGACACGATCGCTCGGATGGCGGGACATCTGCAAACCCTTCTGGAAGGAATGGCAGCAACCCTCGATCGTAGTCTCTGGGAATTGCCTTTACTCACCGCAGCAGAGCAGCATCAGCTTTTGGTGGAGTGGAATCATCCTCAAGGTACGGATTTAGTAACGCATTCTCAAACTGCCTGTCTGCATCACTTGTTTGAGGCACAAGTCGAACGAACTCCGAATGCGATCGCACTGGTCTATGAGGATCAGCAGCTCACCTATCGCGAACTGAACGATCGCGCCAATCAACTCGCCCATTACTTGCAATCGTTAGGAGTTACACCTGATGTTTTGGTGGGGATTTGCCTGGAGCGATCGCTTGAAATGGTCGTGGCGTTGCTTGCCGTTCTCAAAGCAGGAGGGGCATATCTACCTTTAGACCCATCCTATCCACCAGAGCGTTTAGCATTCATGATCGAAGATGCTCAGGTGCCTGTGTTGCTGACGATGGCAGGACAACAGAATCAATTTTCCACTCCAGCAGCCAAGGTGGTTGACCTCGATCGCGATGCTGCTATTCTGAGCCAGCAGAGCATCGAGAATCCAGTCGGCGAAGTCACGCCCGATCACCTCGCGTATGTGATTTATACCTCCGGCTCCACTGGAAAACCCAAAGGTGTATTGATTCACCATGCCAATGTTGTGCGGCTCTTTGCCGCCACTCAGCCCTGGTATCACTTCAACGAGCAAGATGTGTGGACACTCTTTCACTCCTATGCATTCGACTTCTCAGTGTGGGAAATTTGGGGGGCTTTGCTGCATGGTGGGCGACTGGTTGTGGTGCCCTACTGGACGAGTCGATCGCCCGAAGCATTCTATGACTTGTTGTGCCAAGAACGAGTGACGGTACTGAACCAAACGCCTTCCGCCTTCCGTCAACTGATTCAGGTCGAAGACTCCCTCCGTCGTCCGTCTACCCTTTGTCTGCGTCTAGTGATCTTCGGTGGAGAAGCGCTGTCCTATCAAAGCTTGCAGCCCTGGTTTGAGCGACATGGTGATCGATCGCCGCAGTTAGTGAATATGTACGGCATCACCGAAACGACGGTGCATGTGACCTATCACCCACTGACCATGGCAACGCTTGGTGAAACCAGGAGTGTGATTGGCAAACCCATTCCCGACCTTCAGGTGTATCTTCTCGATCACCATCACCAACCTGTACCCGTTGGGGTTCCGGGTGAAATGTACATTGGAGGCGCGGGTCTAGCACGGGGCTATCTCAATCGTCCGGAACTCACTGCCGAGCGCTTCATTCCCCATCCGTTTGACGATGCGCCAAACGCACGACTGTATAAATCGGGTGACTTGGCACGCTATCTGCCGAATGGCGAGATCGAATATCTCGGTCGGATCGACCATCAAGTGAAACTGCGCGGTTTTCGCATTGAACTCGGTGAGATTGAAGCGCTGTTGTGCCAATATCCGCAGGTGAATCAGGCTGTGGTGATCGATCGCGAAGATGTGCCCGGAGATCAACGCCTCGTGGCTTACATCGTTCCTGATTCCACCCTAAACGATGCACAACTCATCGACCTCCGCCATTTTCTGCAAACCAAACTTCCAGACTATATGGTGCCCGCTGCTTTTGTGGTGCTGGACGCCCTGCCTCTGACGGTGAATGGCAAACTCGATCGTCGGGCATTACCGGTTCCCAATGATTCTGCCTTGGCATCAGACGATCGCACTACGGCACCGCGCACACCCGTTGAAGAAATGGTGATGGGCATCTGGGCAAAGGTGTTGGGACTGAATCAGGTAGGACTTCACGACAACTTTTTTGAGTTGGGTGGTCACTCGCTGCTAGCAACTCAGGTGACCTCGCAAGTCCGAGCGGTGTTTCAAGTGGAGCTACCCTTGCGGTGTTTGTTTGAAGCGCCTACGCTCTCTGCATTTGCTAGGGAAATTGAGTTCGCAATTGGTACAGATCGTTCCTTACAGGCTCCGACGATCGATCGAGTCTCCCGATCCGAGCCTCTGCCCCTGTCCTTTGCTCAGCAACGGCTGTGGTTTTTGCAACAGCTTGATCCGAATGACACGTCCTACACCCTACCTGCGGCAGTACGGCTGCAAGGACGGCTTAATATTGCCGCGCTAGCGCAAAGCTTGAGTGCGATCGTGCAGCGTCATGAAATTCTGCGATCGCAGTTTGTCACGATCGCAGGACAACCCACTCAGGTGATTCTCCCAGAAGCCACCGTTCCGTTGATCCCGATAGATTTGCAGTCTCTATCGCCATCGGAACAAGATGCGGAAGTCCAGAGACTGGCTCTTCAAGCAACCCAGCAACCCTTTGATTTGTCCCAGGCTCCACTACTGCGATCGACCTTGCTGCAACTCGCAGAAAACGATTTTGTGCTGCTCCTGACGATGCATCACATTGTTTCGGATGGATGGTCGATCGGCGTGTTCATTCAAGAAATGGTTCAACTCTACACTGCTTTTGCTGAAGAACAAGCCTCGCCACTAGCAGCATTGCCGATTCAGTATGCCGATTTTGCCCTGTGGCAGCGGCAGTGGTTACAGGGAGAGGTTCTAGACGCTCAACTGGCTTACTGGAAACAGCAATTAGCCGGTGATCTGCCGATTCTGGAATTGCCGAGCGATCGTCCTCGTCCTGCGGTTCAGAGCTTCCGGGGCGCAACTCGATCGTTCCAGCTTCCCCGCGATCTATCCACAGCTCTGCAAGCCTTCAGCCAGCAACAGGGCGCGACCCTGTTCATGACCTTGCTGGCAGCGTTTAAGACCCTGCTCTACCGCTACACCCAACAAGCAGACATCTTAGTGGGATCGCCGATCGCAAACCGTAATCGGGCAGAACTCGAAGGATTGATGGGTTGCTTTGTGAACACACTGGTTTTTAGAACGAATCTATCCGGCAATCCGAGCTTTCAGACGGTGTTGAAACGAGTTCGGGAAGTCGCTTTGGGCGCGTATACCCATCAGGACGTGCCGTTTGAGAAGCTAGTCGATGAACTGCAACCCGATCGTGATCTCAGCCATCATCCGCTCTTTCAGGTGATGTTCGTGCTGCAAAACGCTCCGATGCCAGCCCTGGAGCTTCCCGATCTCACTCTCAGCACACTAGATATCGACAGTGGGACGGCTAGCTTTGACTTGACCCTGAGTTTGATGGAAACGCCCACAGGACTCAGCGGCAGTTGTGAATACAACACGGATTTGTTTGAGCCAGAGACGATCGCTCGGATGCTGGAACAGTTCCAAACTCTGCTCGAAAGCATGATTGCGAATCCGAAGCAATCGATTTCGGATCTGCAACTGTTACCAGAATCGGAACTGCACCAGCTTCAGGACTGGGGAACCGGAGAAATCGTAAGCAATGCGTCATCGCCTTTATGCCTGCATCAATTGTTTGAAGCTCAGGTTGAGCAAACACCGGATGCTATTGCCCTGCAATGGAATGATCAACACCTAAGTTATCGGGAACTGAATGATCGTGCCAATCAACTCGCAAGCCATTTGCAGTCTCTAGGAGTTGCGCCTGAAGTGCTGGTTGGAATTTGTGTCGATCGCGCTCCAGAAATGGTGATCGGTATTCTCGGAATTCTGAAAGCGGGAGGCGCTTATGTGCCGATCGATCCGGGCTATCCGCAAGATCGCATTGCTTTCATGCTAGAAGATGCCCAAGTCTCAATCTTGCTGACTCAAGCTCATCTGCTCGACACTCTGCCTGCTTGTCCTGCCACAACGATTTGCCTGGATACTCTCGATACGATCGCGGTACCACTTGCACTTTCTAGCCTTGCATCACCCACGAGTCTTGCCTATGTGATCTACACCTCTGGCTCGACAGGCAAACCCAAAGGTGTACTTGTCGAACATCAAGCCATTTGTAACCGTTTACTGTGGGGGCAAACGGTCTATCAGTTGAATGGGCGCGATCGGGTTTTACAAAAAGCCTCCTTCGGTTTCGATGTGTCGATTTGGGAAATCTTTGGGGCGTTAATTGCTGGAGCAACCCTGGTTCTGGCTCCAGCCGATGTTCCTCAAGATAGTGCAGCACTCGTTCAGTTCATCGCTCAACATCAAATTACGGTTGTAGATTTTGTCCCTTCGTTACTGCAAGTGTTTTTGCAGATGGAAGGCTTAGAAACGGCGTGCCGCAGCCTACGCTACATTACCTGTGGGGGTGAGGCAGTCAGTGCCCAACTGCAAGCACAATGTTTTGCCCGGTTGCCTCATGTGGAACTGCACAATCTCTATGGACCTACTGAAGCCGCGATCGATGCTACTTGGGAAGTTTGCCAACCGACAGATCAACAAACCGTCTCGATTGGTCGCCCGATCGCCAATACGCAGATTTATTTGCTCGATGCCAATCTCAAGCCTGTTCCCATCGGGGTTCCGGGTGAACTCTATATTGGTGGGTTCGGACTGGCTCGCGGCTATCTCAATCGACCGGAGTTAACCGCAGAACGATTCATCCCCAATCCTTTCTGGGGAGATCGAGATCAATCCTCAGCCCGCCTTTACAAAACAGGCGACTTAGCCCGTTGGCGATCGGATGGCAAAATCGAATTCTTGGGACGCATTGACCATCAAGTGAAGATTCGAGGATTTCGGGTTGAACTTGGTGAAGTTGAAGCTGCGCTAGAACAACATCCAGAGATTCAGCAAGCGATCGCAGTGATTCGAGAAGATGCCCCCAATCGCAAGCAACTTGTGGCTTACGTCGTTGCCACGCTTCCCGATGCTGCCCTGGGTTCCCTGCGTTCATTTCTTAAAAACAAGCTGCCGGACTACATGCTTCCTGCCGCCTTTGTGCAGTTGGAATCTCTGCCCCTAACGCCCAATGGTAAGGTGGATCGCCGTCATCTACCCGCCCCCGATCGCACTCATCTCGCAACGAAAACGCCACTGGTTACGGCGAGCCACGCGATCGAGCAGCGGTTGACTGAAATTTGGCAACAAGTTTTGGGCGTTGAGTCGATCGGTATTCATGACAATTTCTTTGAGTTGGGGGGCGACTCCATTCTCAGCATTCAAGTTGTGGCTAGAGCGAATCAGGAAGGCTTACGAATGACACCCAAGCAACTGTTTCAGCATCAAACGATCGCTGAACTTGCTCAGGTTGTCGATACCGAGCAGGCAGTGCAAGCAGAACAGGATGCCGTCAGCGGAGAACTACCGTTAACACCGATTCAGCACTGGTTCTTTGAGCAAGCCCTAGTCAATCCACACCACTACAACCAGGCAACGCTGCTCGAAGTCCCCGCTACTCTAGAGGGAAGCCAAGTTCAACAGATTGTGCAACAGTTACTGATCCATCACGATGCCCTGCGGCTGCGGTTTGAGCAAACCGAATTGGGGATTCGGCAAGTCAATGCACTGCCAGAAGAGACGGTGCCATTCGTTCAGGTCGATTTGTCAGCGATTCCTGAATCAGAGCAAGCTGAGGCAATCACTCAACACTGCGAAGAACTACAAGCTAGCCTCGATTTAACATCCGGTTCGCTCGTACGAGTTGCCCTCTTTAAGCTCGGTGCAAACAAACCGGGACGATTACTTATTCTGATTCATCACTTAGCAGTGGATGGGGTGTCCTGGCGAATTTTGCTAGACGACTTCCAAACTGCCTATGCCCAACTTCAGCAGGGGCAAGCAATTCAGCTTCCGGCAAAAACCACATCGTTTCAGCATTGGTCGCAACGCTTAACGGACTACGGACAGTCAGTGGCAGTGCAGCAGGAGTTGGAGTATTGGTTAGCTGCCCATCAACTGCCTAGTTTTTCTTTGCCGATCGACGATCCGAAGGGCATCAATACGATCGCTTCAGCTAACACAATCACCGTTACGCTCACCGCAGCAGAGACTCAAACGCTTCTGAAAACAGTGCCAGCAATCTACCGCACCCAAATTAACGATCTATTGTTATCGGCATTGGGTCAAACATTTACCCAGTGGACAGGTCATCCACTTCGGGTCGATCTAGAAGGTCACGGGCGAGAGCAACTTTTCTCGGATGTAGACCTGTCTCGCACGGTCGGCTGGTTCACGTCCATCTTCCCGGTGTATCTAGATTTAAGCAATGCAGATGGAATGGAGGATGCCCTGAGAACAGTCAAAGAGCAGCTTCGTCGCATTCCCAATCAAGGAATTGGCTGTGGCGTGTTGCGCTATCTCGCGCCAGCGGAAATTGCTGCACAACTCAGGGATTTGCCACAGGCGGAGGTCTGTTTCAATTACCTAGGGCAGTTTGATACAGCACTCGACGCGACGACCACCTTCAAGCTTGCTAAAGAATCGAGTGGTGCGGTTCACTGTCCCGAAGGAATTCGTCCCTATCTATTAGAAATTGATGGCTTCATTGCTGCCCAACAACTGCATCTGGAATGGAGCTATAGCTCTGCGATTCATCATCCAGCCACGATCGCGCAGTTAGCCGAAGGGTTTATAGAGGCATTGCGATCGATTATTGCTCGCTGCCACTCCCCGGAAGCGGGAAGCTATACCCCTTCTGATTTTGAGGCAGCCAAAATCAGCCAAAAGGACTTTGACAAATTGTTGGCAAAACTCAGCCAAACTGGGAGACATTCTTCATGAAAATGGACAATCTAGAAGACATCTACGAACTTTCGCCACTTCAGCAGGGCTTACTGTTTCATACGATCTATGCGCCACAGTCCGGCGTGTATTTTGAGCAGTTTAGCTGGACGCTCAAGGGCAATCTGAATGCAACCGCGCTTCGGCAAGCTTGGCAGCGTGTGGTCGATCGGCACTCAATTTTACGCACTGCCTTTTACTGGCACGACTTGGAAAAGCCTTACCAAGTCGTGTATGGGCAGATCGACCTCCCTTGGCACCAGGAAGATTGGCGACACTTTGATCCAGAGACACAGCGCGATCGCTTAGATGAATTTCTCAGGGTCGATCGCCAAACAGGATTTGAACTCTCCCAAGCTCCCCTGATGCGCTTGGCACTATTGCGTTTAGCTGATGATGCCTATCACCTTGTCTGGAGTAGTCACCATTTGCTGTTAGATGGCTGGTCAGAGTCGCTGATCTTCAAAGAAGTGTATGCCTTCTATGAAGCATTTTGCCAGGGACAAGACCTGCACCTGAGCCAACCGCGCCCCTTCCGTGACTACATTGCCTGGTTGCAGCAGCAAGATCTCGCTCAGGCGGAGGCATTTTGGCGGCAGAGGCTCAAGGGGTTCACTGCACCGACTCGTCTTGCGGTCGATCGCAACGCTCACAATTTACCTAGCCAGGAAGAAGATTATGACTGGCAGCGCATCGATTTGTCGGAAGCGACTAGTATCGCGCTCCAGGATCTAGCACGACAGCATCAACTCACACTCAACACCCTAGTCCAAGGTGCTTGGGCATTACTGCTCAGCCGCTACAGTGGCGAGTCTGATGTGGTCTTTGGCGTTACGTCCTCCGGTCGCCCGACGGACTTAGCCGGAGTCGAGTCAATGGTGGGGATTTTCGTCAACACGCTGCCCCTGCGCGTTCAGGTTCCTCCCGATGCCTCTCTGCTGCCCTGGCTGCAACAGATTCTGGCTCAACAAATGGAGGTGCTTCAGTATGAGTACAGTCCACTGGTACAGGTGCAGGGCTGGAGTGATGTCTCTCGCAACCAACCTCTGTTTGAAACCTGTCAAGTTTTAGAAAACTATCCCGTTGATGCCACGGTGAAAAACGGCGTTGAGGGGTTTGAGATTCAGAATCCACGATCGTTTGAGAAAACCAATGAACCTCTCCGATTGCTAGCGATTCCTGATGCGGCACTGCGGCTTGAGCTTTGGTATGATACGCGCCGCTTCGATCGAGCAACGATCCATCGAATGCTTGGACATTTGCAGACGCTCCTAGAAGGCTTTATCGCCCATCCTGAAGCGTGTCTCTCAGCGTTACCGATGCTGAGCAATGAGGAATTGCAGCAATTGAAAGTATGGGGAGAAGGAGCGGTTCAGCCGGCATCGGGCGAATGTATTCATCACTTATTTGAAGCACAAGTCGATCGCACGCCTGACAATATCGCAGTCATTTGTGCAGACCAGCAATTGACCTACCGAGAACTCAACGATCGGGCAAATCATCTGGCTCATTCTCTGCAAACCCTGGGTGTCAAGCCCGAAACACTCGTGGGGATTTGTGTAGAGCGTTCCTTAGAAATGGTCGTGGGCGTTCTAGCCATTCTCAAAGCAGGAGGGGCTTATGTACCCCTCGACCCAACCTATCCGGCAGAGCGGGTAGCATTCATCTTGCAAGATGCTCAGATATCCGTCTTGCTGACTCAGCAAACGCTTCTTTCCACGCTGCCTGACACCCCTGCCCAAGTGGTTTGCCTCGACGCGAAGACAAATTTTCCAGAAACTTTAGAGATCAATCAAAATCCACAATCTGCAATCACTCCCGCGAATCTCGCCTATGTCATTTACACCTCTGGTTCAACAGGTCAGCCAAAAGGTGTCGCCATTGAACATCGAAATACGATCGCGTTACTCCACTGGGCGCAATCCGTTTTCACTGCCGATCAGTTATCAGGCGTCCTAGCTTCTACGTCGCTCTGCTTTGATTTGTCGGTGTTTGAGTTATTTGCACCGTTGAGTGTTGGGGGAACCGCAATTCTGGCTGAAAATGCCTTGCATCTACCCACGCTAGCCGCAGCAGAGCAAGTGACGCTGATCAATACTGTGCCCTCTGCGATCGCTGCCTTGATCGAGATGAACGGCATTCCCAAGTCGGTGCAAACCGTCAATTTAGCAGGAGAACCGCTGCCGCACAAGTTAGTGCGCCAGTTGTATGAGCGATCGCACATCCAGCAGGTGTTTAACTTGTATGGAC
This sequence comes from Leptolyngbya sp. AN10, assembly GCF_050565645.1. Classification (NCBI taxonomy): domain Bacteria; kingdom Bacillati; phylum Cyanobacteriota; class Cyanophyceae; order Leptolyngbyales; family Leptolyngbyaceae; genus Leptolyngbya; species Leptolyngbya sp. AN10. Next base: position 35,902 of record NZ_JBNXVP010000041.1, read on the forward strand.
CCTCGGAAGACACAACGTATTCTACGTTTGCGCGAATTGATCCGCAGATCGAAGGGACACCTCCGATTGGTCGCCCGATCGCCAATACTCAAGTTTATGTTTTAGATCAGCAGTTGCAGCCTGTCCCCATCGGGGTTCCGGGTGAACTGTACCTGGGTGGAGCGGGGCTAGCACGCGGCTATCTCAATCGCCCCGATTTAACTGCCGAATGGTTTATTCCCAATCCGTTCTCAGCACCGGATTTTGCAGATCGGCTTTACAAAACCGGGGATCTAGTGCGCTACCTTCCCGATGGTCATCTCGAATTTCTCAACCGGATTGATCATCAAGTTAAAATTCGCGGCTTCCGCATTGAGCTAGGCGAGATTGAGGCGGCACTGAGCCAGCATCGGGCTGTTCAAGATGCAGTTGTATTGGCAAGAGAGGATGTTCCCGGAGAGAAACGCTTAGTCGCTTACATCGTCCCCCAATCTCTCGATCGCCATGCTTCTAGCCAAAACCTGGAAGACCAGCAGGTTTTGCAGTGGCAGATGGTATATAACGACGATCGCTTCCGTGACACTCAAACAGAATGGGAACCGACGTTCAACATCAGCGGTTGGATGAGCAGTTATACCAATCAACCCATTCCGGCAGAGGAAATGCGAGAGTGGGTCGATGCAACAGTTGATCGGATTCTCGCCTTACGCCCTCAGCGAGTTCTAGAAATTGGGTGTGGCACCGGTCTGCTGCTGTTCCGCATTGCACCCGATTGCACTGAATATTGGGGCACAGATTTTTCGCACATCGCCTTGAGTTATGTAAAACGAGTTTTGAGTCTGCCGCAATATCAACTGCCCCAGGTTCGGCTATTGCAGCAGCAGGCAGACCAGTTGGAAGGGATTGAGCCACACAGGTTTGATACAGTCATTCTCAACTCGGTCATCCAATACTTCCCTAGCATTGACTACCTTCTCCGCGTTCTGGAACATGCTGTCAATGCCGTTGCACCAGGAGGCACAATCTTTATCGGAGATGTGCGGAGTTTGCCATTACTAGAAGCATTCTACAAGTCTGTTGAACTCTACCAGGCTTCAGAGCTGCTCACGCCAGAGCAACTGCGCGATCGCATTCAACGCCGCCGACTTCAAGAACAGGAACTCGTGATCGATCCTGCCTTCTTCTCTGCCCTGCAACAGCACTTGCCGCAAATCGAGCATGTCCAGATTCAGCCTAAGCAGGGACGCTACGAGAACGAGCTAAATCAGTTCCGCTATGACGTGACCTTGCGGATTGGGGCAAACGTGGAAGCGCAAACCGGAAAAACTGAGGAGCGCTCCTGGCAGACCTATGCCAACAATCCTCTACAGCAACAAACGACCCGTGAATTTGTTGGTCAGTTGCGCGACTATTTGCACCAAAAACTGCCCGACTACATGGTGCCTTCTGCCTTTGTCTTGCTAGAGGCACTGCCACTGACCCCCAACGGTAAACTCGATCGTCGATCGCTGCCTGCTCCCGATCGACAGGAATCAACCGAGACTGCAACCGCCCCTCGCACCCCAATCGAAGAAATGTTGAGCGGCATCTGGGCACAGGTTCTGGGGGTGGCAACCGTGGGAATCAATGATAACTTCTTTGAGTTGGGTGGGCATTCACTGCTGGCAACTCAGGTCATTTCGCGTGTGCGAGAAGTCTTCCAGGTGGAGTTACCTCTGCGCTGCTTGTTCGAGGCTCCCACGATCGCGGCTTTAGCCCAGCAAGTGAAAGTAGCGATTCAGTCGCAGCAAGGCTTAGAAGCCCCTCCGTTATTACCCGTTCCGCGCGATCGAGATCTGCCGCTTTCCTTTGCTCAACAGCGATTGTGGTTTCTGCATCAGCTTGCGTCGGATAGCCCGCTTTACAATGACCCGGTTGCACTGCGGTTAGGTGGTTTGCTCAACGTCACAGCGTTAAAGCAAAGTATTAACGAAATTGTGCGACGACACGAAGTTCTGCGATCGCGCTTTGACACCGTCCAGGGGCAACCTGTGCAGATCATTACTCCTAGTTTGGATGTGCCGATCTCAATGGTTGATTTGGGAGATTTACCAGAGCCAGAGCGTGAAGCGGAAGCCCTGCGACTAGCAATTGAGGAAGCTGCCCGTCCCTTTGATCTAAGTGCCGATCCTCTGCTGCGGGTCACGTTACTGCGGTTGAGTGAAACCGATCATGTTGTCTTGCTAACCCTCCATCACATTGTTTCTGATGCATGGACAATGGGCGTTTTAGTACAGGAGTTATCAGCCCTCTATGCTGCTTTCTCGACCCATCAGCCTTCGCCCTTACCAGAGCTACCGATTCAGTATGCTGACTTTGCCCTATGGCAGCGGCAATGGTTACAGGGAGAAGTCCTACAGGCGCAGTTAAATTACTGGCGACAACAATTAGCAGCGTTACCCACCCTTGAACTCCCAACGGATAAACCACGTCCTCAAATCCAGAGCGATCGCGCAGCAACCCAAACCTTTGTTGTGCCCAAAGAAGTGAGTCGATCTCTGATCCAACTCAGTCAGCAGGAAGGTGTCACGTTGTTTATGACGCTGCTCACCGCCTTTAAAACACTACTTCACTGCTACACTGGACAAACGGATATCGGCGTAGGTTCCCCGATCGCGAACCGCAACCGAGCAGAGATCGAACATTTGATCGGCTTCTTTGTGAACACGCTGGTACTTCGCACCGATCTCTCCAACAATCCCACATTCCGTTCCTTGCTAGCACGAGTGCGAGAAACAACGCTCGGAGCTTATGCTCACCAGGATTTGCCATTTGAGAAGCTAGTCGAAGAACTGCGACCAGAGCGACAGCAGCAACATTCGCCGCTCTTCCGAGTTTGGTTTGTGCTACAAAATGCGCCGATGCCTCCGTTAGAACTACCAGGTCTTACCCTGACACCGTTCGATGTTGATAGTGGAACGACCAAGTTTGATTTAGCGCTGTTCTTCTTTGAAACCAGTGAGGGACTAGAAGGCTGTTTTGAGTACAACGCTGATCTATTCGATACATCGACGATCGCTCAAATGGTGCACCAGTTTGAAGCACTGCTCCAGACGGTTGTGGCGCAGCCGGATATCCAGTTGAGTGTTCTATCGAATCAGGTTGCCAAAGCTGCCAAAGAACAGCAGCTTCTCCAGGCACAAGCAATTTCCGCCACAAATTTACAACGACTTCAGCGCATCACCCGCAAACCGCTCAGTCGCGCTAAATCATGAGGAAGTAATGACACAACAAAACAGGGCAAAGCTAAGCCTAAACACATTGGGAACTACGAGCCGAAAATCTGTCAAGGTTTCGCAGTCCGCGTTAATTCAAACCAGCCATTTACTAGGAACCTCAATTCCGCTCGTGATTCAGCCAACGGTTGAGTCGATGGATCTGATTGCCTGGGCAACCTCGAATCGAGAGACGATCGAAGCGCTATTTCTTCAGCATCGTGCTTTGTTGTTTCGGGGTTTCAAGATCAAAAGTGCCGAGCAGTTTAATCAGTTTGTGCAAGCCACTGCTCAAGGAGAATTGTTGAGTTATCGCGATCGCTCCTCTCCCCGCCATGAAGTGGAAGGCAAGATCTACACCTCCACCGATTATCCGGCTCAAGAAAGAATCTTTCTGCACAACGAAGGAACTTACTGGTTAACCTATCCGCTCAAAATCTATTTCTGTTGTCTCACTGTTGCCGAACAAGGGGGCGAAACCCCGATCGCAGATACACAAAAAGTCTTGCAGCGTCTTGCACCCCAGATTCGCGATCGATTTACAGAAAAGAAAGTTCTGTATGTTCGCAACTATAACGATGGCTTTGGATTAACCTGGCAAACGGTCTTCCAAACCGACGACAAAGCTGTGGTAGAAGACTACTGCCGTCGCAATGCCATTGAGTTTGAGTGGAAACCAGGCGATCGACTCAGAACTCGTCAGGTGCGCGATGCGATCGCAAAACATCCGATCACAGGTGAACTAACCTGGTTCAATCACGCCGCGTTTTTCCATATTTCAACCCTAGAACCCACCATTCGCCATGCGTTGTTAACAGAATTCAAAGAAGAAGAGTTACCGCAGAACACCTATTACGGAGATGGTTCTGAGATCGAGCCGGAAGTCTTAGACGCGATTCGTGAAGCTTATCACCAGGAAACGATCATCTTTCCCTGGCAGGCTGGAGACATTTTGCTATTAAACAATATGCTCGTTGCCCACGGACGACGACCCTACAGCGGAGCCAGAAAAGTATTGGTGGGAATGGCAGAACCTTATTGCCACAGAGAATTCAACGTTGAGGAGTAGAAAGGTCAACATGCAGAGTGCAAGTATAGACAGACAGCAAGACACGATCGAGGGCTATTCCCTTTCTCCGCAGCAGAAACATCTGTGGAAGTTGCAGCAAAGGGATCAGCACCAACCTTATCGCGTCCAGGTTTCGGTGCAGATTGATGGAGCCTTCGATCGCGAGAGACTCAAATTGGCGTTGCAGAACGTAGTCGATCGTCACGAAATTCTCCGAACTACATTCAAATGCTTACCCGGACTTACGCTCCCGCTTCAAGTGATAGGTGAGTGCGATTTTTCTTGGTACAGCGAACTGAATTTGAGCGATCGTACTGCTCAAGTGCAAGTGAGCCAAATCGAAGCTCTCTTTCAAGAATTCGGTCAACTTCCGTTTGACTTCGAGCAAGGATCGCTGTTTCGGGTTGCTTTAGTGATGCTGTCGGCTCAGAAGCACATGCTGTTGATCTGTTTACCTGCCCTCTGCGGAGATGGCGTGGCAGTCAAAAACTTAATTCGTGAGATCAGTCAGGTCTATCGTGCCTGCACCCAGAATCAGGAATTAACCGATGAGCCGTTACAGTATGCCGATATTGCAGCATGGCAAAACGAATTGTTAGACGCTGAAGAAAGCGAAACGGCAAAACGCTATTGGCGCAAGCTAGCGATCGCAGAAGCACTCACAGTCAAGTTGCCCTATGAACGCTCGACTACTAAATCCTCTACTTTTCAGCCCCATGTTTTTAGTGCCACGATCGCTTCGCCATTAGTCGCCGAGATCAATGAATTTGCGAAAACATACGAGTGTTCTACAGAAACTTTCTTACTCACCTGCTGGCAAATTCTGCTGTGGCGCTTAACGGGGCAATCTGAGGTGGTGGTGAACACCGCCTTTAGCGGACGAAAGTACGAAGAACTAGAACCCGCGATCGGCACCTTCGTGAAATATTTGCCGCTATATGGGCAACTAAGCGATCGTGCTCAATTCATAAATGTGTTACGAAAAACCGAGGAGTTGCAGCGTGAAGCCGACACTTGGCAGGAATATTTTGCTTGGGAGGAAGAAGCGCGCGATCCATCCATCTTGCCCTTTGGCTTTGACTTTGAAACGCTGGATCTCACCAGTTGCGGTTCTGAGCTTTCCTGGTCAATTGATCGATTTTCTGTGTGTGTCGATCGCTGCAAACTCAGGCTTTCTTGTATCGATCGCCATGACGGTCTAACCACAGATTTTCATTATGATGCAACTGTCCTTCAAGCTGAGGACATCCAACGCTTGGCAGAACAGTTGCAGACGCTCCTCGAAAGCGTGATTTACAACCCGCAAGCAGAAATTTGTACCTTAAATATTTTGAGCGATCGTGAACGGCATCAACTGCTCGTAGCGTTCAATCACACGCAATTCGATTATCCAAATCAATGCTTTCATCATCTGTTTGAACAACAGGTTGATCATACTCCAAACAACATTGCAGTTGTCTGTGGTGACCAGCATCTGACCTATGCTGAACTCAATGCTCGTGCCAATCAATTAGCCCATTATCTGCGATCGCTCGGTGTCAAATCTGAAACGCTTGTCGGAATCTGTGTTGAACGCTCTCTAGACATGCTGGTTGGGATTCTCGGCATTTTAAAGGCAGGGGGAGCGTATGTGCCCTTTGACCCGGCTTATCCCCAAGCGCGCATCGCCTTTATGTTAGAAGACACCCAGGCTCCTGTCGTGCTGACCCAGGCGCGACTCCTTGATCGCTTGCCTGACACTTCAGCCCAACTCGTTTGTCTCGATTCCGCTTGGGAGACGATCGAACGATCGAGTGCAGAAAACCCGCCATCCTCGCTCACACCAGACCACCTGGCTTATGTGATCTATACTTCCGGCTCGACTGGAAAACCCAAAGGAACCTTAATTCCGCATCGAGGACTCGTCAATTACTTGTGCTGGTGTACGCAAGCGTATGGGGTTGAGCAGGGGGAGGGGGCATTAGTTCATTCGTCGATCGCGTTTGATGCCACGATTACGGGGCTATTTGCGCCCTTACTGGTCGGCTCGAAAGTCGAACTACTGCCCGAAGACTTGGGAATTGAAGCGTTAGCCATTGCGCTCCAAACAAAGTCGAACTATAGCTTGATCAAAATTACCCCTGCACAACTCGAACTACTGGCACAACAGCTTCCTGCTGAAACCGCGTCGCATCGAACCCAGATGTTCGTGATTGGCGGTGAAAATCTGACGGCACAGCACATTGCTTTCTGGCAAACTGCCGCTCCTGAAACGGCTTTGGTGAATGAGTATGGTCCAACAGAAACCGTAGTCGGCTGCTGTGTCTACTGGGTTCCTTCCGATCAACCCTCGACAGGTTCCATTCCAATCGGTCGCCCCATTGCCAACACTCAGCTTTATTTGCTCGATCGCAATCTTCAACCAGTTCCCACCGGGTTTCCCGGTGAGCTATACATCAGTGGCGCAGGAGTCGCGCGGGGCTATCTCAATCGTCCTGAACTCACAGCAGAACGCTTTATTCCTAACCCCTTCTGCTCAGGTTCTCGGTTGTATAAAACCGGTGACCTGGCTCAATTTCTTCCCAACGGCACGATCGAATATTTGGGGCGTATCGATCATCAAGTCAAAATTCGCGGCTTCCGCATTGAGCTAGGCGAAATTGAAACTGTTCTGGCTCAGCATCCAGCCGTGCAGCAAGCAGTTGTCATCGATCGCGAAGATACTCCTGGAGATCAACGCCTGGTTGCCTATCTCGTTCCTGCACCTTCTGCCACGCCCAACGCCTCCATTCTCCGACCGTTTCTTCAGGAAAAACTTCCTGCCTATATGGTGCCGTCTGCGTTTGTGGTGTTAAAGAAGCTGCCGCTCACCTCTAATGGCAAAGTCGATCGCAAAGCCTTACCCGCACCCGAACAAGTCAGACCCGAGCTAGAAGCTGCCTATATTGCGCCTCGCAATTCGATCGAATCAACCCTAGCCGCAATTTGGGCGGAAGTTTTGGGACTCGAACAAATCGGTGTGTATGACGACTTCTTTGACTTGGGCGGACATTCCCTCTTGCTCACGCAAGTCACCTCTCGCATTCACAATGCTTTGGGGATCGACTTACCCATGCGTCAACTGTTTGATGCCCCCACGATCGCTGCTTTAGCCGAGGTGATTGCTGACAAACAACTAGAGCAAGCAGACCATGACCTCCTGGCTCACCTGATAGCAGACTTAGAGCAATTGCCGGAAGCTGACGTTAAAGCTGCCCTGATTGCTGAAACATCTTCCACCGGGAGCATTGACCATGAGTGATCTAAGCCAACGCCTTGCTGCCCTCTCACCAGAAAAGCGGGCATTGCTGCTGCAACGACTGCATCAGACGAGCCAGCACCCAACCCCAACTCAGATTCAACGACAGGCACGATCGACGAACACGTTCCCGCTGTCTTTTGCCCAACAGCGCTTGTGGTTTCTCAATCAGCTAGAACCCGGTAACGCTTTCTACAATATGCCTGCGGCTATTCTGCTGAAGGGACACCTGAATATTGCAGCACTCGAACACAGTTTAGACGCACTAATTCAGCGTCATGAAGCCTTACGGACAAACTTTACCACCGTAGCAGGAGATCCTGTTCAGGTAATTGCAACCGCTCGATCGCACAATTTGTCGATCGTTGATCTGCATCACTGTTCAGAACCTGAACAAACCCAGAGAGTGCAACAACTCGCTCAAGCAGAAGCCCAACTTCCCTTTGATTTAGGGAACGATTCGCTCCTGCGGGTTTGCTTACTCCAACTGAGCGAGACGCAGCACGTCCTTCTGTTCACGCTGCATCACATCATTGCCGATGCCTGGTCATTGGGTGTGTTGATCCAAGAATTTGCCCAAGCCTACAGTGCTTTTTCGACAGGCGAGTCTCTTTCACTGCCAGAACTACCGATTCAGTATGCCGATTTTGCCGTGTGGCAACGGCAGTGGCTTCAAGGCGATGTCCTAGAGACTCAACTCCACTATTGGCAACAGCAACTCCAGCACGCCCCACCTCTGCTCGAACTGCCCACGGATCGTCCCCGTCCTCCGGTGCAGACTTTTCGGGGAGCCTATCAATCTCTCATACTACCCAACGCCTTGATGGAGGAACTGAAAGCCTTCAGCCGTCGTGAGGATACAACTCTCTTTATGACGATGCTGGCAGCCTTTAAGACCTTGCTGTATCGCTATACTGGGCAAACTGATCTTCTAGTGGGTTCCCCGATCGCGAACCGCAATCGCCTGGAAGTGGAGAATATCATTGGGGTGTTCATTAACACTTTGGTTCTTCGCACTGACGTTTCAGGCAATCCCACGTTTCGAGAGCTATTGGCTCAAGTTCGCAAAACCACACTCGACGCATACGCGCATCAAGACTTGCCATTTGAAAGACTGGTTGAGACACTGCACCTCGAACGCAACTTGAGCTATAACCCAGTCTTTCAGGTAATGTTCCAGCTTCAGAACGCACCGATGGCTGACCTGGAACTCCCCGGTTTAACGCTGAGTAACCTAGAAACTGCTGGAGAAACTACTCAGTTCGATCTGAGCCTCAACATGGCAGAAACCGAAGCAGGGTTGCAAGCCCTGATCGAGTACAGCACAGATTTATTTGATGATGAGACGATCGCTCGAATGTTAGGACACTTCCAAACCTTACTAGAAGGAATTGTCGCCCATGAGAACGATCGTCTCTCAAATTTACCTTTACTGACAAAGGCAGAACAGCACCAATTCCAGGAATGGAACCAGACTCAAGTTGAATTTGCCCAAGTCCCCATTCACCAGTTATTTGAGGCACAGGTCAAACGAACCCCGGACGCGATCGCTGCTGTATTCGAGCAGGAACACCTGACTTATCAAGCCCTGAACGATCGAGCCAACCAACTGGCAAGTCATTTGCAAACGTTAGGCGTTCGTCCCAATGGGTTAGTGGGAATTTGTGTCGATCGCTCCCTAGAAATGCTGGTCGGCATTCTCGCAATTCTCAAGGCAGGTGGGGCTTATCTCCCGATCGATCCGGCATATCCGCAAGACCGTATCGCCTTCATGCTAGAGGATGCAGACGTTGAGATTTTGCTGACTCAATCGCATCTCTCCCCTCCGCTTACCCAATCTAATCCAAAAGTTCTCTACCTCGATTCTGATTGGACAACGCTCTCCCCCGGTTCCCCGCTCCCCTGTTCTCCCGACCACCTCGCCTATGTGATCTACACCTCTGGCTCTACGGGCAAGCCCAAGGGAGTGCAAATCGAACACCATTCGCTGTCCAACTTTATCCAATCACTTCAGCAACACCTCAACCTCACCTCCCAAGATTTTTTCTTCTCGGTTACGACCATCACCTTTGACATTGCCGCGCTAGAACTCTTTCTGCCATTGACAGTGGGTGCCCGTGTCGTGATTGCCAGTCGCGCAGTCGCCTGTGATGGGGTGCGGTTATCTGAAGCGTTAGTCCAATCCGGCACCACGATCATGCAAGCAACGCCTGCGACTTGGCGGCTTCTACTGGCATCAGGATGGCAGGGTAACGCACAACTGAAAGTGCTTTGTGGTGGAGAGGCACTGCAAGCGGATCTGGCAAGTCAGTTACGGTCTAAGTGTGCTGCCCTCTGGAATCTGTATGGTCCTACCGAAACCACCATCTGGTCTACGATTCATGCGGTTGAATCTGACAACGAACCCGTTCCCATCGGATGCCCGATCGCCAATACCGAGATTTACGTGTTGGATCGCGATCGACAACTTGTTCCAGTCGGGGTCACGGGTGAACTCTACATCGGAGGTGCAGGGTTAGCCAGAGGCTATCTCAATCGTCCAGAATTAACCGCAGATCGGTTTCTCCAGCTTGAACTGCCAGAGCAGCAGCAAACACGACTCTATCGAACTGGAGATCTCGCCCGCTACCGCTCGGATGGCACGATCGAGTGTTTGGGACGCATCGACCATCAGGTAAAAGTTCGGGGCTTCCGCATCGAACTCGGTGAGATTGAATCCGTATTGTGTCAACATCCCACCGTACAGCAGGCAGCCGTTACCGTCAGAGAAACCGAATTCGGCGATCAACGCATCATTGCTTACGTTGTCCCTGTCTCCGCGTCTCATTCTGAATGGCGCAGCTTTCTCAACACAAAGCTCCCTGACTACATGGTGCCTGCTGCTTTTGTACGGCTAGAAGCATTACCTTTAACCCCAAACGGCAAAGTCGATCGCAAAGCACTTCCTGCACCGAGTGAGATTCCATCTGAGCTAGACCCAACACTTGAAGCCGCACAGACACCCGTTGAAGAAATGCTAGCTTCTCTGTGGTCGCAGATTCTCGGAGCCGAGATAGGCATTCACGATGACTTCTTCGCCTTTGGTGGACACTCCCTCTTAGCCACACAACTCATGTCACGCGTGCGGGATGTGTTCAATGTGGAGTTGCCGTTGCGTGTGCTGTTTGAAACTCCTACGATCGCGCGATTGGCACCGCAGATCGAGAAGGCAATGAAAACCAGACAACAGCTTGCCATTCCGCCTCTGCAACCCGTCGATCGTACTCAAGCATTGCCTCTATCCTTTGCCCAACAACGGCTGTGGTTTCTCAGTCAGCTTGCACCCGATAGCGCACTCTATAACTTTTCTGCTCACGTTCGCTTAGCCGGAACGCTCAATATATCTGCACTAGAGCAAAGTGTGAACGAAGTCGTGCGACGCCATGAAGCCCTGCGAACTGCCTTTGCTGTCGTAGAAGGACAACCCATCCAGATCATTGCTCCGACTTTGACCCTGCCCGTCCCGGTTGTAGACCTGCGATCTCTCTCCCCTGCCGAGCAGCAGACGGCTGTCCAACACCTAGTTGATGAGGAAGACCGTAAGCCCTTTGATCTAACCTGTTGTCCACTACTGCGGGTAACAGTGCTCCGGTTGAATGCAACAGAGCATGTCTTGCTATTGACCATGCACCACATCATTTCGGATGGTTGGTCTATGGGAGTGCTACTGCGTGAATTAATGGCATTGTACGAAGCGTTTTGTACAGGTCAGCCTTCTCCCCTGCCTGCGTTACCGATCCAATACGCTGACTTTGCTGTGTGGCAGCGACAATGGTTGCAGGGAGACGTGCTAGACCAGCAGCTTCACTACTGGAAACAGCAGCTTTTAGGGGGCAATTTGCCGCCGTTGAAGTTACCGACGAAGCCATCCCAACCTAAAAGCCAGAATTACCAGGGCAAAAGCCATACCAGTGAACTCTCGGTCGATCTCTCTAGACAGCTTCAATCCCTCAGTCGTCAAGAGAATGTCACTCTATTCATGACGCTGCTGGCAGCTTTGCAAACGTTGCTGCATCGCTACACCCATCAGGATGACATTGTGGTGGGCACCGACATTGCTAATCGCACCCATAGCGAAACAGAATCGCTCATCGGTTTCTTCGTCAATCTCTTGGTGCTGCGATCAGATATGCGCGGCAATCCTAGCTTTCGGGAACTGCTGCAACAAGTCCGGGAAGTCACACTCAACGCCTATGCTCATCAAGACCTACCTTTTGACAAACTGGTCGAAGAATTGCAACCAGAGCGCAACTTACATCAGACTCCGCTCTTTCAGGTGTTGTTCGTGTTGCAAAATACGCCCGTTCCGACGATCGAGCTAACGGATCTGACGCTGCATCCTCTCGACACCCAAGAGAACGACTTATCGAAATTTGATTTAGCCCTCTTTGTGACAGAGACGGAACCCGCCATTCAAATAGCCTGGAAGTTCAACGTCGATCGCTTTGACCCTGACACGATCGCTCAGATGGCAAATCACTTCACTGCTTTACTTGCCAGTATTGTCGCTGCACCCGAAGCACGACTTAGCACATTGAGTCTGCAAACCGCAGCCGAACCCAAACCACTTCATCAACCCCGCGATCGCAAAAACATGAGTTTCAGTAAATTTAAATCCATTCAACCAAAAGCCATTAGCGTACCCGAAACGGGACTCGTGACCACAAGCTATCTCCAGCCTGGAGAACCCCTACCCCTCGTTGTACAGCCTAATCTAGAAGATATCGATCTAATTGGTTGGGCAAAGAACAACCGGGGCTTGCTTGAAACGGAGTTATTAAAGCATGGTGCAATTCTCTTTCGCGGATTCAATGCGGCTTCAGTCCCAGAGTTTGAGCGGTTTGCCCAAACGATTTGCCCAGCGCTATTTGGGGAATACGGCGACTTGCCCCGCGAAGAGGTTAGCCAAAACGTCTACACCTCTACTCCCTATCCGGCTGATAAAGCCATTTTGTTCCACAACGAAAGTTCGCATCTGCACTGCTACCCAATGAAGATCTGGTTTTTCTGTGTGCAGCCTGCCCAATCGGGGGGTGAAACGCCGATCGTAGATTGCCGAAAAGTTTATCAACTGCTCGATCCCAAGTTACAAGAACACTTTGCCCAAAAGCAACTGATGTACGTGCGGAACTATACCGATGGACTCGATGTTAGTTGGAGCCGATTCTTCCACACCACGGATCGATCCGTTGTAGAATCTTACTGCCACAATCATGGCATCGAGTTTGAGTGGAAAGCTAACAATGGCTTGAGAACTCGCGAAATTCGTCCAGCAGTCGCAACGCATCCCAAAACTGGGGAAACGGTCTTCTTCAATCAAATTCAACTGCATCACTTGTCTTGTCTCGATCTCAGTGTCCAAGAGTCTCTGCTTTCCCTGTTTGGTGAGGAAAACTTGCCGCGTCAGGTCTACTATGGGGACGGAACACCAATTGAAGACTCAGTCGTTGAAGAAGTTTGTGAGGCGTATCGGCAAGCCACCGTTCAATTCCCTTGGCAGAAAGGTGACATCCTGATGCTAGATAACATGCTGAGCGCTCATGGGCGTAATCCTTATGGGGGTGCCCGCAAGATTGTGGTGGCAATGGGAGAACTCGTTAGTCCCGCAGAGACAGCAAGATTGGAGGCAGGCAATGCAGTTGCAAGATAGAGTGATTCAGGGATTTCGACTTTCTCCACAGCAAAAACGGCTTTGGGAAGTGCAACAAGAGAACGGCATCTATCGCGTTCAATGCACTGTGCGGATTGACGGTGATCTGAATTTAGGAGTGCTGAAATCTGCCCTTCAACAAATCATCGATCGCCACGAAATTCTGCGGACTGATTTTGTCCGTCCGGGTGGGCTAAAAACTCCCATTCAGGTCATTGCAGAAAGTGGTCAACTCGTATGGCACAAGATCGATTTGCGAGGCGGATCTGTCCAGCAACAACAGACCCACATCAATGCTTTATTTGAGCAAGATCGATGCCAAGCATTTGATGTGGAGCATGGATCAGGGCTGCGATCTACCTTGTTAACCCTGTCAGCCCAACAACATATTTTGTTGCTCAGTTTGCCTGCTTTGTGCGCTGATGCCAGAACACTGAAAAATCTCGTTCAAGAGGTGGGTCAGTCTTATCAGGCTTGCCTTCGGGGTGAAACACTTGATGACGAAATTGTGCAATATACGCAGTTCTCAGAATGGCAAAATCAATTCCTAGAAGATGAGGATGCCCACATCGGTCACACCTACTGGCAGCAACAAGACTTCTCAAGAATTACCACTCTAAAGTTGCCCTTTAAAGCAAAATCCATTCGTTCCGCTCCCTTTGATGTTCGCGCTTTGGAGCAGCAGATCGCACCGGAAACGATCGCTAAAATCAACGCACTCACCCAACAGCACAACACGACCCCAGCCACATTTTTTCTTGCTTGCTGGATGATTCTGCTCTGGCGCTTCACTCAACAAGGCGAGATCATCGTCGGTACTGCCTGTGAGGGTCGCAATGATGAGGAACTAGAAACTGCGATCGGTCTATTTGCCAAATATCTACCGCTGCGGTGCTGCCTGCAAGAACAGGAGACATTTGATCAACTGCTACGATCGATTGATCAAACAGTTCAGAATCATTTGCAATGGCAGGATTACTTTACTGGGAACCATTTAGAGCAACAATCTGAACGTGGATGGAAAGCACTTCCATTTTGTTTCGATTTTGATGATCAACCTGCGGTATACGCTGCTGACGGATTAGTGTTTACGCTTGAACGGCACTCTCCTTACACAGAACGCTTCAAGCTCAACCTCTCCTGCACTCAAACCGCAGAGGCTTTGTTCACCCGATTTCACTATGACGCGACTCTGTTTAGTGATGAAGACATTCAGCAATTAGGGGAACATTGGCAGGTGTTAATTGAGGGAATTGTTGCAAATCCCCAAAAAACGATCGCTCAACTCCCCATTCTCAGCGATCGACAGCGCCATCAACTGCTTGTTGAATTTAACAATACCCAAACTCCTGTCTCAAAGTTCTGCATGCATAAGCGATTTGAGGCACAAGTCGATCGCACTCCGAATCAGATTGCTGTCATCTTTGAAGACCAACAACTGACCTACGCCGAACTGAATACTCGCGCCGCTCAACTTGCTTGCGATTTACAAGCATTAGGAGTTAAGCCCGAAGTCCGGGTTGGAATTTGCTTGGAGCGATCGTGTGATTTCATCATTGCGATGCTTGCCGTTCTTAAAGCAGGAGGAGCCTATGTGCCCCTCGATCCTGCTTTTCCTCGCGAGCGCTTAGCCTTCATGATGCAAGATGCCCAGATCTCAGTGCTGCTGACTCAAACGCTTCTGCTCAAGTCAATTCCTGACATCACGGCTCCAGTGATCTGCTTAGACAATCGACCCGATTTCTCAGATTCGCCCCTACTCTCCCACCGTCCTACTCCCTCCAACTTGGCTTATGTGATCTATACCTCTGGTTCCACAGGTAAGCCCAAAGGCGTGGCAGTGGAACATCAGCAACTTTGCAATTATGTGCAGGGCATTCTGGAACGCTTGAACCTGCCCGAAGGATCTAGCTTTGCTACGGTGTCTACGATCGCGGCTGATTTGGGAAACACAGCAATTTTCTCGGCTCTTTGCACCGGGGGCTGTCTTCACATCATTTCTGCCGATCGCGCCACAACTCCGCAAGCTTTCGCAGACTATTGCCGCTACCATGCGATCGATTGCCTCAAAATCGTGCCCTCTCACCTGGAGGCGTTGCTCGCTAGTGGAAATGCTGATATTTTGCCTCGTCAACGGTTAATTTTGGGTGGGGAAGCTTGCAACTGGAGTTTAATTGAAACGATCCAGCAGCTAGCTCCTAACTGTGTCATTCTGAATCACTACGGACCCACAGAAACAACGATCGGTGTACTGACCTATCAAGTGGAAGACCTTCCTACTCATGCAAGAACGAACTCTGTTTTGCTGGGTCGCCCGATCGCGAACACACAGGCTTATGTCCTCGATCAACAGTTGCAGCCTGTCCCGATCGGCATTCCTGGTGAACTCTATATCAGTGGTGACAACCTAGCACGAGGTTATCTGAACCAGCCCCAATTAACCGCAGAACGCTTTATCCATCACCCATTTAGTCAGGACGGACGATTGTACAAAACAGGTGATTTAGTACGATACCGAACGGATGGAAACCTTGAGTTTTTAGGGCGAATGGATGATCAGGTTAAAATTCGAGGGTTTCGAGTTGAATTAGGCGAAATCGAGACAGCCTTATGCCAGCATCCCGATATTCAACAAGCGATCGTTCTACTTCGCTCCGATGTGGCAGGCAACCCGCGCCTAATTGCCTATGTCATTTCCCATTCTCAGGCAACCTCTACCACCCATGACTGGCGCAATTTCTTGAAAGCCCAAATGCCCGAATATATGCTGCCCTCAGCCTTTATTCGGTTAAAAACCCTTCCGCTCACGCCGAACGGTAAAATCGATAAGCAAGCCTTACCCATTCCCGATCTGTTCAAATCAGATCAGGAAACGACCTTTGTGCCACCCCGCGAAGCGTTAGAACTGCAACTCACCCAAATTTGGGAAGACCTGCTGAATGTGCGACCCATCAGTGTGACGGATAATTTCTTCGATCTAGGGGGACATTCACTTTTAGCAGTTCGGCTCATTGCTCAAATTGAAAAACAGTTCCAGCACAAATTGCCGTTGTCGAGCTTTCTTCAAGCTGCAACGATCGAGCATCTTGCAGGAATTCTCCGACAACAACCGCAAGCCTGGGAGCGATCGCCTCTGATTAAAATTCAATCGCACGGAACAAACTCGCCCTTGTTTTTCATGCACCCGATCGGAGGCAATGTGATTTGCTATGCCAGTCTGGCAAGCCATCTCGGTTCTGAGCAACCGTTTTATGGGGTTGAAGCGCCTGGTTTATATGGTGAGGAAGTTCCTCTAGAATCCGTTGAAGCGTTAGCAGCCCACTACATTCAAGCGTTAAAAACCATTCAACCTCAAGGACCGTACTATTTGGGGGGCTGGTCAATGGGCGGAATCGTGGCATTTGAAATGGCACAACAATTGCAACAACAAGGTGAAGCGATCGCGCTACTTGCCCTATTAGATAGCACCCCACCGCTCTCAAACACCCCATCTCCAACAGACAATACTAACTCTCTGGAAGATGCGAGACTGTTAGCTGATCTAGCAGAATCCACTGCACACTTTTTTGGTAAACAGTTGTCGATTTCACCCACTGAACTCCAATCGCTAGACCCTGAGCAGCAGTTGAATTATGTTTTAGAGGTGATGAAGGCTGCAAATTTTGTTCCTCCAGATATTCAGCCAAGTCAAATTCAGGCATTTCTTCAGGTGTATAAGAGCAATGCTCGCGCCCTAATGCGATACGTGCCGAAGCGTTATTCCGGTCAAATCACCCTCTTTCGATCCAGTCAGCCACTCCCAGAGCATCAAACCATTTCTGACACGATTTCCAGTTGGGCTTCGCTGTCAACTCAACCGATCGACATTCACACTGTTCCTGGAGACCATACCACGATGCTTGCTGAACCCAACGTTCAGGTTTTAGCAGCACAGATCAAAGATTGCTTGAAACGCACCGCCTAATTTGCACTAACCATTAAAGTGATGCACAGTAACTGGATCATCCGCTCAAAGCCCAATCCTCAAGCTCGACTGCGATTGTTCTGCTTTCCCTATGCCGGGGGTAGCGCGTCCATCTTCCGCTCGTGGTCGGATCAATTACCACAAAACATCGAAGTGTGTGCTGTCGAACTTCCAGGACGGGGCACACTGATGCGCTTAGCACCTTACACCCAGTTAAAACCATTAGTCGAAGCGATCGCACAATCGCTGTTACCCAATTTGAATCAACCTTTTGCGCTATTTGGTCATAGCATGGGCGCATTGATTAGCTTTGAACTGGCGCGTTTCCTGCGTCAAGCGTATGGATTAACTCCCCGTCATCTGTTTGTCTCTGGTCGTGCTGCTCCTTACATTCCCGATCGAGATCCACCCATCTATACCTTGCCTGACGCTGCCTTCATTCAGGAGCTACGTCGGCTGAACGGCACCCCTGAAGCGGTCTTGCAAAACCAGGAACTCATGCAACTGCTCACTCCGATTCTACGGGCAGATTTTGCCGCGATCGACACCTATCGCTATCAGCCTGAACCAGCCTTAGGGTGCCCGATCACAGCGCTCGGTGGCTTACAGGATTTAGAAGTGAGCCGAGACGATCTTGAGGCTTGGCAAACCCAAACGATCGCGCCCTTTCAGATCCAGTTATTTCTGGGGAATCACTTCTTTCTGCACTCGGCTCAATCGCTTCTATTAAAAGCGATCGCCCAACAATTACAAGCGGTTGAGCCAGCGATCGGTTAACAAAGACAACTCTTTATTCTCTAGTATTCATGCAATGAAGCATTTGCGATTGCCCAAACCACATTTTATCCGTCTAGATTCTATCTCTAGACGATTGAATCGCAACGCAGTTCGAGTGTTGCCATTACTGTTCGGTTTCATTCTGACCTTGATGTTGGGAACCTATAGTCTTGCGGCTGAACCCAAGGCGACCGAGATTCTCTGGGATACCATGGGGGTTCCTCATATCTTTGGTAAAGACGTGCCGAGTGCATTTCAAGCTTTTGGGTGGGCACAGATGCAAAGTCACGGGAACTTACTGCTGCGGCTGTATGGTCAGGCACGCGGACGATCCGCTGAGTACTGGGGCAAAGAATATCTCGAATCCGATCGCTGGGTACAAACCATGGGGATTCCCGATCGCGCTCGCCAATGGTATGAAGCCCAGAACCCCACCTTCCGTCGTGCGCTTGATGCCTTTGCGGCTGGTATCAATGCCTATGCGACTCAACACCCTGATTTGATTGGTGATGAGGTTGAGCGGGTGCTACCCATTCATGCCGTAGACGTAATAGCGCATAGTCAACGAGTTCTTCACTTTACATTTGTCGTTGATCCCCAAATGCTAGCTGGTTTGACCGACGAAGAAGTTCCAAGGGGATCAAACGCTTGGGCGATCGCACCTTCCCACTCTGAAAGTGGCAACGCTATGCTCCTTGCCAATCCTCATCTACCGTGGTCGGATCTATTTCTTTGGTACGAAGCCCAAATCACTGCTCCCGGAATTGATGCCTATGGAGCAACACTCGTCGGGATTCCTGTTTTAGCGATCGCATTTAATGATCACTTAGGCTGGACACACACGGTGAACACCCACGACGGTTGGGATACCTACGAACTGACATTAAGTCATGGAGGCTATCGGTTCGATGATAAAGTCCGTCCTTTTGAACGAGAAGAAAAAACTCTGAAAGTTAAGCAGTCAGACGGCAAATTGCGTAAAGAAAAACTGATGGTGCGGAGATCGATTCATGGCCCAGTCATCAAAGAAGAGAAGGGTAAAGCGATCGCACTGAGAGTCGTTGGACTTGATCAACCTGGCTTGCTAGAGCAGTGGTGGAACATGGCACGAGCCACCAACCTATCTCAATTTGAAACTGCTCTACGCCCATTACAACTCCCCATGTTCACCGTGATCTACGCCGATCGCGAGGGACATATCATGCACCTGTTCAATGGACAAGTTCCGGTGCGAAAACAGGGAGACTTCGCCTATTGGGAAGGCATCATTCCTGGGGATACATCTGCGACATTGTGGACAAACTATCATCGCTATGATCAATTACCACGTGTTCTAGATCCTGCTAGCGGTTGGCTGCAAAATGCTAACGATCCACCCTGGACAACGACCTTTCCTCGTGCGATCGATGCCAATGACTATCCCTCTTACATGGCTCCCCGTGGACCCATGAATTTTCGTGCCCAAAGTTCCGCTCGAATGCTCACTGAAGATAGCCGCATCTCATTTGAAGAGATGATTCAGTACAAACATTCAACTCATATGGAGCTTGCCGATCGTGTGCTAGATGACTTACTGCGTGCAGCCACAAATGATAGTAGCGAAATTGTGCGTCAAGCCATTCCAATTCTGAAAGCGTGGGATCGTAATGCCAATGCAGAGAGTCGGGGTGCGGTTCTCTTTGCCGCTTGGGTGGAAGCGATGAACCTTTCCAAAGCATTTGCAACACCCTGGAACGAAAACGCTCCTCGCACAACACCCAATGGATTGAGCAATCCAAAAAGCGCAGTTGCCGCCTTAAAAACCGCAGCTACTAAAGTGAAAACAGCGTATGGAGCACTAGATGTGCCTTGGGGAGACGTGTTCCGCTTACGTTATGGCTCGATCGATTTACCTGCTAATGGAGGTCCCGGAAAGCTCGGAATTTTCCGGGTGCTCAACTTTGTTCCGAACGACCAAGGGCAATTTGAATCGAGCGATGGTGATACCTTTACTGCTGCGATCGAATTTTCTAACCCAGTTCGGGCGATGGCACTCACAAGCTATGGCAATGCAACTCAACCCCATTCTGCTCATGTTGGCGATCAATTGAAAGCGTTCTCCCAAAAGCAACTCCGCCCAGTCTGGCGATCGCGTCAGGAAATTTTGGCTCATCTAGCTGAGCGACAAACATTTTGAAGAAATACCGCTCCCGGCTCAAATTGCTTCACTAATCATCACGTCTAGCAAATCTTGACCCTTGCAATTTGAGTCAGATTGTTTCTGAAGTTGAGCCTTTAGTCTTTGACAGTCATGCAAGCTTTCTGATAAATTCTTGATTGACTTATTTGAAAAATATTCTTAATAAGTCCCTAAAATGTGTTCGAGGGAAAAATGATGAGTGCAAAGGCTTGGTTGTGGGCAGTTGTCCCTTTTTTAGCATTATTACAAGGGGTGAAACCGGCAGATGCTCAGGTTTCGAGGCTCCCTGAAATCGAGTCTATATCAACCGCAGCAGGCACTGTAGTAGCACAGGCTCCGCCAACCGTGGAACGGGTTAATATTACTGATGTCCAAGTGAGATCGACAGAGAATGGTTTAGCCCTACAACTCACTACAGCGCCCAATGCAGCTTTGAAGCCTATCATTCAAACATCGGGGAATCGTTGGATTGCAACCTTTGAAAATGCAGCGCTGGCATTACCAAGTGGGCAATCATTTCAAGCAAACAATCCAACGGCTGAAATCTCGCAAGTACAAGTTCAACAAGTCAGTAATATACAAGTACAAGTAGAAATTATTAGCAAAAGCGAACTTCCTAATGTCGAGATCGCTCCCACTGCTGCCGGGCTGTCGCTCACGGTATTGGCGAATGGGAAAACATCATCCGATACAGCAACACGGTCTGATGCGGAATCAGAAGAAGAAGAAGTCGTCGTGACGGCAACCCGTACTGAGGAACCGTTAAAGAAAGTGCCGCGATCGATTACCATCATCAACCGCCAGCAGATTGAAGAACAATCACGCCTCACGCGAAATTTGGGAGATATTCTCGCGAATACAGTGCCAGGATTTAGCGCTCCAACTCAACGCACCAATACCTTTGGCTCAACTTTGCGAGGACGAGGCATTTCGGTCTTGATCGATGGCGTTCCTCAAAATGGAAACCTACAGTCTTTGCCCACGCAATTGACCTCGATCGATCCGAGTGCGATCGAGCGCATTGAAATCGTTCGGGGGCCAAATTCGATCTACGGAGGGCAAGCAACGGGCGGTACCATCAACATCATCACCCGCAAACCATCAAATCAATTGACCTCTACTCTTGAACTTGGAACCACCACTGCATTAACAGGCTCAGAGGACAAATTTGGGTATAACCTGCAATATCAGTTATCTGCCAAGCAAGGAGCGGTCGATCTAACTACTGGGATAGGGTTAACCACAACAGGCACATTTTATGACGCGGAAGGGGATCGAATTGCCAATAGCGTGAGTCCTGACGATACTCAGATTCTGAATGGCTTGTTGAAAGTTGGCGTAGATCTCGATCCACAACAGCGATTGCAATTTACTGCAACTCACTACAACAATCGTAGAAATAACAATTTAACAGAAGATGCAAGCATCGATGTGATACCTGGAATTCAAAAAGCACGCACATTAGCGATCGATGGGTTGCAAATTTTAGGCACAACTGAAGGCTCATATATTCGCAATACGAATGTAGCGCTCGACTATACGCACCAGAATCTTTTTGGCAGTAAAGTACAGGGGCAGGTTTACTATCGCAACAATGCGTTTCGTGGTAGTGGGATTCCCTTTGATGGTCGAGACTTTCTAGGCGTGATTGGACGAACACCCGGTGAATCCGAGCAATTCGGGACACGGCTCCAGGTCAACACACCCTTTAACCCAGACAAAACCTTACAACTCCTATGGGGAGTTGATTACAACAACGAAAAAAGTTTCCAAAACATTGAGGTTTTTGATCCAGAAGCCTTTGATGCCAGTGGTGGCAGTGTGTTTCGTAAAATTGCAGAACGAACCTTCGTTCCTCGTTATACCGTGAATGACCTGGGCTTATTTGCCCAGTTACAGTGGGATGCCAACGATCGACTCAATCTCAGTGGGGGATTACGCTACGTCAATCTTGGCTTAAAGATCGATGATTACGTCACCATTAATGATCAAGCTGTTCAAGGGGGCGATCGTCAGTTTGACACAGTAGCCTTCAATGCAGGTGCAACCTATCAACTCTCTGATCAATTGAGTGCCTTTGCGAGCTTTTCACAAGGATTTTCCGTTCCAAGCTTTGGATTTATTTTGCGAGAACCTCCAAGTGGGTTCACGCGAGTCACCGATGCAATACGGCTAACAGAACCTCAGAAAGTCAACAACTATGAAGTGGGTCTACGAGGTCGATGGTCAACTGTCCAGGCTAGTATTTCTGGGTTCTACAACACTTCAGATCTAGGGGAAGATTTTCGCTTGGTCAACAATAATCTAGAGATTGTTCGTGCACCTCAGAGAACCTATGGGGTTGAAGCGACCTTAGATTGGCAAGCAACAAAAACACTATCTTTCGGTGGAACACTGACCTGGCAAGAAGGAGAAAATGATGAGGACGAGGATGGAAATTTTCTTGCATTAAATAGCATCACCGTTCCTCCTGTAAAACTGACTGCCTATGTAGAAAATGAAACCCTTCCAGGTTGGCGAAATCGATTGCAACTGCTTTATTCGGGTAATCGCGATCGCGCGTTCCAAGATGGAGTAGATGGTGGCAAAATTAGTAGCTATGTCACGCTGGACTTTATCAGTCGCATTCAACTAGGTCAAGGTGAATTACAGATTGGGATTCAGAATCTCTTGAATACTCAATATTTCCCAGTCTATTCGCAGTACTTTGCACCCTTCTTTGACAGTGCAAATTATGCCGGACAAGGTCGCACCCTAAGCGTGACCTACCGCGTCACATTCTAATAGAACTTTCTGCTATAGCACTTCAATCAATAGTCCGGGCAGTATCGCTGCCTGCCTGCCCGGACTATTGATATACCAGAATTCAAGCATAACCCTTTTCCCAAACTCAGCAATGATAGTTGAATATACCTTTAGCATCAGTATGGAGGGGTCATGAGGAGGGTAGCTGACCACTTGCTCTCAGGATGGCAACTTGAGCGGCATAAATCTCTTTCTTATTTGTATAGCGCTTGAAACTTCTGCGATCGCGGTGTCGAGTCAATTTCATCGCTTCCCCTTCACCCAAGCCATACTTGATTAGCAAATTCGTCGCATAGGTATGCCGCCCCCGGTGCGAGTGCAAATCAATGCCCGTCTGTGTCTCAATCCATCGCATGACTTCCCGAATTCCCCAATAGGTCAATCGCTGTTTCTGACTCTTTGTTCGATTCGAGTGTGCTGCGTATTTTCACAACTTCGGGTTCTCCGCAGGTTTTGGTGAGCTAGATTAAATATGTGAAAATTCAGCATTCATTTCATTGTTCAAGTAGCCAATCTCAGTTCTCTAACCGAAAATGGATTTCTATCTTTCCTGAACCATTGCGTGTAGACAAACAAATTTGTCGTCCTACTATTCTATAAAGTAAGACGATTTCAATGCGTATTAAGATTTGCTTTACTGTTTGATAGCTCTAGCTCGTCAAGATAAATCTCCGATTGAGTAAATCAAAACTTGCCCTGCCATACATCTGCCGCTTTAGTAGTTTCAATCGGTTGATGTTCCCTTCCACAGGTCCATTGCTGATATCAGTCATGAGGCTCGCTTTTACGGCAGCATAGTCCTCTTTTAACCCTTGAGCAAATCCCTGAAACAGCTTCATTGAACTACTCATCGCTTGATCTAACCAGATATCCAATTGCTGAGGTAATCGTTCTCGCACCAGCTTTGTAAACCCTTGCGTCAAATCAATCGCTGCTGCCAATTCGGGATGTTGTGTTTTGAGGTCTGCGATCAAAACTTGCTCTACATCCGTTCGCTGATCCGCTCGACGCATCACCATCCAAGTCGCTCGACGAGCAGTCAACGGGGGGTGTTGTAGATCGCTAATTGGAAGCTGGAGTTGCACACCGAGTTGAGCACGGTGTTGCTTTTGTGTCTGCCGCAATCGATGAGTGTATCGAGCGACCGTTTGATAGCTCCCTCGATACCCTTGCTGTTGGATTTCTTCAAACAACTGTTTCGTATTGCTTTGTCCTTGATTCCATTGGTTCAGCACATAGGGTTTGTAGGCATCGAGTTGACTACGTTGAGAACGACCTCGATGTGGATGTGGTTGCCATTCAGGAAACTTGGAATGGCTCAAGTAGCGATACACCGTGCGTTTTCCCATGCCGAGATGTCGGGCGATCTCCAGGATCTCCCAGCCTTGCTGTCGTAACTGATGCACTTGCTCGTACTTTGCAAATCGGCGTTCTCGCGCCTTGGCAGAGCGCTCCTGTATAGCTAGACGAGGTACTACGGGAGCAATCATGATGGCATCGTTCACAGGAATTTGTGCGGCTTCCACAGCTTTCAATTGCTGGGTGTGCATTGCTAAGATTCGCTCTAGTACTTCTGCTAAATTTTTCAACAAATGGAAGCGATCTGCAACCTGAGTTGCATTCGGTGCGCCTCTCGTCATGCCTTGTCGATAGGTCTTTGATCGATCACGGGAGAGAACTTCCACGCCTGGATGCTCTTTTAACCATTCTGCTAAGGTGTCTGCTTCGCGATCTGGAAGCAGCACAATCGGTCGATTTGTCTCTAAGTCAACCAAAATTGTGCCGTAACGTTGTCCACGCCGGAATGCAAAATCATCTACTCCTAACGCTTTGGGCGTTTTCACCGCAGGTATCGACTGGCGAGAGATCAGCGATAGCAGAGTGTTTTGACTGACCTCACAGTGCAGTGTTTTGCTCAGTTTAGCCCCACCTTCACCGCCTGTATACAATGCGATCTCACTCAGTTGTGCTGCTAATCGCTTCGTTCGTCTTGCCCACGGAGCCATCACGCCCGCGATCCGTTCCGTGAAGATTTTGCGATCGCATCTTTCCTGATCACAGAAGAACTTGCCGACCGTCAGCTTGATCACGATTTGATAATTTGCCCACGGTAAGTCTGCCAGCGTCCGTTCATAGAAACTATGCACTCGATAGGAAGCTTGATTGCACACTGGGCAATAGACTGTTTGCTGCACCGATTCCATCAACACTCGAATCTGTTGTTGTTCTACATCAAGTTCGTAATTCTGAAATTGTAGGTGTTCTGGGCTAGGAAGCAGTTGGGTTAAGAGTTCCACCATCTTGCCGATGCGATTTATCACCATTCTGACAAATTTTCACCAAAACCTGCGGTGAACCCGAAGTTGTGCAAATACGCACTACCTGGCTTCCCGTGTTGTTGAGGCGAAGGACATGAAGAATGGATTCAACCGCTGA